>JBLHWO010000007.1:0-34957 GCA_047629215.1 Cellvibrionaceae bacterium | reverse complement strand
GTTTCGACGTGGCCGCGTTTAACGCCGTATTTATCCATCATGGCTTTCAGTACCGGGGTAATAGCATTCGTGGTACAAGAAGCTGCTGAGATAATGGTATCCGTAGACTCAATAGTATTATTGTTGATACCGAATACAATATTTTTCATATCGCCTTTGCCCGGCGCAGTTAATAATACTTTACTAATGCCTGGGCACTTAAGGTGTTGGGATAACCCGTCTTCATCGCGCCATACGCCTGTATTATCAACTAAAATAGCGTCTTTAATACCATAGATTGTATAGTCAACCTCTGCTGGTGAATTCGCATAGATTACTTTAATTTCAGACCCATTACAGATTAATGAATTGGTGTCTTCATCAACTCGAATAGTACCCTTAAAGCTACCGTGTACCGAATCACGACGCAGCAAGCTAGCGCGCTTGATTATATCGTCTTTGCCGCCATTACGAACGACAACTGCTTTTAGGCGTAATAAATCGCCACCGCCCGTTTTCTCAATTAACAAACGCGCCATTAATCGGCCAATTCGGCCAAAACCATAAAGCACCACATCTTGTGGTGCCGCTAATTGCTTATCACTTGAACCCACAAATTCAACTAACTCTCCTGACACCCAGGCTTTAACATCAGCGGGCTTACCTGCTTCCATATATTTAACGGCCAATTTACCCAAGTCGATATGAGCTGTACCCATATCCAACTCAGTCATAGCCTTTAATATGGGGAAACTCTCAAATTCCGATAGTTCATTTTCTTCGACCTGACGTACCGCTCGATGATGCTTCATGATGTCGATCACTGAACGATTAATCAGTGGTCTTCCGTAAATATAGACCTTTACATTATTTTCACGATAAAGCTTACCAATCATTGGAATCATGGCTTCTGCCAAGGCTTCACGTTCTTTCCAATCTTTAAAATAGTCGTCCGGCTTGGGTCGATTCACCACAAAGTACCTTTAGGTTGAGGGAGTTAGAGATGCGAGCTGGCAAATTAACACGCGCAGCCTTATGAAAAAGCTATCAATAGCTTACAATTCAGGGCGCACATTATCTTTCTTAACGCTGACAAGTGCAAGCCTGTATAGCCCACATGTTAGCCCACATTTATCCGCCCCAACTATTAATTCGAAGAGATAAATGATGTAAATATATAAAGGCACTTTTTATCCACGACGACGTATAATGCTGCGTGAAAAAGTGATGAGGCAAATCAATTAGGGACCTTTGCACGGAAGATGCTTTCTGGATACCCTTGGGGTATGCTTTCTGGATACCCCAAGGGTATCCAGAAAGCGCACGATAAATCTGTAGGAACAGATTTAGGGAGTTTATGTATTATAAATGACTGATTGAGACCATTTTTCCTCGGTGCCTCCTTGAGGGGTAAATCCGCATGAACGTAAAATAGCTTTCGTGCAAAGGTCTCAATAATTAATCTCTTCTATCTAGTAGTATCAATATGCTAGCTAGCGAAGTCTATCTGTAAACTAACTAAAACGTAACGACTATTAATGCTTTTAGAATCCAACAAAAAACCACTGTTTAAAATACCCAGCTTAGATGCTATAAAAAATAAACGTACCTGGAGCGGCCTTAAGGGTAGCGCCAAAGCACTGGCTATCAGCCGTGCCGCTGAACAAGGGCGACCGCTATTATTAGTGACCCCTGATACTGCCAGCGCAGCCCATATCACCCATGAATTGCGGTTCTTCTTGAAGCCTAACAACACTACGCCTGTATTGCATTTCCCCGATTGGGAAACCTTACCTTACGACCACTTTTCACCCCACGATGATATTGTATCGGCCCGCTTGCAGAGCCTGCATGCATTAACACAACTACAAAAAGGGGTTGTAGTCGCACCCATCACTACCTTGATGACTCAACTTCCTCCTAAAAGTCATTTGCAAAAATACAGCTTACTGCTTAAGAACGGTGACGAGTTTGATATAAAAGGGATGCGTCTTCAGTTAGAAGAAGCCGGATATCGGTGTGTTGATACCGTTTATGAGCACGGTGAATTTGCAGTAAGAGGGTCTTTGTTTGATTTATACCCAATGGGAAGCCCTCTCCCCTATCGGATTGATTTATTCGATGATACGATTGATAGCTTGAGGACATTTGATCCAGAGACACAACGCACAATCGAACAAACTGGCTCCGTTAACTTATTACCCGCAAGAGAATACCCATTAGACGACGATGGTATCCGTCAATTTCGTAACCAATGGCATCAGCGTTTTAATGTCGATCATCGACAATGCGCACTTTATCAAGATATTAGTGATGGAGTAGCTCCCGCCGGCATAGAATACTACTTACCGTTATTTTTCGAAAAAACGGTATCTTTATTTGACTATCTTCCAGCAAATACCTGTATTTTTTCTTTAGCTGGATTAGAACATGCCGGCGATCACTACTGGCGCGAAATTAATAATCGCTATGAGAGCCGTAGTGGAGATTTACAAAGACCTATCCTAGCACCAACAGAATTATTTTTTCCTATAAGCGATGTTTTTAATAAAATTAAATCATTTAATCATATTAGTTTGATTGATGATCACCCAAACGATTTACCTCCCGCACAAAATGAAACTTTATTCTCCACTCAACAGCTACCAACATTGGCTATTGATGGCCAAAGTAACGAACCCTTACTGAATATAGAAAATTTTATTAATCAACACTCTTATCGTTTATTATTTTGTGTTGAATCTGCTGGTCGTCGTGAAGCATTGCTAGACGTGTTAAAACCTCTAAACATTAAACCCACCAGCTTTCCAAGCTGGAAAGATTTCATTGAAGATAAAGAAAGCCTTAGCGGTATTATTGAAACACCGATAGACATCGGCTGCTTATTAGATGAAGCCAATATTGCGCTTATCACCGAAACGGAATTATTTGGGCAGCAAGTTAAGCAACGCCGACGTAGAAAAACATCGCAAGATCCTACTGACGTCTTAATTAAAAGTCTAACTGAGCTTAACATAGGCTCACCCGTGGTTCATATCGATCATGGTGTAGGTCGTTATCTAGGCTTACAAACCATTATTGTCGATGAGCAAGCCAATGAGTTCTTAACATTAGAATATGCCGATAAAGCTAAACTATATGTGCCTGTTACTCACTTACACCTAATCAATCGCTACGCCGGTAATAACGAAGCTCTCGCTCCCTTACATAAATTAGGTAGTGATCGATGGCAAAAAGCAAAAGACAAAGCGGCACGAGAAGTGCGCGATGTTGCTGCAGAATTATTAGACATTTATGCGCGCCGAGATGCCCGAGAAGGTCATATATTTAAATTTAACGAAGCTGACTACCAGCGTTTTGCAGCCAGCTTTCCTTTTGAAGAAACCCCCGATCAAGAATCAACTATTGAAGCCGTCATCGGTGATATGCGCTCTACAAGACCTATGGATAGGTTGGTCTGCGGTGATGTTGGCTTTGGTAAAACAGAAGTTGCTATGCGCGCAGCTTTTATTGCAACTACAGCAGGCAAGCAAGTTGCTGTCCTTGTACCCACTACCCTATTAGCCCAACAACATTACGATAATTTTTGTGATCGTTTTGCTGACTGGCCGGTTAATATTGACATGGTCTCTCGCTTCAAAACACCAAAAGAGGTCAAAGTAATTGAAGCCAAAATAGCATTAGGCCAAATTGACATTTTAATTGGTACTCATAAAATTTTAAACTCTGACTTTTCATTTAAATCTCTAGGCTTATTGATTATCGATGAAGAGCATCGCTTTGGTGTACGTCAAAAGGAGGCCGTTAAATCGTTAAGAAGTGAAGTCGATATTTTAACTCTAACAGCAACTCCAATTCCACGCACGCTCAATATGGCAATGCATGGTATTAGAGATCTATCGATTATAGCAACGCCCCCCGCAAGAAGACTCTCAGTAAAAACGTTTGTTCGCCCTCATGATGAAAATTTAATCAAAGAGGCGGTACTACGAGAAATATTACGTGGAGGTCAAGTGTATTTCTTACACAACGACGTAAAGACGATCGAAAAAACAGCGAGAGATCTAAGAGATCTTATTCCGGAAGCACGTGTTGCTGTGGCTCATGGCCAGTTACGAGAGCGGGCGCTAGAGCATATAATGAGCGATTTTTACCATCAGCGCTTTAATATACTTGTTTGTAGCACTATTATTGAAACAGGAATCGATGTCCCTAACGCCAACACCATTATTATTGAGCGCGCCGATAAATTTGGACTAGCACAGCTCCACCAGTTGCGCGGTAGAGTGGGCCGCTCACACCATCAGGCCTATGCCTATCTGTTAACGCCCCCCCCCAAAGTCATGACTGCGGATGCAGAGAAACGCTTAGAAGCCATTAGCAATGCCACTGATCTAGGGGCTGGCTTTATGCTAGCCACGCAAGACTTGGAGATACGCGGCGCAGGAGAACTCTTAGGCGACGATCAAAGCGGCCAAATGCACACCATTGGCTTTACCCTTTATATGGATATGCTCAAACAAACGGTCAATGCGCTAAAATCGGGCAAGCAAGTTGAAGACATTAAGCTGCAAGCTGATAATATTGATATTAATTTACATATACCGGCATTAATACCCGATAAATACATACCCGATGTTCATACACGCTTAAGCCTTTATAAGCGCCTGTCGGCTATTTCCGAACAAAAAGATTTTCGTGAAATTCAGGTCGAAATGATCGATCGCTTTGGATTGCTACCCGACGAAGTCAACTACCTTATTGCCGTCACTCAAATTAAACTTCAGTCTGAGAAAATGGGAATTACTAAAATTGATGCGAACGATCGTCAAGGAAAAATAGACTTTTCAGCAGATCCAAATGTTGACCCTTTGACCATTATTAAACTGGTACAAAACCAACCTCAAGACTATCAACTTCGTGGCGCAAATCAGTTACTATTCAAATCAGCCATGCACAGTGCCGATGATAGAATAGAGACAGTGCAAGAATTACTTAACCATTTAAACGTAAAAGATAACGAAGCTTCAAAATGAATCTACTAACATACAAACCGATCTTTACCTGCTTCCATAAGAAAGCGAGCAATATTGTATTTTTTATAGCATTCTTATTCGGTATTTTACTAAGCGAAAATGTGTTGGCCCAAAATGAAGGACGCTGGTACAGCGTCGAAGTGCTTGTATTTAAACGCTTAGGCAGCGAAGCATTCGCTCAAGAGAATTGGCCTACAAATATTGATCTGTCCTACCCAAGTTTCTATCAACAGCTTAAAAGTGCTGAGTCAGGAAACTTCAGTCTCTTACCAAACAGCAGCCATATACTTGGAGGATTTAACTACACCTTACGAAAAGATAATAATTATCGTGTACTGACACACCAGTCATGGCGACAGAAAATGGATAGTGAAAGTAAATCCCCCGCTATTATTATTAGCGGGGGAGAAACCATTAATGGTCATAATGAGCTAGAAGGCAGCATCACAATTTATATCGCGAGGTATCTGCATGTAATTACAGATTTGTGGTTAACTCAAAAGAAAAAGGACAATAATCTAACGTGGCCTAATGTGCCTCAAAGGCCCGACAACTCATCCGCTCAATCAAGCTTTGATGTAACGAGTTACCCTGTTGCAACTCTAAGAGAACGCAGAAGAATGCGCAGCAAGGAGTTACATTATATTGACCATCCCTTGATGGGTGTCTTGATACACTTTACACCCATTGAGGAATAAAAAGCATTAAAGACACATCACGTCTTCAGCTTGCAAACCTTTCTCACCCTCAGCTAAACTAAATTCAACAGTTTGCCCCTCGTTGAGTGAACGGAAGCCATCACCGCGGATGTTTCTGTAGTGAACAAAAACATCCTCTGTATGTTCGCTTGCAGCGATAAAGCCATAACCCCTAGCATTGTTAAACCATTTCACTACGCCATTTTCACGGCTATTTTCACCATCATTATCAGACATGCTAAAACAAACCCTTTTATAATTATTGATAATTTTTTTCTCTTGAAGAGAACGCTTGCAAGAGAAAAATCACATGATTATTGTCTTTGATCGATTATGAGATGTCTACAGACCTATGTTGGATAAGGTGAAAACTTTAGTGACGCAGTTCATAAAAATTGCAATAAGTTTGGCAGCAAGGTTTTTATTTTATTCATATTCTTTTTAACAGTGTTCATTATTTCGATCATGGAGAGCGGATCTCGCGACACTCCTGCAGACCAGTTCACTACCGTTACGATTGCGGCATAGTCTATGCCTAGCTCGCGCGCTAAAACCGCTTCTGGCATTGCTGTCATACCAACAATATCGCAACCATCACGCTTTAAACGCTCTATTTCAGCTACTGATTCTAAACGAGGGCCTTGCGTACAGCCATAAACGCCCCTTCCAATAATATCGATATCAGACTCTTGAAAAAATTCAATAATTTGCTTTCTCAAGCTTTTTGTAAAGGGCTCAGAAAAATCTGTGTGTTCTACATTTTGGAATGTTTCGCCTAAAAGCTGTTTTTGACTCCCATCGTAAAAGGTGTGGTCTCTACCATAGGTATAATCGATTATTTGATCTGGTATTATGATCGTATCAGGCGACATAAGAGGGGTGATTCCCCCAACAACATTAAAAGCAATAATTTTTTTAACGCCCAACTCTTTCAGTAGCCACATATTGGCTCGGTAATTCACCTTATGAGGCGGTAGATAGTGCCCCGCTCCATGCCGAGGTAAAAATAAACAGGGAGAGTCACCTAAACTTCCGCTTAGCGCAGGGCCAGAGTGAGCGCCATAAGGCGTTTCCCTGAATATGGCATCGTTTACAATGAGCGTATCGAAGCTATCAAAGCCTGAACCGCCAATAATTGCTGTTAATGTCATAGTATTTTTCTACCTTTATTATCCTAAATACCGCAGTTGAATCACGAAACCCTTTACAAGTTTTGATGCAGCTAGAAAACTTTATAATTCGCTTACGACAAATAAGGTCGCTACGCGATTCTCAAATTTCCTATGCACAGTAAAAACTTGCACAGCTTATCTGCGCCAACTGAGGTTTTTATGATTATTTATTGTGACTGTTTATTAGTACTGTCTAGGGCATAAATCCCTGACGCGTTACGGTAACGTCCATGATAGTCTAAGCCGAAACCAAAAACATAGACATCAGGTACCTTTAGAGCAACGTAATCAGGCGTCTCTGTGGTTAACTTTCTTGAATGTTGCTTTTCTAGCAACACTGCCATTGCAACTTCTTGAGCCCCGCGGCTTAAGCAATACTTTTTAACTTCAGATAAAGTCACACCTTCATCGAAGATATCATCAACAATCAGGATGTTTTTCCCTTTTAAATCTATTGCTGGATATTGCTTCCACTCTAACTCATAACCTTCTGTTTGATTTCGATAACGAGTCGCATGAATGGAATCGAGCTCTATTAAAAAATTCAATTTAAGGAGTAAGTGAGCCGTTGTTACCATTCCGCCCTGTAATATGGTGATAACTGTTACAGATTTATTATGAAATCGCTGATTCAGTTGCTGAGCAATAGCGTCTAAAGATAAATCGATTTCACTGACATTATAGAGCTGTACTATAGGCGTAGAAAAATCTTGATCCGCTATAACCATTGCTTCATTCGGGCTTCCATTCATTCTTAATTCTCCGATAAATTAGCGCTTGCTATATGTAATGTCGATGTCGGGAATGCGCACTGGGCACCATTTGACTCTATTATGTCAATAATTTTTAGCAGCACATCTTGCTTTATTTGATGAAACTCAATCCAAGCTGTTGTTTTTGTAAACGTATAGATGAAGAAGTCCAATGACGATGGTGAAAATCTATCAAAGTTAACAATAAGTGTCTGTGCTGTATCAATATCTGAGTGCTCAAGCAACATTGCTTTAACTTGCTCAACAATAAGTGACATTTTTGAAGCATCATCATAACGAATACCTATTGTCTCTTTTATACGACGATTTTGCATTCGAGAAGGATTTTCTAATGAGATCTGCGTAAAGGTACCATTCGGAACATACAGTGGGCGCTTATCAAATGTTCGGATACGGGTAAGCCGCCAACCAATATCTTCAACTGTTCCCTCAATTTCTTTATCAGGCGAGCGAACCCAATCTCCGACTTTAAAGGGTCGATCAAGATAAATGGTCAAACCACCAAAAAAATTAGAGAGTAAATCTTTTGCGGCAAAGCCCACGGCTATGCCGCCTATTCCACCAAAAGCAAGAATACCCGAAACACTATAACCCATGCTTTGCATCACTATTAGGGCCGCAGTGATGAAAATTGAAGCCCGTACTAATTTACCTAACGCTCTTGCCGTTGTTGGGTCAAAAGTTTCTCCAGAACCACTAACTGGCTTAACAAAATTGTTTTCTATTGCTTTAACTAAACGAATTATAAACCACGTCAACAATATTACGAGACCCACCTCTCTTAATTTATTGGTGAAAGGAGCCACCAAAGAGTCTGTGTTGAGGCCAACTAAGTCAGCTGCAAACGAAACCCCCATTAACCAAATAAATATTCGGCAAGGAGCTTGTAGTGCATGAACTAAACCATCATCCCAAGGCGTAGTCGTTCTCTGCGATTTTAACTCTAGTTTTTTTAAAATACGTCTGACAAAAAATGCGATTGTCAAAGTAAGCAACACAACTGCGAACACCTGCATGACCCATGCGTATTCATAGCCTAACCAGCTTAAAATAGTATTTTTAATATCTAACACACTCACCTACTGTAAATTTTATGTGGGGGGCTATTTAGCCTTCATTAATGAGCCAACAATCAACATTTTAAATTACGCTATAGCGGATAATAATTGTTGCGAAAGCCGCCAGCGCGGCTGTTTTTTTATGTCAGTCAAATCAAATAGCTTGGTAGAACGCATAGCGTCTAAACGGTGAGCTGACGACTCATAATCTAAACTTTTAGATTCACGAAGTATCTCGAGTACACCTGCACGATGGTTACAAACCAAAATCATATCGCAACCAGCCGATAATGCTAACTGGGCTCGCTTAACAAAAGTGCCTCCACTTGCTGCACCCTCCATAGTTAAATCATCACTAAAAATAACGCCGTCGAAACCTAAGTCTTTACGTAATATAGTTTGCAGCCAATAGGGGGAAAAACCAACTGCGTGATCAGGGTCTACCTTAGAAAACACAATGTGTGCTGGCATAATAGCATCTAAGCTATTGCTTAGTGCTATAAAGGGTAGTAGATCTTTAGAGGCGATATCAGAAAATTCTCTATCATCAACAGGTAAAGCAAGATGGCTGTCCGCCGTTACACTACCGTGCCCAGGAAAATGTTTACCCGTTGCCGCCATGCCCGCTTCATGCATGCCGGCGATCCAAGCACGAGATAAAGCAATTGTTTCTTCTGCCTCTGATGAGAACGAACGGTCAGCTATAACATCACACTTAAAATCATCTAAATCAAGTACGGGTGCAAAGCTAAAATCGATACCCACTGCCAATAACTCGGAAGCCATTAACCAAGCACTATCCTTAACCAAAGCCAATGTGGTGAAGGCATTTTTTCGATACAAAGGAAGGAATTTTTGCATCGCCGGCAGCCTTGTAAACCCATCCCTAAAGCGCTGTACACGCCCGCCTTCCTGATCAACTGCTATTAATAATTCCGGCCTAATTCTTCGGATAGAATCAGTTAATCGTTTTATTTGTTCGGCTGACTCATAGTTTCTAGTGAAATATATTACGCCACCGATAAAGGGGTGAGATAAAAAATCCTGCTCTTCTAGCGTTAATTCCAAGCCTTCCAAATCGAGCATTAGTGGCCCAATTGCCATAATAACAACCTTAATAATCAATTACTTGTAGTTGATATCTCTACAAATGTAGCAAAAATCGAGTTTAACACACGGGGACCCAGAGGGTAGTATCGAGCATGTAGAGAAAACAAAATACAATTAAGACTTGCAGGAAACAAAAAAGAACTGTATAAATAACCAGCCACTGTATATAAGAACAAGTGTTTTCTTATACAGCTTAAGAAATTATCTAGGCAAACAGTCAGTCACCACAAGTAACCTTAGCTAGCAAACATAAAAAAATAACTCCTTACGAGGAAAACGACATGATCAAACTTACCTCTAGACAACAACAAGTATTACAGCTGATCAAAGATCATATCGATGATACCGGCTACCCACCCACTCGAGCCGATATTGCTAAGCAATTAGGTTTCAAATCAGCAAACGCAGCCGAAGAGCATTTAAGAGCATTAGCGCGAAAAGGCGCTATTGAAATTGTCCCTGGAGCCTCTCGAGGCATTCGCTTACCAGAAGAGCATAACCAAGGCATACCTATTATCGGCCGTGTAGCTGCTGGCAGCCCGATTCTCGCTCAAGAACACATTGAAGATTACTGTAAATTACCCCCGAGATTTTTTTCACCTAGTGCAGATTATTTTTTACGTGTTCATGGCGAGAGTATGATTGACGTCGGTATTTTTGATGGCGACTTACTGGCAGTCCACAGTACAGACCAAGCACGCAACGGACAAATTGTTGTCGCCAGAATAGGCGAAGAGGTAACGGTAAAACGCTACCAGAGAGAAGGCAGCTCTGCACTTGTCCACTTAATTGCCGAAAATCCAGAATTTGACCCTATAGAAGTTAACCTACAAGAACAAGACTTCGCTATCGAAGGATTGAGTGTCGGCGTTTTGCGTCAGCACTGATTAGGTCATTTTCAATCAATAGACTTTTATGAGATAGAGATAGTAGCTTATGAATACAGCAATAAACCATTCAAATTATTTAGCCGGAATAGCGAGCCAAGATGAAATGACTCGAATGACCGAGGTTATCATCCCTCGATCTAGCAATAGCGAAAAAATTATCTTCCCCCTTGTAGCCTCTATGACTAAGCAATATATCTTGAATGCTCAAGGACGCTGGCTAACGTGGATTACCGACCGCAAACCAAACTCACAACAACTAAAACAGTTCGGCGCAAACATTGAATCAATTCGAATTATTCACGTTGAAAAAAGTAATGATAATCGCTGGATAATTTGGGATGCCCTTAACACAGCTAATAGCCATACTGTTATCGCAGATATTGAAAGAATCAACAATAATGATATAGAGCAAATGGAATTAGCAGCAAAAAAAGGAGATTGTACCGGGGTGTTAGTGCGGGCCGCATAACGTATACATAAAGTAGTCAATAGAACAGATTAATACTCAGCCTGACCTTCTCTTTGAGAACCAACAAATAACTGAAACTCATCCACTAGTTTTTTGACATCGGATTTATTATCTAAATTAAATTCACCATTATGGTTGTTGCCTACACTGCTGGCTGCCCCATCACTTACAACGATGAAATTAGGGTTCGAGCTGATTGATTTAGACTTTACTTGAGCACTACTAGGCTCTTCTACATTTTTCGATGACAGCTCAGCTAGCTTAATAGGCAAAGAAGATAATTTGCTAAAAATATCCCCATTATTTCGACCCCAATTTTTCAACATTGAGAAGTCATTAATACCTTCAAAACTGTTTTCAGTGTCAGACAAAAAAGTGTCTAAGTTAAAGTTGGGATTTTCGATATGTGGTATTCTATAAAATAATAAGAGCTCATTTAAATAACTATTAAGAGCAAAGTAAAGCTGTAATAGTGCTGATTCTAAAACTGCATTACGCCCTACGGGAGTAGAATTAAGCCCTGAGTTTTCATCTAACATTAAAAGAAGTCTCGCCGCAGTTAAGCGACGATTAACTTGTTGTGCGTATGTCTCATCCTTCATAGCATAGAATACTTCAGTGTTAAGATTTTTCAGCTTTTACACTAGGCTTCTTAAGCGTTTTCTTTTTTGCTTTGGCTTTACTAGCTTTAACTTTACTAGATTTGGCCTTCGCTTTTTTAGGTTTTGCTTTAGCCGTATTTGAAACGGTCCATTTACCATTGTCGTAAAATGCCTTCCAACCCGTTGCCTTTCCCTCAGCTTCCGATTGCACATACTGCTCTTTGGTTTTACGGCTATAACGAATTATGGTTGGCAAACCATTGTCATCGGCAATGGGAGCGCTAAATAAAAACGTATACTTAGGATCTATTTCTTCTTTATGGGGTAAAATCTCTACCACTAAAGGCGCACGGGTTTCACGGTTTTTGGGGAACTGGCTAGCCGCTAAGAATAAACCGCTAGCGCCATCACGCAATATATACGTGTCGTCCACTTTCTCACATTGAATCTCTGGCATTGGCACCGGATCCATTTTAGGTGGAGCAGCTTCACCACTGCGCAACAGTTTTCTCGTGTTTTTACAGTCTTCATTGGTGCAACCAAAATACTTACCAAAGCGGCCCGTTTTAAGCTGCATATCATTACCGCACTTGTCACACTCAATCAATGGACCATCATAGCCCTTAATTTTAAAACTGCCTTTTTCTATTTCGTAACCAGAGCAATCAGGATTGTTACCACAAATATGCAGTTTATTTTGCTCATCCAGTAAATAGCCATCCATCGCTGTATTACACACTTTACATCGGTGTTTTTGTCGTAATTGTTGAACTTCAGCTTCTTCCGCTTGCTCTTCACTAGCAACACTGACGACTTCGTCGCCAGAAATTAAATTCATGGTGCTTTTACAGCGTTCTTTAGGGGGCAAGGCATAGCCAGAGCAGCCTAAAAACACTCCTGTACTACCCGTACGAATTTGCATTGGCCGACCACAAGTTGTGCACTCGATATTAGTTTCGGTGGGTGAGTTGGATCTCATCCCATCTTCGCTAGATTGCGCTTTCTCTAACTTACCTGCAAATCCTTTATAAAATGTGTTGAGCAAGTCACGCCACTTTAATTTATTATCAGCAACATCATCCAGTGACTCTTCCATTTTTGCTGTGAAATTGTAATCCATTAAATCACTAAAATTTTCAACTAAACGATCAGTTACAATATCGCCTATTTTTTCTGCGAAAAAACGGCGGTTATCCACGCGCACATATCCACGATCCTGAATCGTTGAAATAATCGAAGCATAAGTAGAGGGCCGCCCTATACCCTGCTTTTCCAATTCTTTAACTAAACTTGCTTCGGTATAACGTGCTGTGGGCTTGGTGAAATGCTGCTTTGGGTCTAAGGTAGACAAATCTAATTTATCCCCCACCTTAATATCGGGCAAGACAACATCATCTTCTTTTTTTGCCGCAGTCGGCTGTACGCGCATAAAACCATCAAAACGAATAATGCGTCCGCGGGCTCTCAACTCAAAATCACCGGCACTAATCACTATAGATGAACTTGTAAACTGCGCCTGTGTCATTTGGCAGGATACAAATTGCTGCCAAATTAACGCGTATAGACGTTCAGCATCACGCTCCATACCGGAAAGTTGAGTAGGCAGTATGGTAACGCTAGAAGGTCGAATCGCTTCGTGAGCCTCTTGCGCGCCCTCTTTACTAGAGTAACTGATTGGCTTTTCTGGAAGATAGCGCTCGCCATATTGACCAAGGATATAATCTCGACAGTTATTCACCGCCTCTTGACTCAAGTTAGTCGAATCTGTACGCATATAGGTGATATAACCCGCTTCATAGAGCCTCTGCGCCATCATCATGGTTTTCTTTACGCCATAGTTTAATCGAGTGCTGGCGGCCTGCTGTAGGGTCGAGGTAATATAGGGCGCCGATGGTTTGGACGTAGTAGGCTTATCATCACGCTTTACGACGGCATAAGGTGCCTTTTCTAATAAATCGACAGCTTCCATTGCGTCATCGCGATTGTCGGGTCTAAAGTTATCGCCTTTAAACTTCTTAACTTCGCAACGGATACCCTGATCGCTAACGCTCTTTAAAAGCGCATTAATATCCCAATACTCTTCAGGTATAAATGCGCGAATTTCTCTCTCTCTTTCTACCACTATGCGAACTGCAACAGACTGAACGCGTCCGGCCGATAAACCCCGCGCAATTTTCTCCCACAGCAGGGGAGAAACCATATAACCCACTATACGATCCAGAAAACGACGAGCTTGTTGGGCATCCACTCGGCTCTGGTCGAGCTGACCGGGAGACTCGAATGCTTTTTGAATCGCTGACTTGGTGATTTCATTAAAAACAACTCGCCGATAACGGCTTTCATCACCGCCTATGGCTTGCTGCAAATGCCACGCAATCGCTTCTCCTTCCCTATCCAAATCCGTTGCTAAATAGATAATATCGGCTTTTTCAGCCAATTTTTGCAACTCTTCAACAACCTTCTCTTTACCGGGCAAAATTTCGTAGTGAGCCTGCCAATCATTGTCAGGATCAATACCCATTCGCTTGATTAGCTGTGATCGCGATTTTTTAGCTTTATGGACTACTTTTGCCTCTGGCGATAGCTTGCGCGTAATAGCAGCCTGCCTAGCACGCTCTTTAGGGTCGGCAGTGGTTTTGCTCGAGCCACTTGTAGGTAAGTCTCTAATATGACCAATACTGGATTTCACAATGAAGTCATTACCGAGGTACTTATTGATTGTTTTTGCTTTAGCGGGTGATTCCACTATCACAAGTGATTTAGACATATTTGCTCTCTGATAATGATTCTTAACACTTTCAGCTGATTAAAATTTAACCGGCCAAAACACAGTAAATACTACAGCGTTGAGCATATATAAGACCTGATTACACTTTGGTCAAGTAATTTATCTTATGAGTGTTTAAATAAGTAGGTAAATGAACACATTATATTCACTTTTCAATAAAGCTTTAAAATACTTTAACTTACAAGCATAACCATTTGTTTTTATTAAAAAAAAAAATACTTTAAGTAATTGTATTATATGCCGATAAATTACTATAGGAAAAGCTATATTTTATTTTTTAATCACGGCGAACAATTATGTCTGCATTTGCCAGCTTAATACTTCTTGTCGTTATTGCCGCTCTGGCAATGGCGGTGGTCGCCTATAGTAATTACAAAACGGAACAAACGAAGAAGGTTAGACTCCGATTACAAATATTTAGAGCTAGGGCTGAAGAATTAGAAGATATAGTCATGGTGCTTGACAAAATCTGCGAGAGTCGAACTATCTGTAAATTTGTCAATGATGAAATCATCAAAATGTATGAAATAATGATAGAAATTGATTCTAGTGCTCGCTACCTTCAAGCAGGCTTGGCGAACGCAAAGATACGCTCCGAAGAATTAAGCAATGAAATAGCCCCGCGCCAACTAAGCCGACTGTGTAACAGCGATGCGCAAATCGCTCGATTGCGTGCTTATATCAAAGAAGCCTGTAGAATAATAAGAGTACAGCATACCCAGGGAAAGCTGTCTACTACAGAATTACAGAGTTTCACACTTGAACTAGAGTGGCATGACTTACAGGTTTACGCTGTATCTAATATCGTTCAAGGCCACAAGGCCTATACTAAACATGACATAATAACGGCTAATGCATTTTATAAAAAGGCACAAACTGAGTTAATAAAATCGACTCATCCAGATGAAAGACGCCAACAAATGATTAAGCAACTAACGGACATTCTGTTTGGGCGACGGATGTCAATTGACGAAACTCTAATGCCTGAAAACGAGTTTAATCCAAAAAGTGAGGCTACTGTTTTATCTAATGAACAACAGAAAGCACTAGAGAAAATGCTCGAAAGCGCTGATCCAGCGATGATACCGGAAATCACCGCTGCAATAATGCAACGATAAGCCGGGGGCCCATCCCTCTAAGAAACAATTCTGCAAAGCCTCTCTAGGCTCAATTTAATTTGCTCAATTGTCAACGTATTAGGATGCTCTTGCCACCAGACACCGACCACCATATTATTCACTTCAATTGCAACAATATCATCAGACAAATCATCGATATATGACCTTATAGGCTGCTCTAGGTCCTCGGGAATACTTCCCGAACGTCCTATCATCTGCCACTTTTGATAAAAGTGGATACCATGTGAATAGGATTGCTTGATCAACTGCCAGCTGGGCGTCGTTTTGGGTAAATCGACAGGCATGCTGTAAGCTGCGACTAGACGACCCTTATAATCTGACATCCTCACTTCTAAACCTAAGCTTGCTGCCTCTTGCCTCAATGCGGCAAGACGCTTATCTCTTCGCGATGGCTGCATCATCATAATAGGTCCAACCGCCATTATGATGGCGAGCGTAATAAATACAAAAGGCCAATAAGACATAAATTTCCTCACTGTAAGATGTTTTTTAAATATATAAATTAGTCTCTGGCAATGAGACTAGATGACGGTATGATACAGTCATACTCACAAATTGATGCCGATTCTATTATGACTGTTAGCTTCATTACTGCTTTATGCGTCAACATTGTGTTGCTTTACTCGGTGGCTGCTCACTCACAAAATCATTTCGAAACCAATCAATTACAACGACAACAATACTTAGACGCTAAAGCAGCACTTAAGTCCGGTAACGTTCGCGATTATCGCGCACTTAAGCAGCAATTGGCTGGATATTCTTTATTGCCCTACCTAGATTATCAAGAGCTCAATAAAAAACTAAATACCTATCCCTACTCTGATGTTGATCGATTCCTAGATGCCCATCAAAACACCTATCTTGGTAGTTTACTTCTTAGAAAGTGGCTAAGCCAACTAGCTGCCAGTAAGCGGTGGCAGGAGTATCGCTCTTATTTTTCGGCTAAGTTAACATCCGTTACACATCGCTGCCTGTTTATTTGGTCAAGATTGCAAACCGGTGACAGCAGTGCATTAAAAGATGTTGAACCACTGTGGAATGTGGGTAAATCACAGCCGGATACATGTGACGCCGTATTTAAGCAGTGGCAAAAAGCAGGCTATCTGACGGAAACTCTCGTTTGGGATCGATATGTAAAAGCATCATTGAGAAATAATGCGAGACTAAAGCGTTATTTAAAGCGCTTGATGTTAGCTAACACACGCAGTCTTGCTAATGATTTTCAAACGTTGCTAAACAACCCCTCCTTGCTTGAAGAAATTGATGACTATGGTAACGATAGCCCTCATATGAAATCAATGGTGTTTCATAGTCTGGTTAAGTATGTTCGCACTAACCCAAATAATGCATGGGAACTTTGGAAAGACTATGACTCTCTCTATGGATTTTCAGAAACACAAGCCAATGAATTTATTTATAAGTTAGCGAAACGTCATGCATTTGATAGGCAAACCCGTAAAGCCCAAAAATATCTCGGTAAACTGACAGAAGAACAAAGTATCACAGTCAACGAAATTGTGATTAGAGAAGAACTTAAAAAAGGTGATTGGCGCGAAGTTGACCGCTGGATAGCCAAGCTCCCAGAAAAACAAAAACTCTCAGAACGCTGGCAATATTGGCAAGCCAGAACCTTCGAGACTTTAGGGAAGTCTAAAGGACTGTACCTGCCTATTTATGAATCCTTGGCTCAAACTCGAAGCTTTTATGGTTTTTTGTCCTCAGATTATCTCAGCCAGAAATACAGTCTGCAAAACTCACCTACCATCGTGCAACAAGAGACAAGGAAAGCACTTGAATCGAACCCTGCTATTTTAAGGGCGCGCGAGCTTTTTTTCCTCAATAAGCTTAACGGCGCACGTCAAGAGTGGGCTTACGCTACACGTAATACCGAAACTCCGCTCACTCCAGAAGCGCACCAGGCCGCAGCAACTTTGGCGTTCGAATGGGGCTGGCATAGGAAGTCAATCGAATCAATGGCCGCTGCTTCAGCATGGGACGATCTCTCTATTCGCTTTCCTGTGGCACATGAAACGATTATTCAGCAACAAGCGAAGCAAACTAATCTCCCTGCAACACTATTGTTCGCCATCGCTCGCCAGGAAAGTGCTTGGGAAACGGATGCAAGATCAAGCGCTGGAGCCATGGGGCTTATGCAGATAATGCCGAGAACGGCAAAAGAAACGGCTAGAAAGGCAGGTATATCGCATAGCCGTAATGATCTTTTTGAACCTGAACACAACATTATTTTGGGCAGTCGCTATATTAGCGAGCTTTTAGGTAAATATGATAATAATAGGGTGCCTGCAATAGCGGCTTATAATGCAGGGCCATATCGAGTTAACCGCTGGCTAAAAGAAACCGACAATCAATTACCCTACGACATTTGGATAGAAGTCATACCCTTTGGAGAAACACGCAAATACGTACAAAATGTGCTCTCTTATGCCGTAGTATATGCTTATCAAACGGGTGCCGGCTCTACTCTACTGACTCAAGTTGAAATTAACCGCCCCTTATAAAAAAACGCTGCGTTTTTTATTCGCTATTGTATACATCCCGAATACGCTGTTGCACTATCTCGGCTAATTCATCTGGGCGAAATTTAGACAAAAAACCATCGCAACCTACTTTCTTCGTCATAGTGTCATTGAAGCTACCGCTGAGCGATGTATGCATAACAACAAATAGACCTTTCAATTCCGGATTATTACGAATTTCGTGGGTGAAACGGTAGCCATCCATTTCAGGCATTTCAGCATCAGTAATCACCATTAACAACTTCTCTTTTACATCTACTCCGTCGGCTACCCATTGTTTTAATAAATTAAGCCCTTCCAAGCCATCTCCCGCAGTTAATATCTTAATATTTAAATCTAAACTGATTAACGTGTCGCGAATTTGTCTACGAGCAGTTGGCGAGTCATCAACTGACAATATTTCCAATTGCCTATCCCCGATTATCTCTTTTAAAGACTGATCGCGAACACTTTCAGATACTTCAGTACTGGGTGGAATAATATCAGCAAGCACTCTCTCCACATCTAATATTTCGACAATTTTGTCATTAATCCGGGTAAAGGCGGTTAGAAAATGCGCTGTCCCTGAGGCCTTGGGTGGCGGTAATATACTTTCCCAATTTAAATTGATAATACGATCAACTGCGCCTATCAAAAAGCCCTGAACTGATCGGTTATACTCTGTAACAATCAAATTACAACTATCGTCAGCAGGTAGTGGAGATCGGCCAATCGCCACGTTAAGATCAATCACAGGCACTGCCCGATTACGCAAATACGACACCCCGCGAATAGCGGGGTGAGAATTAGGTAACTCAGTCAAAGGAGGTACCTGAACCACTTCTTGAATTTTAAATACATTGATCGCAAAGGTTTGCCTGCCTTTAAGGTGAAACATCAAAAGCTCTAAGCGATTTTCACCAACTAAGTTGGTGCGAGAATCAACACTAGCCAAAATACCAGACATATAGATTACAACTATTGAGTTAATGGGCTACTCTTAAAAGTGTAGTCAAAACAATCCATAAAGCACACCCAATTCGGATCACACTTGAAAAGATGTAAGTGTGACTAAAAACCTTAGCCAATAATATGATTGAATCCTCAAACCTTATCGCCAGACAACCTATTTGTAATAAACAGCTAAAAGTAGTGGCGTTTGAATTGCTGTACCGAATGCAATCCGGGGGTGGTAATCATGCGGTAGTTGGCGATGCGGATGCCGCGACAATTGATGTGCTACTTTCGGCATTTAACGACCTAAGCATCGATGATGTTGTAGGCAACAAAAAAGCGTTCGTAAACTTTACGAGCAATATTTTACTGACCCAACTACCCCCTATTTCTCCTAAACAGTTAGTCATTGAACTACTAGAGGACCAAGAGATCACGCCAGCCCTACTCAAAGCACTGGGGCGTCTGCGTAAACAAGGATATAAAATTGCCCTTGATGACTTTTGCCTTACGAAAGAAACTATCTCATTAATAGATTACACCGATATAATTAAGCTAGATGTGCTTGATCAGGCCCCGGAATCTTGGGCAGCGTACATACCCAAGCTAAAGGATAGGGGCATTACTTTACTGGCAGAAAAAGTAGAGAGCTACGCTGTTTATGAACAATGTTGTGAGCTCGGTTTTGAGTTATTTCAAGGTTACTTCTTTGCCAAACCCAAAGTGATTACCGGCAAACGTATCTCGAATAACGAAATGACCATCCTAAGCTTGCTAACAAAGCTAAATGCAAAAGATATTAATATCTCTGAAGTCACTAAACTAATTAGCCATGACGCTAATTTAAGTTATAACTTATTGAGAACAATCAATTCCGGTCTGTTTAATTTTTCATCAAAAGTGAATTCAATAAAGCATGCTATTACTATGCTGGGGCTAACCCACCTAAAAAGTTGGATCAGCTTTATTGCTCTCAGTAGTATGGACAACAAACCTCAAGCGCTGACAGAATTAGCCATGGTTCGCGCAAAAATGTGTGAAGAATTAGGAAAGTCAATGACAAGTAGCGCCAGTGCTGACGATTACTTTACCATCGGAATGTTTTCGTTAATCGATGCATTTTTTGATATACCTATGGAAGAGTTAGTTAAAAAACTTTCTCTATCAGACACGATGAAAAATGCTTTGCTAAAGCGTGAAGGCTCAATGGGCGCTGCATTAGACTGCGTAATAAATTATCAAAATGGAACGTGGGATAATGTGGAAAAAACACCCTTAATCGATACAGGTGCCCTATCACACGAATCAATTACTAACGCTTATCTGAACAGCGTTAAGTGGGCGGAAGAAAATAGTAATATACGCTAAGCCCAACCATAATTCTTGTAAGTTTAGGGCTTCACAATAAAAACTAAGTGTATGATCGCAACATTAATAAGGCTCATGAGTAATTATTCATGGGCAAGAAATTGCTTTACCGCCAAACAATCGAAAGGCCAATAAAGTCGCGAGTCTAATGCAGGGAAGAAAAGAATGGGGATAGACGTTCCGTATTTTTTAAGTAAATCTGGATAGTCAGCAATATCTATTTTTTCTTAAACCCATGATGTACTACTCAAACAGGCCTCTATTTCATCAACTGCCAAGTCACAAAGATGACAAGCTAAGGTAGAATATAAAATTAATTTTATCACCTTTTAAGTTCAATCAAAAACAAACTAATCTGCAGCCTATTTCGAAAATATTTTTACACTGTCAATCTATTAGCTGGAATATACTGGCTCAGGTTTTAAACAGCCGTCGTATCAACAAACTGCTGAATTGTATCGCAAGCGGAACAACTTAAAGATGATTTTATTCGGGCAATTACACATGATATTCGCACTCAAATACTCCAACCTTATAGTTCAGCTTGTCTCTTGCTAACGGCCAATGGCCATCGAGTCCGAGGCGGCGCCGATGAAGAGTATTAGACGACAATTAACTTGGCCGCACGTCCAAGGTAGTTGAGGTCTGATAGAAGAAATTGAATTGTGGAATGAATGTGCCTGTCTGCTAACGAATGCCATCATCTATTTTAATTCCTTAGTCCTTTCCAAATTGCTGGCGCATTACACACAAAAGGAGAAGAGGAGATGGTGGAATTGATTAAAAAAGTATCGCCTGTGGTCTTGATCAGTGTCAATCTAAATGGCACTTACAGCTTCTCATTTGACGACAATATGATAAATGTCGACGATTTACTCAAACCATTGATGTAACTTGGATAAACAGGGGTGGCTGGGAGGCCACGCCTCATAAGCCCTATAGAGGCCCCTTAATTTCAAAAACGCTGTCATACCCACCTTGATTACTTAACGAAATTCACGAATACAAATTTTGCTTATGCTGGAATATTCAACTATATTTTTAGTATTCGTAGATAAAAAGTCAGCTCTTTGAATCATCGCCTACCTATTATTAAGGGGAGGTTTTGGCACGTGACAAGGGAGAGGATTGGTATCAACATGCAAACAAGCCCTCGACGAATCAACATCTGATGACATGTTTCACTGAAACCAGTAAAAACAACGGTCTATATTATGTCCATTAAATTAAAACTCATTATACTCGTCAGCTTTTGCAGCATAATTAGCTTATTGATCATTGGCAGCATTATAGGTTTAAGTAGTACAAGACTCTCTACCGCGGCATTGAATAAACAAACAGCCGATCGGCTGATCATGTTGAGAGAGTTAAAAAAAGAGCAGATAGAAAACCACTTTTCCCATATCACCTCACAAATAAAAGCCCAAGCCAAAAATGCCAGTGCTGCTGACGCAATGGACGCTTTCTCTCAAATATTCTCGCAATACAAGAGAAAAAGTAAGTTGACCGATACTGAAAAGCGTCATGCAGTTAAACAGTACTACGAAGAACAATTTACCCGCACATTAAGAGAAAAAAATGGCTCAGCAATATCTAACATCGACTATTTTTTAAGCAGGATGTCAGCAACCTCAATTGACATCCAAAAATCCTATATAGTCGATAATCCGGCATCGATATTCAAAAAAGAGACAATGGACTGGGTAAAAGATAGAACCAGCTATAGCCGGATGCATAAAGAGGCTCACCCAGGCTTTAGAGGCTTTATAGAAAACCTAGGGGCATCAGATTTATTATTAGTCGATAGGGTCGACAAAAGCATTGTGTATTCCACAAAAAAAAATATCGACTTCGGCACCTCTCTCGTCTCTGGACCTTTTGCAGATACAGTACTTGCAGAAGCGGCCCTACTCTCCCTAGAAGAAAAAGAAGGATCGATATATATTACGGATGTGGTGTCATATTTGCCTGCGTTTAATAAGCCCGTATTTTTTATTTCAACGCCGGTATATAACTTCGGTCAAATAACAGGCGCCCTCGTGCTTCAATTTGACACACATGCCATAGAATCCATCATGACATCAAACGGCCGCTGGCAGGAGATAGGCTTAGGCCTAACCGGCGAAACCTACCTTGTAGGTCAAGATAAAACACTAAGAACCAATGTACGTGAAGCCATTACAGATAGAGAGAGCTACCTTAAAAAGGTCAACACCCCAGGCAAACAGCCATACCCCGAAAAAATAGAACAATATAAAACTGGAATTAACTTACACCAAGTGCAAACACCCCAGGTAGATTTAGCCTTATCTCAAAAAGCCGGACTGCTAAACAGCACCAATTATGATGGCAAACCCGTGCTGAGTGCTTATACACCAATCGCTATTGGCCAACATACCTGGGGCTTAGTCAGTGAAATACAAATAGATGAAGCATTTGAAGCGTCGTTTATATTAAAAAAAGAAATTATTAACAGTATTTTAATCAGTATGTTAGCCACCCTAGCTGTCACCATTATGATCACTTGGCCAATCGCTAACATATTTATCAAACCATTAATTACTGTCGTCGAAAGCCTACAACAGCTTGCTCAAGGGAATGGTGATCTGACCCTCCAGCTTGGCAACACGGAACGCAAAGATGAAATAGGTGCGTTGAGCCGCTCTTTTAATGTATTTGTTGAGTTTATGCGCGACCTGGTCCATCAAATTCAGCTGGCCACAGAGAGTCTCACAGCGGCCTGTTTAACATTAGCTGACCTCGGAGAAGAAACACAAAAAATGTCCACCAATCAAAAATCCCATATTCGAGAAGTTCAAAATTCTATAGAAATACTGAATGCAAGGATTATTGAAGTCACCAACGATATTGTTAAGGCAGAAGAACATACCGAAGGAGCGAAACTAAAGATCGCAGAAAGTAATAATAGTACACAACAATCTTTCGGCTCCATTGAAGAAACTAACAAAGCCGTTAATGAAACAAAAAATTATATGCATAACTTATTAAATGAGGTTGGTACTATCTCTACGGTCTTAGGCGTCATTGATAAAATCGCAGAACAAACCAACTTACTGGCATTGAATGCCGCCATCGAAGCAGCGAGGGCTGGCGAACAAGGCAGAGGCTTCGCGGTGGTTGCAGATGAAGTCCGAGCCCTCGCAGGAAAAACCCAAAAATCCACAGTAGTGATAGAGTCCACTGTTAAACAGTTATCCAAAGTGACCGACCAGACATCAGCATCGTTGATACAAGTACAAGATTACACCCACATTACCCATGATCAAGTCTCGCAATCATCAACAGACATACTCGAAGTATCTGAAATAATTAGTCACATGTCGGAATTTAGCCATTCAATTTCTATGTCAGCAAAAGAACAAACGACAGCCGTTGACGAAATTAACCATAGTATTTTAGGCATTGGTCAAGTAAGTAACAAAGTGGAAGAAACCGCTCAAGAACTCGGCCACTCTATTGATGGGTTAAATTCAATATCTAAAAAAATTACTCAATTAGTTTCTCAGTTTAAAGTTAAATAACTACCATGCTGAAGCTAAAATTAAAGCAAGCCAATAGTCTTCACAAAGCTATAGGGGGCGCTGGGAGGCCATGCTATCCGTGGGCTGTAGCCGTCCATGCTAATTCTTGAGGGGATGGCGACAGTACCCCAAACGCACCACAATCTGCTGCGCGAATACCCTTTGCAACCGATTGTTGAAAGTATATTTTTTTAATCACGTTTTCCCCACGTAGTATCATCATTTAACTCATCGACTAACTGATGGAAAATTTTTTATTGATTTATGGGATATTGTGACCGTTCCCTAGAAAAGTCGGCACGGTTCAAATCAGCGTGCCACTAGATACGGTTTTTTGGCGGTCATCTATTGACCAACCCGATCATATTACAGCCTTTTTGATGCGCGTATAATAGACCATTCCTCAATGGCTTTAAGGGAGTGATCTTTTGAAATAAACCAACACATCTTCCGACAACACGCTGTAAAAAGAATGAACGTTGAACAAAAAAATGCGTGGCCGTTGCAGCGTTTGCCGGCTCAAAAACAATCACACAAATCGCAATGGAAATTGAATCCAGCCGAAAGTTTGTTCGCGGACAGAAAGCGATAGTTGCCGGTGGCATCGATGCGGCGTTTCATCCAGAACCTACGAGTGCGCTTATGAAACATGATTACACGGTGAAAGTTGAGGGTGTTTTTCAAGCTAGTTGGACTATTTTTTAAATTGTTAACCCAAGGCTTTCATCTCAATATTTTCTGGCTTATCTGGATTCAGCATGACCACGCCGATAGGCTCACAATCCATCACTGACTGAGACCTGCAGTTTGGCTTTGCTTCTTTGGCATTCTCCAGTACTTGCTTACGTTTCGCTAAAATCTGACCATCCTGTTGAGCGTGACGCTCAGCTGGTGTGACGAAGTTAAGCTTACTGTGCTTGTGCTCGGTGTTATACCTACGACAACAACATCATCCACCCAGTCGCGGCCATCTGCGAGACTGTTAAGCCCCGAGGTCGGCCAGTTTGGGGTTCTGGGGACATTCCGTCCTAATGTAACAAACCCTATTTTCAGTTCTACAATCGATGATTATTAAGAAAAGATTGAAATATAAGCATCCTCTTTATACCCTATAATACATGGGCTGTAGCAATAAGTGTTACATTAGGACGGTATGTCCCCAGAACTCCATAATACGGCATTTTCAGCTCGTAACGAACTTGTCCACGCCTGCGCTTCTCCGAGACTGCTGGCCGGCTGATATAGCGACACAGGCGCTCAAGCTTATCCCGCAGATGCGCTTCAGCTATCACACTAACATGTAGAGAGAAGCCAGCATGGTTGGCCACTCGCTTGCTAGCATGACCCTTATCCTTTCGCCCCAGAGTAAAGACCTAGTGCCCCTGCCGGGGACCAAAGGTAATGCGATATGTTACTGAAGAACCCTGTAATTGAGTACGCGTATCGTCCTCTTCACGCTCCAGCCAGGTATTCTAAGCGTCGTGTTTGAGTAGGCCACGCTTTTCCAGGCAACGAGCGATTTGGTGGCTGAGGGTCTGAGCAAGAGTAATCAGCTCATCGTGAGTCGGCGCTTTAACGCGATGGAAGCATTGCTTACCATGATCATCTGCGGCATGGACGCCATTTGAGAAATCGCTCAACACTTAACCCCTGTTAATCTCCATCTGGGTATAACAGCTTACGCTCAGTTAGGGGTCAGATTTCGTATCATGTTGGTAATGCTTTCGACGCAATTATGGACAAGCCTCCGAACAGCATTCCTATGAACTGTGGCATCACCGCCAATATTATCGAGCCTTCCTAATTCAGTACCTTCTTCATCACCATCACCCCTCGAAGGAACTGCAGTAATATTCACTGGATCATCTTCACGCTCAGATGATTCAGTTGGGTCCCGCTGCGGGGCTACCAGTGGTTGTGAGAAAGCATCTCTAGCTACAGGCGATTGTTGAGCTTCCCAACGGCTTGAAGTGAGAACGTTAGCTGCTTCTCCGCTCGCACCCCTAGGAACTGCAATAATATTCACTGGATCATCTTCACGTTCAGATGATTCAGTTGGGTCCCGCTGCGGGACTACCGGTGATTGAGAGGCAGCATTTCTAGCTACAGGCGCTTGTTGACCTTCAGTATTTTGATTTACGACACTTCGTCCCACTTCATTAGCATCCCAACGTGAAGGTGCTTGCGTATCATTTCGTGCCACTTCACGTAAGGGTCTCGCGTGTACCACAGCATTATCATGCTCCACATTAACATCCATGGTAGGCACGACAGAATCCCCTCTGCCACCTTGGTTAGCTTGTGTTATCAATTGAGACGCTGCTTGAGATAGTAAATTTCGCATGAAAGCATTAAGCGGGGTAGAAGCCTGAGAGACATTACCCCTGTCCTCACCCTCAGTTTTAGCTCCACTAGCAGCTGCATCTTCTGGTCTTGCTCGTAGGGTTCCTGGCGGAGTTCTTGGTGGGCTGGCTGGCGATGTTAATGGTGGTGTGTGCATATTTAAACTCTTAATAATTAACTCTATCAGCCTTTTACGTGGCAAATAACAACCAAAAGTTCCATAACCACACACAAATAGTGATTCGCAACCCAAAAATTTTACTTTTACTTTTACTTTTACTTGTTTTACGTGGAAATCCCGATCAACACAAATCACAAATATTTGCCTAATATGTGAATAGCTGCATCGGTATATTTACTTTCGAGAGTATTTACAGAAAATATAGAAGGCGAACCAAGCGGGATAAGGGAATTAAAATAATCGGAACTTGCTCGCCTCAAAAGAAACGACTCTGCACTCCATTTGTAACAATCTATTAAAAAACAATTTTACACTGCCGATCTATTAGCCGGCATATCCTGGCCCAAGTTTTCAACACCCGCTGTATCAACAAGTTGCTCAATTGCATCTGTAAAACTCTGTGTTGATGTAGGTTTAATTTGCTGATCTATTTGTTCAGAGATCCCCTTTAACAACTGTGTATAGTCAAAAAAGGCGTAATTCCCTGGGTTATTTAAGGTTTTCAGAACACTTTGAGCAAAGTCCCCAATAGAGGCCAATGCTTCTTTAGAGTCAGGGGAAACGCTTGGCTCAAAATCTTGATACGCGGCCGCCACACTGAATTGTTCTGTTTGACGTAAATTAATAGCGTAACTGGCAATTTCGTTTTGATCATAACCTAGGGCTATTGCGGCTTCGTAAGCTTTATCGATATCACCGTTATAAAATTCATCGGCTAGGGACATTACTTGATTAAGTAAATCTTCAATAGCCACTCTTTCTTGCTCATCAAGCTCACCTACAATATCCATTGTAAAGTCATTTTTGTCTTTCATACCTTCGATATTTTTTTCGCCTACTGTATCTATAGACGATCCATATTCACCCACAAATACAGCTGTATTGCTCGCATTAATTGAAATGGTATCGCCATCTAACGTTTTTAATTCAAATATAAATGTATCTTTACGACCATACTCTATCGCCGCATCAACATTATCTCCCAGTGCACTGACTAGATCGACCAAAGCACTGTTGCTCGATAAGCTACCGCCGTTACCAATAGTGTTAAACTGCTCGCTTAACTGCTTACCGCCATTATTCAAAATGCCACTGCTTAGGAATTGGCGAGGGCCACTGGCATTGTCGGTTGGAGAGTTAGCTGGTTTTGACAGCGCAAAGGGGGCGTTAGTGGCTGCGCCGCCTTCATTCGAGGCGCTTTTACCTTCTCCTTTGTCGCCAATGTACTGATCATAAACTGCATCAAATCCAGCAAAAACTTGGGCGGATAATAATGTAACAACACCTTCAACCTCGGCACCGAGTTGACCCGATGCTGAAAGTATATCTTTAGCCTCATTAAAACCCTGAACAAAGCCTTTTAAACCCTGCTCCCACAATTCCGCTAATGCAGCTTCTGAAGCGCCACCCGCTTTTTCGCTGGCAATTCTTTGCTCAATAAATTTTAAAATATTTTTTGCGCCATCCAGTAAAGGGCTAGCATCGCTAATGGCGGCTGAGGCCCCTGCAGATGATAACGACTGTGTATTCGAAGATTGGCTACTTTCTTGAGTGATACGTGCTTCCGAGTTTTTCACCGACACGCTAGATAATTGATAACTTTGACTAAGACTTGTATACGTTAAGGGCTTATCGGATTCCCCACTACTGCTTAACGAAACCGTATAAGACGAACGCTGGTTACTGTATTCCACTTTTGTCACAGTTGTTCCATCAGCACGTGCTTCAGTCTGACTACTACCAGACTCTTTACTCGTAGAGTAAGACGTGGTGACATTTGTTTGATGTTGGCTAGATCCGGGTTCAGCAACAGAAGGAAGTGGGGATAACATGGGTAAACCTTGCATTAAAAAGTATGTAGCAAGGTTATCGGCATACTTTAAGCCAACTGTAGTATCATTTATTTATTAAAATATATTGTTTTTACAGCTAAATGTTATGAGAAATAAATTACAGAGTCGAACTGTTTTAAGGTAGGAGAAGGGGTAATATTTTTCCTTTACTATCAAATAGTTATGAAATCTTATTAAAGTAAGACTATAGCTCTTCTATCCGCTGAACGTCGACAGATACGGTGAGTTTTTGCGACGCACCACCACCAATAATAACACCTCTCAGAGGACTAACATCCGAATAATCCCTTCCCCATGCGGTAACAAGGTGCTGGTGGCTGGGAATAGTGTCGTTTGTAGGGTCAAATTCAAACCAACCTTCACCAGGAGAATAAACTGAAAACCAAGCATGAGATGCATCAGAACCCATCATTTTTTTCTGCCCTAATGGAGGAATAGTCTCTAAATAACCACTAATGTAGCGCGCTGCATAGCCCATTGAACGTAAACAACCAATCGCTAAATGAGCGAAATCCTGACAAACTCCATGTTTGTGTTTCAGGACCTCTTCCAAAGGTGTAGCGACATCGGTTACACCAGAATCAAAATCAAACTCAGTAAATATTTTGTGGGTAAACTCCATGACGGCAGTCAAAAAGGGCTTGTAGGGAGAAAAGCACACATCACCATATTGACGGAGCCTGTCACTTAATTTAATCATCGGAGAATCGAGTAAAAATTCACGTGCAGAGCATGTTTCTATATCGATATTACCGCCATAACACCCGTTTAATTTCTCTTTAACTTGAGCACAGGTGTTGCCATAACTTAATGTCTCACTTAACTCCATTCGCTGTGGTTTTAGGTGTATATCAGTTGTGACTTGAATCGATAAAGACTGATGGGGTTC
Organism: Cellvibrionaceae bacterium; assembly: GCA_047629215.1. Lineage (GTDB taxonomy): Bacteria > Pseudomonadota > Gammaproteobacteria > Pseudomonadales > Cellvibrionaceae > CANLBN01. The sequence continues at coordinate 5,597 of JBLHWO010000007.1, read as the reverse complement.
TTGAATCGCGAAGTGGTAAACTCGATTGCCAAAATAATCGATACGACGACTCCCTGTTATAGGGGTTGGGTGTATCACTACCCTCGGAGTTGCGGCAAACTGAAAAGACGTTTCTCTTGGTAATAAGTGAGCGCGGTTATGGCATGAAATCACTTTGTGCTCGTATCGATAGTGGGTAATGTGACGAACTCGATACTTCATAGCTCATCTTCCCACGAGGTTTCTGAAACCTGATGATAGACTTCAGTATGATCAAAATAGACATCGCTGAGTACCGTTGCTAAATCATTTAATTTTGTTTTACCACTATCCATTAATTCAGCTAATCCTTCTCTCACTTTATCACCCTTATTGTAGACGCAAAGATGTTCTGGCTGAGCTAATTGAATATGGTTTAATAACTCTAAGGTTATACGTCGCTCTTGAGTTAAAAAGCTTTTTTGTTCCCGCCCCGGCAAAGCATCAACATGATCGTGTAAATGATGCAACAAACTGTTGAGAGAGCGTGGATTGGTATCATCAAGCAAGGTTAATTCTAGACCATTAATAACATCGGTTCGTGCACGATAGCGACGACGATACGTCACCAAGGCTTCCATCGTTAACAATACTGTTTCTAATGTACTATCTTCATCGTATTCACTAAGTACAGGTGATAACAACGCGCCTATTAACGACATCGATTGAAAAGAACGCTCTAGATGTCGGCCTATTTCAATAAAGCGCCAAGCGTAACCACGAATCATACTCTCATGTATTAAACCTGACAAAGCCAATAGACTCGTAACCAATGGATCTAGAGCCTCTTCAGGAGCAGATACAAAATCTGTTCTAATAACAGACTCGAGTGTGCCCACATTATCGCGAATATCATTAATGACACGCTGAGTATCTGCAGATAAAAGCACCTTCACCTCTTCTGCACAATTCAGCATTACATTTAAACGAGAAACGATACTACCGGGACGATTGGCATCAATGATAATAGAAATCAATTCGGCTTCTGGGTTTTCAAACAAGACTGAACCTTCAGCGTTAAAACCGGGAAACGTTTCTGTTACCTGCGTAACAGCCAGTAATATAATGCGATAACTATGTTTCGACAAATGTTGTGTATTGTTGAGCTGAACAAAAACAGTTCTTAATAAACGTAACGCAAACTCAGCGCGCACGGCATAGCGACCGAACCAAAACATATTCTCAACAACACGGCTTGGTAAATTATTTTGCTCTTCACTGGAGATAGAAACATGATCTGTATTATGTGACCACAAGCTAGCATAACGCTGTGGTTCCGGCGACAAAATCCATGTATCTTTACTTAATGCAGATAACTTATTAGTAATTATTTTATCTTCTGGTGAGCGGCCCATTCGAGTGAGCCCACCCGGCATAACACTATATTGAGCAGATTGAGATTGACTACTTATCTTTTCTGTTGCTGCACCCTCTTTTGCCACAACGAAACTTCTAAGTACAGTCGGACGCGAAATAAACTTTTTATCTTTCCAGCTGGGCGCATAGGATGGCCGTACATATTCCTGCCCAACGAATTTTAAGGGGTTCTGTTTGATTTTATGGCGTAAATTATTTAACTGCTCTTCAGAACACTCATAACCTAATACGCTATTTTGATGCTGTTTTTTAAATACCGGTTTAATAATTAGTTTGCCAATATTATCAAGCATATACTCGCAATCTAAAGGATCGTAGGCCCAATACGTTTTAGCTGACCGTAATGATAAATCTTCCCCCGTTAGGGCTTGACTTATCGCTGGCAAATACTTTAAAAATACGGGGCTTTCGAGTACACCACTACCTAATGGATTGGTCACAACAACCTTTCCAGCTCGTACCGACTCTAATAAACCGGGGACACCTAAGTAAGAATCGCTTTTGAGTTCGGCTGGGTCGCAAAAGTAATCATCCACTCGCCGTAAAATAACATCGACTCGAGAAAGCCCGTTCAATGACTTAGTCCATACGTAACCATTACGCACCACCAAATCCCTACCCTGTACTAAAGAATAACCAAGATAATTTGCAAGATAGGCATGCTCGAAATAGGATTCACTACGACTACCGGGTGTGAGCACAACAATATTGGGTGGTTCACCGTTCGTCGCTAGACTATTGAGCTTATAGCGAAGCGATTGAAAGAATACAGCCAAGCGACGAACTTGACTGTCGCGGAATAAATTAGGGAATACACGGGTCATTACCGTACGGTTTTCTAGAGCATAGCCCGCCCCACTGGGAGACTGAGTGCGATCGCCAATAATACACACTTGATTGTCAGGGGTCCGCACCATATCGACAGCATGTAAAATCAGCGCCTGCTCAGACGGCGGCTCTATTCCAAAACAAGGTCGCAAAAAGCCTGGATTTGCAAAAATAGCCTCTGGAGGAATGACACCTTGGAGTACTAGGTCTTGTTTACCATAAATATCTTTAAGTAATTTATCGAACAAGGTGGTGCGCTGCACTAAACCTGCTTCAATTCCTTGCCAAGTGTGACTGTCTAGCAATAATGGTACTGGATCTAGCTCCCAAGTCCGCTCTTGGTCTGTGTAGGGCTTATAGGTTGCCCCATCGTCACGTAAAATACGCTGAGTCTTTACCTGACGCTGAGTAAGATTCTCTGTGCCAAGGCTACTGAGGCTATTCAACAGATAGGCCCAATGCTCTTTGATTTGACCAGTCTGACCTAAAGCCTCATCATAAGTGCCTGTAATAGCTCGATATCCTTCCGCAAGCTCAAGAGATGATACCGAAGAACTACTTTGAGATTGCTTGGGTGGTAACATTTGGGAACAGCCTAGAAATTGAAGGGATATTCTAAGAGTTTAGCTTATCAGGTCAACCATTCTTTTTTTGTAGCATCATAATTAAGCAACGATAGTAGTAATATTAAACAACGCGGATTTCAGTCACCAGCACGACACAGCTTGATTATTCAGTTAAAAGCATAGCGTCGTAAACCTCATTAGGTGCTTTATAACCTAGTAACTGCCTAGTTCTATTAATGAGCTTATTTTGGATCAAAATAATTTCTTCGACTGTCACTTTATCTAATGCCATTTATTTCGGAAAATACTGGCGGATCAACCCATTATGATTCTCGTTCAGTCCGCGCTCCTATAAATGATAGGGGTGTGCAAAATAGTTGTCCACGCCGAGCGCCTTTTTTATTTTAGCGTGGGAGGCAAACTCCTTACCATTATCAAATGTAATCGTGTGAAGCTGTTTCTTCTTTGGCAACAGCAGCTTAATAATAGCCTCCTTAGCAATCTCCGCATGCTTCGATGGAACATGTGTAATGAATATTTTTTTACTGACGTGTTTGGCCAACATCACCAAAACCCCTTTATGATCCTTACCAATAGCAGTGTCAGCTTCCCAGTCATCTATAGGCACTTTTTTATAGGCAATAGCAGGTCTCTCATCTATCGATATATGCTCGATAATTTGGACTCTAGGGTCTGGTGACTTTTTTATAAGGCTTTCTGTGGCGAAGGTGCTTGTAAAGCTCGCCACCAGAGGCCTTATTTTGCTGGATAAAACCGTAAATAATAGGTGCAGAAAGATCAAGTGACTAGGTGGCTTTTGGTGTAGTTGGTTACAATTATACCCCCAATTATTACAGGATTTGGCTTTTGCTGCTTAAGTTGACATAGGAGCGTCAATGCTCCGATGGAGAGTTTTTTCCGAAGCTTGAAAACTGAAAACATGCCCAGAAAACGGTATAGCAGCGCTGATGTCGCTAGTAATTCTGTTCGTGACTATATTTATAGGTATTAACATTCAGTGAGGCCACATAGCCACATCTTAGGGCTGTCGCCAAACGAAAAAAAAGCCTTTTTTTGGAAAAACTCTAATGCGGTGGCCAAAAAGAATTGACCACTACACACAGTCACTTGTTATGCGAAGGAGTCCAATTAGTTTCTATAATTTCCATAGTGGTAACCCAGCGTAATTTAGTATTAATAGCCTTACGGAAATTACTTTTCAAATGTTGAGACATACAAACGCTCAACCTTGTCTCTGGCCCACTGGGTCTTACGTAAAAACTTCAGTGATGACTTGATTGATGGATCGCTTTTAAAGCAATTGATATCGATTTTCTGAGCCAAATCACTCCAGCCGTAACGCTCCTCTAACCTCGTTACAATGACCTCAAGCGTAATACCATGCAATGAATTATTCGGTTGCTCATTACTCATACACCATGCCACCATCATTCTTAATGCTTACCGATTCAAAGCGGTATGAGAAAAAGGAAAAGCTTCCCTTTTATCAATATTAATTAGTTGGAATCCTTTTTTTGTGCGAGTTTTCTCTAGAAAAAAAAGTACTCCATTATTTCTTTTACAAAAAAATGATAACAGGAAAACCTCCTGTTATCATAGCTATAAGTTCTGACTTTACTTAACCCGAGGATTCTAAAGTGCCAGCGTTAGGTAAATACTGGAGAGCGTCTTAAGTCCAGTGTAGCAGGATAATCTTCTGCAACTTCTTCTAGCGGTGGCGCCATCGGTCTTGGCTCTTCTGTGTGCACAAAGAAACCTCTTACCTCTTGGCCTAAGGGTAAGTTTGTCGCGCCAGCTTGTGTTTGTGGCCGAATAACGCCTGGGGAATGATTGTAGTCCCAAAAACGATTGACTCGTCGAGACTCTGCCTCGGAAGCATTCACCGGAAAGGCATCATAGCTACGGCCACCAGGATGATTAACATAATAAGTACAGCCACCAATAGCAATTCCATTCCAAGAGTCTACTAAATCAAAGACTAGTGGCGCATGAACACCAATGGTAGGGTGTAATGCCGAGGGTGGTGCCCATGCTCGATAACGCACACCAGCAACAAACTCACCCTGCGTGCCGGTAGAGCGTAAAGGCACACGGCGACCATTACAGGTTAACACGTAACGTTCACTGTTAATTCCAGATACGCGAACTTGTAGACGTTCCACAGATGAATCAACGTAACGAGTCGTTCCTTGCGCGCCAACTTCTTCACCTAATACATGCCAAGGTTCGATACCCCAACGTAATTCAATTTCGATATCGTTAATTTGTACTCGACCGTAATGAGGGAAACGAAACTCTTCAAACGGCAATAACCAATCTAGCTTGAATGGATAACCGTGATCATTTAAATCGGCAACGACTTCTTTGATATCAGACCAAATATAATGCGGCAATAAAAATTGATCATGCAGGCGTGTGCCCCAACGAACCAGCTTATGCTTGTAGGGTTTCTCCCAAAACCGTGCGACCAAACAACGCAGTAACAACATTTGTACCAATGACATACGTGCATGCGGCGGCATTTCGAATCCACGAAACTCTAATATACCTAAACGCCCTGTGGGCCCAGTAGGCGAATAAAGTTTATCGATACAAAACTCTGCTCTGTGAGTATTACCGGTAATATCAACTAATAAATTACGGAAAATTCTATCGACTAACCAAGGTTGATCAACCGCACCTTCTGGCACTTGCTGGAAGGCCACTTCTAGTTCATACAAAATCTCATCGCGGCCTTCATCGACGCGAGGGGCCTGACTAGTGGGACCAATAAACATACCGGAAAAT
>JBLHWO010000006.1:0-35750 GCA_047629215.1 Cellvibrionaceae bacterium | reverse complement strand
TTATCAGCCTAGATTTAGCAAAAAATATTATCCCAGTTTGTCCCATATCAACACATGGCGAACTTATTTCAAACTAAGCGACTTAGCCCTCAAGTCCTTAAGGAATTACTGGCCAATTCAACTCCACCCATTGTAGCGCTGAAAGGTTGTGGAAGCTGTCATTATCGGGGGCGATTAGCGAGATCATGCGGGCACAAGGTAAGAATCATTACCCCCAAAAGAGTGAAGGCCTTTTTACAAGATCAAAAAACGGAGGCTAATGATGCCTAGGCAATAGCCGCTGCAGCAATGCAACTCGGTATTCGCTTTTGTCCAGTAAAAGAAGTTTATCAGCAATCACTACAGACATTAGAAACCAGCTGTAAGTTTTTAAGCCTAAATCAAGTGGCGCTGAGCAATCATATTCGTGCGCATCTTTATAAATATGGCATGACGATAGCGCGGCTTTACAAGGAGAGAATGAATTATTGCGCGAACAGCTTGCCATAGAAAAAGAAAAAACAATCAACGTGATGCGCAAATAATAATGCTGTGCGAAAAAATTAAATTACTGTTACAAAAACACTACGGCACATCCAGTGAAAAAATATAGCAGGATAAAATAGGCTTGTTCAACGAAACAGAAGACATACTTTATGAAGAAAAAGAAAACATTAAACCAAAAACCACCCTAATTAAACGCCACACCCGTACACATAAACCGCGCGTCGGGATTCCTGATTATCTTCCACGAGAAGATATCGTTCACGATATTGCTGAATCTGAAAAAGTATGTCCGCACGACGTTACTCAGCTACAACCTATCGACAGTGATAATCACGAGCAACTAGACATCATTCATGCCAAAATAAAAGTAATTCGGCACAAGCGCTTAAAACATACCTGTCCCTGCTGTGATGACTATATCGTTACAGCCAAAAAGCCCAAGTAGCCGATTGAAAAAAGTATCGCCAGCGCCAGCTTACTCGCCTATATAGCCGTACGAAAATACGGTGACGCACTATCGTTATATCGTCAAAGCGCTATATTTAAGCTTATGGGGATTGAGCTGGATCGAACCAATATGGTAAATTGGATGATAAGTGCGGCGAGCTATCGCAGCCTTTGATTAGTTTATTCATTGAGCATCATCAACCCTGTTTACATATGGATGAAACGACGCTACAAGTTTTAGATAAGCCAGGTAAAACTGCGCAGAGTAAAGCTATATTTGGGTCATGACCAATACCGGAGAGCAGACGGCGTGTGTCTTCCACTATGTGGATTACCCTAGTCAACGCGTACCGCTAGAATTACTGAGCCATGAAAACACCACTCTGATGTTAGATGGTTATGAATGGTATCAAAAAGCGTGTAATGAATACGGTATTAAACGCTTGGGCTGCAGGGCACATGCCCGCAGAAAATTTAAAGAAGCGCAAGGTGTACAACCGAAAGGTAAAACAGGCAAGGCTGATCAAGGCTTAGCCTTCATTCAAAAGCTTTACGCCATTGAAAAGAGAATCAAAGACGATCCGCCGGGCAAGCGTTATCACGCTCAGCAAAATATAGCCAAACCCATCCTTGAAAAATTAAAATATTGGATCGACACAAGCGAACACCTATTTGCATTGCCGCAGCGGCTATTGCCAAGACATGATTAGCATGCGTTTTTTGACCTTGTAAAAAGGCCTTCACTCTTTTGGGGGCAATGATTCTTACCTTATGCCCGCATGATCTTGCTAATCGCCCCCAATAATGACAGCTTCCACAACCTTCCCGCGCGACAATCGATGGCGTTGAATTGGCCAGCAATTCCTTAAGGCCTTGAGGGCTAATCGCTTTGTTTGAAATAAGTTCGACATCGGTTGGCATATGACAAACTGGGATAATATTTTTTGCTAAATCTAGCCTGATAACACTAGAATTGTTCATTGTATGGCCTCCTTAGTTTTTGCCGACACCAGACTACGTAAGTGGGGTGGTGGAGTCCATACATCGTTTACCTCATCTTGACTGATCGTTGCTCCTCTTCCAATCCGTACAGAGCATTGAACTTTTTTCTAAGCACCAATAAGGCCGCGGTTTCAGCCAAGACTTTTTCTTTTCGGTGCAACTCCTTTTCTAGTGCTTTGATCCTCTTTTTATCACGAGGGTCGACGTTGAGTACCGTTGTGTTCGGCGGAAAGTGATGATTTCTTTATAACAGAAGTACTATTGACTTTGAGTTTTTTACTCAAATTATACAGGGTTAATTTAGGGCTCCGAAAACTCTCTGAGAGCTAGATTGCTGTTTAGGTATCGGGCAAGGATAGCTTCTCGCTGTTCTTTTGAACAGTAGGTCATTGGGTACTCACCACGCCCTCTGTGATTGTTTTTTTAAAAAGGGCGACAACTACCCTGACACAAAGGGATAATATGGCTGGGAATACTTAAAGCCAAAAAACCAGAACCATCGTAGCAATACGATGGTTTTTTATTGGTCAAAAACTACGATGGGAGTTTGGATTAAATGACGATGCGGATTGGTCGGAATTAGGATTCTAGTGTGGGAAAGTGATTTTTAGCTACGGCGAGAGTGTGGGAAAACGGACGCATTAATACGAAATACTACGACCGTTAATTGGGTAAAAACTACGATGGGAGTATGGCTCGCTGCATATGATGGCAATTTGGTACGCTACAATAGCGGCTAAAAATAAAAAGGAGGGATTGATTAATTTTAAATCCCTCCGACACCTTTTTTGTGTTCTGCCTTTTTTGTGCCAGATAAATCTTCCGTGGTATGAATCTGTTGTACTTTTTTTCGGCGGCATTATAAATATAATTTTCTGTTGCGATGCTAATAGTATAATCAAGCACATCAGCTAACAACATCGAAACGTGCCGATACGATACACGAATTAACAAACAGTAGTGACGGCACCAACTGCTCAATCCATTGTTGCGTCACCGGCAAGTGAAACAGCACCTTGTCAGGAGTAGGTTCTAGATGAAACGCCGCATCGATGACACCGGCAACTATCGCTTTCTGTCCCCGAACAAAATTTCGGCTGGATTCAATTTCCTTTGCGATTTATGTGATTTTTTTTGAGCCGGCAAACGCGGCCACACGTTTTTTGTGTTCAACGTTCATGGTTTTTACAGCGTGTTGTGCGTAAGAGCTAGCGGTTGATTTCAAAGGATCATTCCCATAAAGCCATTGAGGAATGGTCAATTATAAGCGCATCAAAAAGGCTACAATATGACCGGAGCGGTCAATAGCTGACCACCAAAAAGCCGTGTCTAGTGGTACACTGATTTGAACCGTGCCCGTTTTTACTTTTTTTCGTCCTTCTCTAGCGCGCATCAATAAGTGACTCGTCACGAGAATAAATAAAAATGGTCAGACTTACGCTAATAGAAGGTGTCTGGCTGAGACATAATCTACATGACAGTAAGGGATCAGTAAATTTCTCCGATGATTTTCGTCGCTTAATGGGATCTACCTTGGTAAGTAGACCCACTATTAACCTCAAATAATCGAGAGAATATCCTCACTGGCAGACTCCCCGTATTAAAAAGGCTGACCTTCCACCATTTGAAAGTGGAAAAGTCTATCGCCATTTTCTTTACCCATAAGTAATTGTAAACCATCGTCAACTTTAATTTGAGCTCCAACCCGATGAATTTCTTTGGTGTTAACATCGACTAAATCAGCCAAGCCTTCATTAACCAAATACCATTGGTTTTGATGAAAAACAAAATAACCTAAACGTCTTTTTTGAGCATTTGTTAGCCGCTCATTAGGCCTCACAAAACGATTAATATGCCACATAAATAGCGACTGATTTGAATAGACCATCAAACGATGGTTGTCTGGGCTAAACGTACCATCACGCCCTGAATAAAAATTAATAACTGGCAATGAACCCCTATAGGGCTGTTTACAAAACGGGCAGACTGGGGATTTCGAATTATCAAACACATACCACTTTTGGCCACACTGCTTATTTTGGCAAGGCTGCACTAAATCAACGGTTTTGACCAACGCATTTTCCCAATCATCGGCTGTTGGCCGCTTATTAGGTTGATGTAAACCTTCAATAAAGGCTTGCTCAAATAACTGACTAAGGTAAGGGCCGGTAATGGTGTAAGGCAAGCTAGCAGTATCTTTCCAAGGTAGCTCACTTGCCTTGGCTGTTTCAGGGTCGATAGTGTTTTCTTTATTGGGGTGCTCAATAAAGTGGGCCTTTTCGCCCATAGCTAACAGCTCATCTTTATGTGGATCAATATCGTGAACTTTATCCCCACGCAAGGGGTGCCTTAATAATAAGTAATTATAAATCATCACTGACAAGGCATGACGATCGCTCAAGATGGTGGGAAGTATTCGGTCTGGATCTGCTTTCGCGAGGTGCGAGCTTGCTAATACTTCTGGCGCGATAAAATCAGGCGTACCGACCACATCGGGTGGATACCTACCTGGCACAACTAAACCATCCACATCAATAATGGTAGCATTACCCGTTGTGGGTGAGATCAACACATTTTTATAACTCAAGTCAGAGTGAGCGAGACCGGCCGCATGTAAGCGGCGAACCGAGCGCGCAATCAACAATGAGATACGCAAATAGCTCAACCAATCACCTTTTTCACGAGCATCTAAAAATCGATTTTGATTATTAGCAGAGGCAAACCATTTCCCCTGTTTTTCTTTACCTTTAATATTAAGGAAATCATTATTAACGGAGCCATGCTGAAAGAAAAAATGCGAGCGATAAACGGGCATAACAATACCGGTTAGACCTTTATGTTCGACGATCTTTTCTGGCCAGCAAAAAAGGTTCTTCCAATAATCACCCGACTCACCATCAAAGATACGCGTTTTATATTGGCCAGTAATCATTTCTAAGCGGTGGCGACTTGCCTCATCAATGGGTTGACGATAAAACGCTACCACATAATTTTTGCAAGGGCTGAAATATACATCTTTCATGGTGCCTGCGCCCACGATAACATCGTCAATAAATTCTACTCTCGAACCATCCGTTGCTGTTAAGGTTTGAATAGACACTCCATTCTCCTATGAATTTACTGAACAGATGGCTATAGAACGGTCGTCATGATGACCTGGAGACCAGAAACTCAACCATTCCGTTATTCCTTCACACGCTGCATCTGTATCTGGCTCTTGTATAAAAGGGCTTATGGAGGACCACAATGTGTCCCACTTTTCCACTTCACTCATTTGACGCTCACTATCAAACCAAGGGTCTGTAATACCATCCGTCGCTAAAATGAGCGCTGTCATTGATGATACCTTGGTCAGAAAAACGCGATTATAGACACTACCATCTTCAAACATTTTTTTATCTAAAAAACGCGTTTGGCCCGCAAATTGACCACCATCGGGCTTACCTAACAAGATAACTTGCTCGTTGTGTTGGTAAATCACCGCTCCACCATCACCGACCCAGAAGCCAAACACTAAATGGCCGTCAGCAAGCGGCTTATGCGCTACTAATAAGAGCGTTGTCGAATAATCTTTAAAGCTATCGCCTGGATTTTGATCAACCTCTTCTTGGATTTTCATCGCCGCAGAGTAGACCGCTTTTACCATGGTCTGCTGATAGACTTGTTGTAATCGTTGTTGATTTTCAGGGGTATCTTCTTGTGCTAATGCTTTGTAGTAAACGGGTAATTTTTCACCGTAATGGCTATTGAGTGTTTCGCGCAATACGCTACTGGCCTTATGACTGGCAATTTGAGCACCGCGACGAGAATACTGGCAAGAACCCGCACCATCGGCCACACATAAGACATTCCACTGATCAGCATTATCCGCCATAAGTAGCGTAAAATCATCATCGCGATGAATACCATGATGAGCATGTGCGCGACCACGCACACTAGCACCTAATAATTGAATAGAATCATTACTGAGTCGCAGACTATTGCTATCGGGCTTGTGAAAACGCGCTGTTTCATCTGCGGGTAAATTTTTCCATAAGCTTTGGGGGTCCGCTATCACCGTAACCTTTAGCAGGCCAATCACTGGACGCTGCTCGCCAGTAGACGAATATAGAAAACAAGAAAGCGACACGTTATAATCACCGGCTTTAGAGGCTTTGCCACTGATGGTGAGCGGCTCATTACCAAACTCACAGCCTTCAAAGCTATCATCCACATGTACATGGCTGATATGTAACTCACCATTAATCGCATCATGTATGGAGATCGTCTCACTAAATACCTGCCCTGCCATTATATTGGGAATTCGCATTCTAATGGGTTTGGGTTTACTTACACTGTTAGTAGGTGGCCGTTTTAGCATGCCTGATGTCCTTAGTAGGGGAAGTCTTAGCCTCTGATGCGCTTGTTTAATACACTTATCGAGTTGGTGGAGGTGGTATAAAAATTGGGGGGTACGTTCAAGCTCGTTAACTAAACGTTTTTTTAATGCCAATCTACCCTCACCATTGTAATGATGTAATAAGTGCATCAATAAACGTTGATCGGCCACTAACCTTGACCTCTTTCTATGTCAAAGTCACCGCCACTACTACTCATGTCAAATTTCAAGGATTTAGAGCACCATGGGCAGGTCGCCAAACCCGATTCATTCAAGCACATTAAGCGCTTGCACTCACACACCGCAATACTCACTGGATTACTGCACTGAGGGCATGAAGAGCCACCATCCAAATTAGAGGTGCTCACACTTTGTTTTAAGCCGGCTTCAGAACTCCAATCAAAGTAACTATCATCCAAAGCATAGCTGCCTTCAAAACCAAAAAAATCTGATTTAATATAACTAATGCCACCGGTTTGACTCTTGGCATATTTCATTAAGTAGGGTTTTTTAGTTTTGCTGCAGCGCGCAGTCAGTATCACGTAGTCTGGATCAGCAACGGCGAAGTTATCCACCTCCTTAACAATGGTTAAACCTGCACCATCCGCTTTTTCTAAAGAGATAGTACCGGTGTTACCTTCCATCTCCACTTTTTGGCTTTGAGCTTTGACTGAGGCACTGACCCACTCAATGAACTTCATAAACTGCTCATCCGAGGCATCCTCTATGGCTAGAACATTTTCAGTTAACTGACCCAGTATTTGCATATCGGCATTATTACCCAGTGTAATAGCCACAACCGAGGCTTTAGAGGCATAATCTTGCCGCCACTTTTTTACCGCCGCTAATGGGCTGTCCGTTGGTTTACCATCAGTAATTAGAAATACCACGGGCTCCCAATCGCCTCTGGCTTCCATTGTGGTTTTAATCACTTTACTATCAATTTCCTCCATCAATACTCGCAGACCTTCGCCCAAGGCCGTGCCCCCACCTACCGGCATTTTCGGTGGATAAAAACTCACGAGATCAACTAGGGGGGTCAGCGCTTTGGCTTTTCCGGCAAAAGCAATTAAGCTGACATAGACAGTTTCAAGTGATTGTGGATCCTGTCTTAAGTTAGCGACAATCTTTTCAATGCCTTCTTCCAGCCGCCTAAGTGGTTCACCCACCATAGATTCTGAAACATCCATAACAAAAAATATCGGTAAACGACGCATCACTTTCTCCCTTAATGGTTTACAGAACGATCTGTACTTCTGGTGGCGGTGGTGGCAAGGAATTATCCATTGGGTCATCAATACCTGCGCTCATAGAGCCGGCTGAAATCGAGTCACTGACCCATTTGAAAAACTGTGCGAAAGCCGAGCTGTCCATATTATCCAGCGCCACAACGTTATCCGTGATTTGTTTCAGATAATCAGTATTGGCTTTTGGGCCAGCAGCGCAAGCGATGATTTCAGCAAACTGACATTCTTTAAGCTTAGGTAGTGATTCACTGAAAGCTTGTAAATCAGAAGGAGAGCCATCCGTCATAATAAATAACATAGGACGAAAATCACCTTTGATCTCTTCGGATGATTTGACGACATTAGCATTTACTTTTTTAATTAAGAACTCCAAACCTTCACCCATGTGAGTGGCACCGGATCGGGGCAACTCAATATCGTTAAACTGCGCGTCTTGAAGGGGAGTCAGCGGTATGATTTCTTTCACTTCTCGATCAAATGTAATGAGTGAAATATACACTGACTCAAGAGCATAAGGATCTTGCCTTAATGCCGATAACATTGAGCTAATGCCAACATTAACAGCATGTATCGGTTCACCGTGCATTGAGCCTGAACTGTCTATTAATAAATAAATGGGTAATCGTCTGCTCATCTTAAACCTCATTAGTTATAGGAGATACCATTGTACCCCCCCAAATCGTATTTGAATGGGTAACTTTATACTACCATTCGATAACCAGCATCATGAATTATAGGTAAGGTACTTGAAGTGTATTTACAGTAACATCAAGGCCTCTAAATGTGCCAAAAAAAAAGGAAATGAAAAAAAAAGATAAGCAAAAAATATACACAGTCGAACAATTGATGTTCTTATGAACATGGGATAGTTCAGCTTACCATTCGCCAAGTTACTAGTTTATTTCTTCAATGTATGTGTTGGCAATTGGCACTTGAACATATTTTTTATTGTTATTTTTCAAATCACGAACCCAAAAAAAGTAGTAACCTTTAGCAGGGTCTGATGTAACCTTTCCATTTTGTATAACCCAGATTTTATCGCCGCTAAACCCGGTATACGTCACCCTATAATCGCCACTCAAATAGCTCACGCCGAGACGACTAATTTTATTAGCGCGATCTTCAGAAATAAAAGCTCGAACAACATAAAAAGTAACACCAATACAAACAATAAGTATTGCCGCTATCTTTAATTTACTAATATTTTTCATCATTAGATACTTACTCCTTAACGTTTTCAATGAATGCCATTGCAGAGAATGGCATTAGTGGGTCTTCTTTGGTTCTGATATTCTTTTCATTAGCCAGCACTTTCAAATGGGCCACATTAGGACTGCTTGTATCCTTCAGTATGAGTAGACGCGGCACACGACGAAGCATTACACGTGTAGACTCAGCAACACCTGGCTTAATTTTATTAATGTCCTGAATATTGTATTCAGACATGGTTTTGGTTATGAATAATGATACATCTGCCTGGCGTTGAATTTGATCGTTCAATGACACTTTATCTATGGCAGCAGGGACTTTATCAAAACGTGCACAGATATCATCAACGAACCAATTACTTAAATCATGTACGGCTAAATGCGGGTAACGGACACACTGATGAAAGCCTGAAACATTATCAAGCATAAGTGTGCGGGATAATAAACCTGAAACAGTACTGTTCAAGACGCCTGACGGAATGGCGTAGTCATCGGTAGTAGCAATATAGTCTGCATGACCACTTAGGTCTGAAATTACACACAGTTCATCCGGAATTTTATAGCCGCTCTTCGAATTCCAATCCGCTACAGCCTGCTTTAGCTCACGATTGATCACCCCTTTAGCCGTCCAGCCATCCACAAAAATAATCGAATCCGCTTTGCGGCCTGAGCCAGCAATGTATTGCAGTGCAGCATTATCAATGCCGCGATCTCGAACAATCGAAACTGAATAATGTTTCACGTCACTGGTGTGCTTAGCCTTAAGTGCACGCGTTAATAAAACACCAACTGGCGTACCTGCACGCGCTAAAGAAACTACCGTAATACTGTTACCTTTAGCATTATGTATCTTTATAGCCAACAGCTGAATCTCAGCAGCCAAGCGATCACCAAAGAGATGAATCAGATTATGAAACGTATCCAAATACGCTTTTGTCGGTGCTTCTTCATTCGAAATGATCTTAGAATAGTGAACATTCCCTTTCTGAAGAAGTAGCTCTTTTGCGGTAATACTTATCGGTTTAATATCGATTTCTTGAAGTAAAAACTCGCAATCTTCAGAGGCATAACTACCACTAAAGATAAGAGGTTTTTTTAGCTTGACCTGGGTCAATTTAAGATCCCTGTAATCTGACTATAAGATGGTGAAATCTGGAAGTCGCAGATGGACATAAAGGCTGAGTCAGACAAGCTATCACCCAAGCCAATAAAGGTAAGCTGTCCTTTACTTTTGCTCTTAAGGACATTCTTAAGAAAGGTCACAGCACGAAGTTTACTAGCATAAGGCGGCATAATGGCTAGATTTCTATCGTTTATATGAACAGTAAAGCCATCTGTTTTTAGCTCACTAATTTTAGGTTGGAGTTGTTGTAGATGTAATATTTCACCTTTAACGCAGATATAACAAGCAAAGCCTTTATCCTTTATAACACGAATACGTAATTTAAGATTACAGGTTTCACAATATTGTTCTAATTCACATTTAAGTTTAAGCATATGATCACGCCAAAGCGGCTCCTCCTCTTCCAGCAGAATGCGCCACGCGGGATGCAAATCATTGTGTAGATCAAGAACAATCGCACCGTGAGAAGCTATTTTATAACTCTCAAAATTAATCAAAACACGACTTAAGGAATCCGTACGACGACCTGTCACAGGGATAATACAGGCACTGTCAAATAATGAAATTAAATCTTGCTGCTGAGGCGTTGAATAAGCTCCAATTTCACCGTCAGGTAATTCTGCCGCTACTTTATGACCAGATAGATCCGAGCACTTACGTTCTGATAAAAAAAGAGTATCGTCGAGGTCAGAAAAGGCTATGACGGTCATTGATACTCTCCTAGAATAGCTGCTTTACAGTTGAGTAATTTATGCAATGGACACATTTCATATTGTTGAATGGTCTCGTACATTATGATCGGCGTACGATCTTCTGGTAGGTTGTATAGGTAGTAGTTTGCCTCATGAATAGGATCGTAAAACTTCAACTTACTTGATATTCCTCCTCCCTGGAGAATTGGAGAGCGACCGGTAGATTCAAACAAAACATCGTAGCCGTCTTTCTCAAGCATCTCGGCAAACAGGAACGGAGCAAACGTAAACTCACTAGTTCCCACCAACACATACTGCTCATCGATATTAAGATCAGCAGCAGTGAACGGTCTATTTTTTGGATTAATAAATAACATTTGCTTCAAGGTATCAACATTAACGCCCTTACGCCCGATGTCTCGACGACAAACAGCGGGACTCAAACCCATAGCAATTGATTTAGGGAACTCGACAACATGCTCTGTAGTACGATTGTAATTGAACCCCCCACGCAATAAGCTATGGAAGCTTAAATCAACATTTGCATTATCTTCAAGAAGTTGAGTGCAGTTGATTTCTGGCATCCAGTTAACTAAAGATGCCCATTGTACCGTTTTAAGATTGGGCAGATAATCAATCATACACCGAGTAATCTGGGCTAAAGTATTCCCAGTACTTATTTCATCATCGACCAGAATAATGTTTTCAATACTAGGCAGGTCTACGTTGTCAGCCATGTCATAAATAAGATGTTGTGGCGCATGGCTATGCTTTTCATTGATACTGTAAGCCAATACGTCATCAAAACGATAGCGTGTGGTCTGCGTGTAAAAAGTTTTACCACCACAATTAGCATTGATTTCTTGAGCAACCCCGGCACCTAGGCCAGTAGCTGTTTCTGCCACACCCAGCACCAGTGTGTTGCCGGTTACCGTGATCATATTCGCCAAATCTTTATATGTTTTACGCATTTCGGATGGCAAACATGGAATGTATTTACCTAATACTTTTGAGAGAAATAGATACGCTCGGTTTGGGTTTTCACGCGAAGCGAAATCCAATAGTAAGCTCAATGAATAAACTGAAGGTTCAATCACTAGCTCTAACTGGCCATTTTTTAGTGGTATTGTGTGATAGCTGTCACTCAACATTACTACTTCCTTAAGAAAAATGGGCGAGTCAGACAACTGACCCGCCCAATCTATCCAACAGAATTGGATTAAACTATCCTACACTAACACCGAACTCTTGAGCCATTGGTTTCAGACCGCCAGAAAAACCCTGTCCGATTGCTTTGAACTTCCACTCTCCATTGTGACGGTAAAGTTCACCGAAGTTCATAGCTGTCTCAACAGAGTAATCTTCGCTCAGATCGTAACGAATAGCTTCTGTACCATTCGCTTCATCTACAACGCGTACAAAAGCGTTAGAAACCTGACCGAAATTTTGACTACGTTTTTCTGCATCGTGAATTGTCACAGAAACCGCAATTTTACTAATATTTGCAGGCACTAGAGACAGATCAATTTTTACTGATTCGTCGTCGCCTTCACCTTCGCCCGTTTGGTTGTCACCCGTGTGCTGAACGGACCCACAAACAGATTTCATATTGTTGTAAAATATAAATGACTTATCATCAACAACTTTACCATCCTCGCCAAGCAAGAATACTGAAGCATCCAAATCAAAATCTACGCCGTCTGTAGCACGAGTATCCCAACCTAGACCAACAATCATTTTGGTCATACCTGGAGCTACTTTTTCCAGAGAAACATTACCGCCTTTACTTAATGACACACTCATATTGACTTACTCCAAATTGACTTTAAAAAAACCCTTACAGGTATGTATTAGGAACACCCTAATTTTTGTATGGCGTGACTGATTGGCCTTTAACTATAAAACCCTGATCAACCTGCTCCAACATAAATAGATCATCAGGCGCATTACCGTAGGCTGTGATCTTATCGACGTTAAGGCTTTGTAATTCCTTAGTTACTGCATTCCATTTTTCTTCGCGCGAGCACTCTTTACCGAGTATATGACCGGACTCAAAATCGACTTCCGTGCCAATAACTTTAAATCGATTAACGTTTAATTCATCAAGTATTGCGGTAACATATATCCGTGGAGATGCTGTTGCAATTATCACTATTTCGCCACGCTCGCTTGCTAATTCAAGCTCATTCATTGCATTGGCATTAACCGTCAACTTAGACGACGCGGCTATTCCCGCTTGGTAAACGCTGTCCTCAGACACCCCTTTAAGGTACGTTTCATACAATTTTTTTTTCACATTCAATCGCAACTTATAACCATAGTCACACGCAAAAATTGATTTGGTAATAGCTGGAATTGCGGAAGTCCAATAACATTTACCCGCAACACTTTGAAACAAATAACCCAGACTATTTTCCAACACTAAGGTTTCATCAAAATCGAATACAGCAACCGTTTTTGACATCCACATTCACCTTAAATATTAAATTCAGATGCGTTAAGATTCAATTCAGCAGCAACCTTTTTTGCAACAACTTTTTCGTCAGCATCGAAATCACCATCAGCGGCGGCGATAGCAATGACCAAACGCATCAGAGTACGACACTGGACGTCGTCACCACGAATTTTATTTAGCGCTTCACAGGCTTTTGAATCACCCACATCAGCATCGAAGTCAAAGTAACCGAGATATTCATTAAAGACCTTAATGACATCGGCGGTATCAAATACGCTCAGCGCTTCGTTATGCGTAATCAGCGCTATCATTTTCTTTTTTTCCTCTGAGCTGACATCCCCATCAGCACGAGCAATGAGTACAGAACCCGCTGCACAGGCGCTCAAAAAATCTTTATTTTTGAACTTTAGAACACCAGCCTTCAATTCAGAAGACTTCTTTTTCACAGAATTTATTAAGTCATTTAACATGAGCAAACCTCTCTTTTTGATTCTTACAATTATAGATAATTAGCCTGCACTGTTTGCAGCGTATGCTCCAACTTACGATCAGACGTTGGCTCACCTACAGCACGGAACTTCCAACCGTCGTTATGTCGATATAAAACACCAAGAACCATAGATACCGAACCATTAAATTTGGAGTCGTTAGCAATATTGTAGTTTGCGATGATGTTGTCTACGCGAGTTGGCGTGCCTTCATACAAGCGCACACTTGCAAAAGGAATTGATGCAAAGTCCTGACCCTCAAAACTATTTAGCACTACAGCAATTTTATCCACATCATTTGATAGGGTATTCATCTTGATTATTATGATTTCGTTGTCAAGACCATCATCTCCATCCATATCACCCGTTAGATCATCACCACTGTGCTGAACTGAGCCACACGGGGTCTTCAATTGAGCGAAGTAAACAACATCTTTTAACTGTTTATCCGTGGTGAAAGTGCCCACACTGACATCTAAATCAACGGCCACTTTCTTCGCACCGCCAAAGAAACCTTTTTTCTCAATGGCACCCCAATTCACACCTACACATACTTCATTTAGGCCTGTACCATTTTTTTCTAGACTGATGCGCTGTCCTTTTTCTAAACTAATCGTCATAAGTGATATCTCCTATCTGCTTTCTTTGAAATGATAAATGGTTTATTGAATGATGAAGTACATGCTTGCTGCCCATAGTACAAACAGACTAAGTAGAACGTAAGCGGTATTTTTTGTTACTTGCTTATAGTTAAGTAGCAAGCTCGCGGCTACTGCAGCAGTGATACCTATGATAGACCAGCGAAGTATTGTTAAGTTACCATCTTGTACAAGTGGTAAGGAATCAACGCCGTTAATAATGAACCAAACCAAGAGTGGCAATGCAAAGGCGATAGTTGTATCAAAAGTATTAGACGCTAATGGATTAGCAACCGCATCTTCATATTCTCCTTTCTGAGCATCCTTTAATGACAAAATCAAATCGGGAACTGAAGAAGCTGCAGCACCAAAAACTAAACCTGCAAAAAACTCAGGCACACCCAATACTGACGCACTGCCAAGCACTCCCACAACAAGAATATGAGATGCTCCTGAAATAATCGCAATTGCTAGCGATAAAACAATTAGTGCGGTCGTTAGTGTTAATGCACGATTTGAGAAAAATAAGGCATTAAAGTTAAAAGAAAATATATTCGCAACAAGACCTTTATCTTCAATTTCTTCATACTCGTATTTGTCAACCTCACCGCCATCATGGTTTTTAGCATCAAAATACAGATGCACAGCGTACAAAAAGTAGATAAAGTTTAATACTACGGCCATCCAAATAGTGAAACTATTAAAGCCAAGAAAGAAAACCAAGGCTATTTCTGCTGTTAATACCCAAAAAACATCACGCAATAACACACGCTTAGTCAGCACAATATGGTCTACCTCTTTGCCATTCTCATCTTTTGCCATTATAATAGATAAGGCAGGGATAACACAGCCATTAAAAATTGCTGACCCCGCTGTTACACCCAAGGCAACCATCACCAGTGACGGATCGTTGAACCAAAACAAGCAAGCAATAACAACACACATTTCAGGCATACTTGAGCCAATTGCATTGACCGTTGCACCTTTCACTCCCGCCGGGAAGTTGCGCCCCAAATATCCGGCGGCCTGCTCAAATGTATCACACGCATATTTCAGCAAATAACATGATAAAAGAATATACATAAAGGGTAATATGTCTGACACTTTCCTCTCCTATTAAGCAACAAAAACGCCATTATTGGTCGTTATAGTATGAACTGTCGTCTTGCTCTACAGCTCCATTCACCATTGTGTCGATACAACTCTCAAAAAGCGAGAGCAGTTTCAGTTGATTAACCTACTTGAAAAACATAGCAGACTACTTTTCAACCACACATTTCATCCACAACACGTATGAATACGTCTACTATTTTTACAAAATCGAGTATAAGGGGGATTAACAAAAAAGCAAGACCTCTAAACCCTCATTTTAGGTCTTTGTAATGTAGAGCGCCATTTCACCATCGTACGATGAGCCAAATTATAGATCATAACATTTGGCGTTTTCACAATGACTTTGCCATACTCTGATCATAACAAAAATATTTTTTCCCGCAGTAAAATTATACGCTTTACAGCACGGTTCAAAAACGGCGTATTCTTGGTGCCAGTAGACGAGTTTAAACCCACTGGGATTGAGTGTGCATTACAATCTGAGGAGTTGAGTGTTAGGCGGCGCGCTTAAAGCGTTCGTGGCCCAACATCTCCAGCCAATGAGGATGCGATTTTACCGACAGTATTCCCGCCGGAGATTTTTTACGGTGCTCCGCTCGGGTACTGCACAAAAAAGGTGTGCGATTTAGATAGAACCAAAGAAGATTCAAAACACATGTCCACCTTCTTGACGATAACGCGTCCATTGAGGTTTTCAATCATTGAATTTGTGCGTTCTGTCGAATAGAGAGCAATAATAACGGCGTCTTCAATGCCATTGAATTGTTCGCCTAGTTCTTTTTCAAACGTCTCACATCGCTTACGTTGTAGTGTGCAAATACCTAAACTAAAAAACAAACTACCCTCTATGACTTGAGTTGTTGAGATGGGGTATTTATCAAGCGAGTTTAGAGGTGGAATTACTATTGATGTAAATGAGAATAAAAAATTTAAGCTCTACACGAAAAATTTTTTGAATTTTTTGAAAAAGATGACTGGGAAAGTGATGTAAAAAACTTCAAAGTATTAGAGCAAATTGAAGTGGCTAAGCAATATTCCTATCATTATCGGCGCTCAGGTTAGAGAGACAAGTATTCTCACCCGAGCTGCGCTCACTATTTCGAATACCAATCGTGACACACTTTTCGCTCAGGAAAGGGCCTTTGGAACCTATTTATAAGAGAAAGATATTGTTGGTCCGGCCATCAAGTTTGGGATCAACGGAATAGTCGATACCGCTCAATTATGATCCACTACAGAACTACCTTATCGATCTTTATCATGACTCTTATTTCCGGGTGCTCTACCGGATGATAGGTGAGGATAATAAGTGACAGAGGGATTAAAAATCGACCGTGTTATGATTGGTTAAATTTCTCGGTTCTTTCATTTTAATTTCGTGATGCAGTTCAAATAAATCACTATTCTCCAACACTATCTACTTAAATCACAACCTAACCTTGTTATTACGATAGCGTTTTTGTAACCTTCATAGGCCAGCGAGGCGCTCTGGGCACAGATCAATAATCAAACAAAAGGAACCGATTATGGACATTATTGGTACGCTTATTCGATTACTCGAAGAACCCCTCAATACCATTAAACATCAACCTATGCTTAATCTTGTTAAAGCGGGTGACACTCTCTGCATTACCAAAATGAGGGTTAAACGTTACGATGACAGAGAAGCTTCAGCTCGAGCTGTGATTTTTTATTTGGCTAATAAAAAAATACAATCCTGCTAACCCGCCCACCCTCTTTTATCCTAATAAAAAAATAGAAAAAAATAATAGCTTGCACAATAGATTTTTACTTTATTGTCGGGAAATGGAAAAACGGGGCAAACTTGTTATGCATGACAACCCTTCGTCATTAAGGCATGATTTAAATCATTAATAATTCACCTTACAAAGAGTAAGAGAGGGACAGGCACCCAGCAATTGACAATTATCTACCATCCCCCTGGGATTGCAATATTCATTAGCTAAAAGGAGTTACCATGACTCGCCCGCGAAAGGAAGTCGTCTCAATCGACGCCACACCCTACTACCATATCGTTTCTCGCTGTGTACGCCGCACCTTTATCTGTGGTTACGATAAAAACACTCAAACCAACTATGAACATCGATGCCAATGGCTAAAAGAAAGGATTCGTCTTTTGTAATCACTGTTTGCAGTGGATCTTTGCGCTTACACTATACTTTCAAACCACTATCACCTCGTCATAAAGTTAGAGCCAGCCCAAATCGATCAGTGGTCTGAGAGCGAAGTAGTGCAGCCTTGGAAGTGTTAATATAAGGCCCCCCTACTGATCAGACGATATACTGCAGGCGAAACACTTACTAACGCTCAGTGTTCAACAGTCAGTGATATTATTGCCCAGTATTGAAAGCGCCTGTGCGAGAACGTAATACCCTAGTTTTAGCATGCTTGAAATTGGAAATTCGCCAGGAACACCTCTATGGTTTTCATTAGAATAGTTTTTCGGGTTCAAGAGAGTCAAAAATTTTAGAGGCTACCTCATGAGCTTTTTCAATCGCTTTTGTATCTTGAGAATTTAGCACTCCCTCAAATTGAGATATTACCTGTTGTGCGTATAAGCGCTTTTCCCCCAAGCTTTCAGTAAAAATTCTTTCGCCTCTTGCCAAAAGTAACGTGTTTTTCATTTGTTCTCTTGGGTGTACTTTAAGTGATGCCAATCCGAGTAAACGCTGCTCAATCTCTTCTGGTGTCAGCAGTCCGGGGTTACCTTCTATAACTAATCGCTCTTCAGCCCCGGTGGAGACAACTTGTAAGTGTATTTCTAATAGCCCATTAATATCATAAGTAAAGCGAACGTTGACAGCCTGTTTTCCTTTCTTATCGTTAGGGACTTCAACGGTTACCTCTCCTAGTTTAATATTGTTTCTTACCAGTCGAGATTCTCCTTGAAAAACCTTCACCCTTAATGCTGTTTGGTTATCGGAGGCCGTAAATAGCTGATCCACTTTGCTAATGGGTATGGGAGAGTTTCTCTCGATAATGGGATGGAATAAAAGATCGTCAGAATCAACACCATATTCATTAACGATGCCGGTACCAAGAGAATAGGGTGAAACATCGGTCAGTACAATCTCGCTGAGACTACTATCTTGTTGTTTCAATCCCACTTGCACAGCAGTACCTAAAGCAATAGCCTCGTCGGGATTAATGTGAGCATGAGGTAGTTGACCGAACATCTTTGAGCATAAGCTCTTAATTATGGGCATTCTAGATGCTCCACCAACAAGTACGATAGCCGTTAAATCATCAGGGCTAAAATCGGAGTCTTTTAATGCTCTTTCGATGGGTGTACGTATTCGTTGTAGTAACGGCGATGAAATTTTTTCAAGCTGCTCTCGTGTTATACATGTGCGCAATTCAGCTTCTCTTAACATAAAGATCATGTCAGCGGATGTTTTAAGACTTAGCTGCTGCTTGCAACGATCAGCAGCGGCATGTAAAGCATTTTTTTCACCAGGTGTAAGCACATAATCATCTACATTGCTTGCTTCTAAAAAAGCAGCTGCAAGTGCTTCGGTAAAGTCCTCGCCACCCAAAAAGTTATCCCCTGCAGACGCATGAATTTGCATGACCCCTTCAAACAATTCTAGTATGGATATATCTAATGTTCCTCCACCGATATCGAAGATGAGAAAGGTTTCATCAGCATCAGTTCGATGTAGGCCATAGGCTATGGCTGCAGCGGTCGGTTCATTAATAAGTCGCTCAACTTTTAAGCCGGCTATTTTTCCCGCCGCACGAGTTGCCTTACGTTGAATATCATTAAAGTACGCAGGCACACTAATGACCGCTTCAGTGACGGGTTCACCCAAGAAGTGTTCAGCATCCTCTTTTAAAGCCTTGAGAACTAACGCTGATAATTCTTCGGCACGAAATTTTCGATTACCTAAGGTAACAAGTTTATCGGTGCCCATGTGGCGTTTGAATAAAGCGGTTGTCTTTTGGGGTACCGTTCTCAATCGTTCTTTTGCAGCTTTGCCAACAAGAACATCGCCATTTTCATCAAACCCTACCACAGAGGGTGTTATATTTTCACCCAATGAGTTGGGTATTAGCTTGGGTTCACCATTATCCCAATAAGCGGCTAAACTGTTTGTTGTTCCCAAGTCGATACCTATGATAGCCATGCTGCTGCTCCTGTGACGATAAATAATAAACCTACCATGGTGGCAAAAAGTGTTTGCATAAGGGAATAGACCATAAAATAACCTGATTTACTGTACATACTCCTAAATTGGTTGCCATACTTTCTGCAATAATAGCCCATGATAATGCCATGGCTTAGTAAAGCAGAAAGTAGATATAAGGGTATGTCTGTAATAATGTGTTCAGTAAGTGATTGAGAAATAAAAAGTCCTATTTTAGCTAACAGTATGGCGAGAAGTGCATAGAATATTTTCTTTTTGTAGAAAATTCCCAACAGCAAAACGCCCGCCCAAAATATTATAGAGCCTATTTTTTCTGGTGTCGTTCTACCGGTAAATATTAATATGCTTCCGATCATTGTAATTGCAGCATGTTTTGTAGTGCTGGATTGATAATCATCGAAAAAACTTATGCAATTATTGGCATATAATTTTATTTCTTCACTATAAATACGATGTTTTTTTCCCATATAGAATGCTACGGCAGTTAGCATTATGCCAATGGCTATCGAAGTAAATAAGATGAGCACATGAAGTAAATTGGTTTCACGAAAAAAATTGATAATAGAGTTATCTGTTTTTTCAGTTTCCGCAACAAGAAAAATTAGTGAGGGCAAAAAGCCTGCTATTGCACCAATAAGAAAATGTTGAAAAGTCAAGCTATATTGATTGACTTTTTTCTTCCACCAATGCACTGTTTGGGTATTGAAATCATAATCGAATGCTAATGGATTTTCTTTTTCCAGTTTTTTTAAGTACTTACCCACGTCTTTTCGATGGATGTTGAAGAAAAGATGGCGCTTGAGTTTTTTTTCGTTATATTCCTCAGTAAGTAAAAAAGCTACTTCAGCACTTTTTGCAATATATTGGCTTTTTATTGCTTGAAGAGGTTGCTCAAGTACGTAATAGCGCCTTGCTGAGTCCAGACGTTTAGCGAAAAGATTGTAATATTTATTGTATATTTTCCTGTGTTTATATTTTTTCGCCCAATAAAATTCTTCGCTTGCTTTCTCAGCAAGTTCATAACAATATTCCGACTGCTCACAAAGTGTGAGGTGAGATAAAAGTTTTTCTTCAAATTCCTTTTTGTTTTTTAAGTTAATGAGTATATTTTCGCCAAAAATAGCATTTATATCATCCTCAGATATATATTTGCTTTTTAGCTCTTTTATTAGATCATCTATTTTTTGCGAATCATCGATATATTCTGGTTCTGGCACTGCCTCTAAAGGCTTTCCTGCAATTTCAACGACTACTATATTATCTGTTTCAATTTTGTTGCCTACTTCTATAGCGTTGAGTTTTGATGGAGTACGCTCTACTTTTTTTGGTCGTCTCTCCATAGCCACATGATGACCGATGTTTTGCGGGGGATAATTTTTGATGTATTGCAAAGCATTATCATACGCTTCGCGTATTTTTTGGTAGGCTTCCGGTGAAGTCTCGGGTTTATGATGTTTGATAAGTCGAGCATAGGCTTTCTTAATGGTTTTTTTGTCGCTTGTAGGCTCTATCTCAAGTATGTTCCAAAAATACATGCAGCATCTTTTTATTCACAGTTTTTAGCATATGGCCTTAATACGACCACCCATTTTGCCGGAGGGGGCGATTACATCAGGGGATAGGAAGTATAAAGCACCGCCTTACCCGACAAATAAAATATCTTACCTGAAACTCCCGAACATTTTATCATTTAAGATCCACCCAAAAACGATTCTATTGAGTCAGCTCCATCAAACCGCGCGGGCATAGAACAACTCAGCGGCTGATCGATAGAGTAAGGGAGAGACAGGCACTCAGCAATTGTCAATTATCTACCATCCCCCTAGAATTGCAACATTCATCGGCTAAAAGGACTTCACCATGACCCGTCCTCGCAGGGAACTCGTCTCAATCGACGCCACACCCTATCGTTTCTCGCTGTGTACGCCGCATCTTTCTCTTCAAAACTGACAAGCTAATAAAGGCCAAAACAAGTTAGCGCTTATGGGGCTGTACCCACAACAGTGAGGATAATGGCTAGGCACAGTCCACACTACGGCAAAAAGCGTTAATGATTAAATGGAAGCCGTTTTTACGATTGATTTTGATCGAGTAGAATGAAATAAATAATAAACCATCGGGACTAACAGCAAGCTTACTAACATAGAAAAACTTAAGCCCCACACAACGGTAATAGCAAGGGGTTGCAGCATTTCTGCGCCATCTCCTAGCCCTAAGGCTAACGGAACCATTCCCATCACAGTACTTAATGTCGTCATTAATATAGGCCTTAAACGCAAACGCGCAGCTTCAATAATAGCTGTACACATATCCACACATTGTTTGCGTTCAATTTCGATATACTCTACCAATAAAATAGCATTATTAACGACGATACCCACTAACATTATCATCCCTAGCCATACCGGCATCGACAAGGGCAAATCACAAATGTAAATACCGATAGCCACACCGATAGCGGCAAAAGGCACACTTAAAATAATAATTAAAGGATTAAGTAAAGATTCATACTGAATTGCCATTACTACAAACACTAAAAATAAAGCGAGCAGCAGTAAAATATCGGTTAGTTGTTGCTGCTCTTGTAATGCGCTCTCCGACCCACCGTCGTAAAGCGTATAACCTAGGGGTAAATCTAGATTAGCCCGCATATCCTGCAGATCGATTAAGGCTTCACCCAAGGTAGTGTCACCACTGAGTGTGGCCGATAGCGCTACAATACGCATTTGGCTATCGCGCTTAATTGTCGCGGGCGTTTCCAATAACGAAATGGTAGCCACATCGGCTAAATAAACAGAACGCGAATCACCACTGGCAGGAAATAAAATAATAGAGTCTAAATCCTGCGGGCTCTTAATTTCTGTTTTCGATAATCGTAAACGAATGTCATAGGCTTTATCTCCATCGAGGTAGTCACTGACGACTTTCCCCTGTAGGGCAATCTGAGCTGCCTCGGTTAAATCCACTAAGTTTAGACCTAGCTGTGCGGCTCTTTCGCGATCTAGCTTAATCGCTATTTCAAACTGTTCATCTTCTGCAGAATGCGTAACATTAGTTAGACTCGGGATGCCTCGCATTTTTTCAGTAATATTATCTGCAATTAATTTTAATTCTTTGAGATTATCCCCTTGTAAACGTAAACTAATATCATCATCTCCCCTATTAGTGCGTATACCTCTTATTCCTCTTTGAGACAACCTCACTTTAAACCCTACCAGTTGTTCTTTAGCTATTAAGGTATTCATTTTTTTCATCCAATCACTACTGCTAATGCCGCGTTCAGAAAGTGATGTAAGCTGAACAATAATAGTAGAACGGCTTGGCGTTTCTCGTTGAGAACGGCCAAAGATTGAACCGCCCACCAAGGTAAATACTGTTTCGGTTTCGGCTTGCGATTCAAACATTGATTCTAAGAGAGTTACCTTAGCATCCATTTCTTCTAACGAAATGCCAACATCCGCAGAGACACTTATGCGTACACGGCCATCATCTAATTTAGGTAGAAATATTTGTTTGCCGCTTAAAAAAATGGTCGCACTTAAACACAGCACTACAACGAAAGTAATAATAACCAACCAGCGAAATGGCAATAAAATAGAAATAAGAGCGGCATATTTATTTTGTAAAGATATTATCCCACCATCAACCCAAGTACGAACTTTATTGGTTTCGATCTGTTTTACTTTTGCTGCGTAAGCAGGAACTAAGGTTAGTGCGATAATCATGGAGGCAAAAATGGCAGCAGAAATGGTAAAAATTAATTCTTTAAATAATAAACCTGTTAAACCGCCAATAAATAAAAATGGCATAACCGCCGCTAAGTTTGTTGAGGTTGCAGCAACGATAGGCCCATTCACTTCTGCAGCTGCACTGGCAGCAGCCTCGTTTGCCGCTTCATGCTGGCATTGATGTCGATAAATATTTTCCAGCATAACAATCGTGTTATCGACCAGCATACCAATACCTAATGCCAAACCACCGAG
The DNA here is from genome assembly GCA_047629215.1 of Cellvibrionaceae bacterium. Lineage (GTDB taxonomy): Bacteria > Pseudomonadota > Gammaproteobacteria > Pseudomonadales > Cellvibrionaceae > CANLBN01. The sequence goes on along the minus strand of JBLHWO010000006.1, from coordinate 12,321 downwards.
CGTCATAATATTTAGTGTTAATCCACCTAGGCCCATTAATACACAGGTAAACATAATGGCGATGGGAATAGCACTTCCGATAATAAACGTACGCCGAAGATTACCCAAAAAGAGATACACTACTGACATTGCTAATAATGCACCGCTGATAGCCGCTAGCGATGCATTTTTTAACGACTGTATGATATAAATAGATTGATCAGCGACGATGGTTGCAGTGACATCATCCGGTATAACGTCTTGCTCTTGTAACCACTGCAGACGCTGTTTAACGACTTCGACCACGGCTGTTGTATTTGCCGTCGGCTGTTTTTGAATGGATAATTTTATTCCGCTAATGCCATCCGCTCTAACCTTAATTCTTTCATCTTCGTTAGTATCAATGACGTCAGCTATATCACTCAAGTAAACAGTATTAATTTTATTTCCATTTATTTGGCTTATCGGTAAGCGTTTTATATCCTCTATCGATGTGAAACGACCGCTAATTCGCCCCGTAATTTCACTCTCCGGCATTTGCAAACGCCCTATAGGTTCATCGCTATTAGAGGTTTGTAAGGCCTTGATCACATCTCGGTAGCTCAAGCCAACGCCTACAAGCCGACCTTGATCTGGGATAATTTGTATCTCTCTTAGTAGACCCCCGCCCACTTCAGCGGCAGCAACACCGGGTAAATTTAAAAACCATTTACTAAAAGTATCATCAACCCAACTCCTTAATTCGACACCGTCTCGTAAAGGCGAGCTAATGACAAATTCCATTACTGGAATTTGTGCTGGATCAAGTTTATATATCACGGGTGGATCTATCGAATCAGGTAGAAAACGTTTGGCTCGATCGAGCCGAGTACTGGCATCGCGCAGGGCAATATCAATATCTTTGCCATAATCAAAGGCTAAATCAACCTGAGAAGACCCGCGACTTGAACTGGATTGAACTGAAATAGCATCTTCGGTTACTGCCAACTGTTCTTCTAGTTGACGCGTCACTCGGTCTTCCATAACCGATGCTGGCACACCAGGGTCAAGAATACGCACACGAATTTCGGGATAAATAATGTGCGGTAATAAATCAACAGCTAAGCGAGTGAGCGTAAATAAACCCAAGACAATCACTGCCGCTGCGATCATAGAGACACCAACAGGGTGCCGGATTGACCAAGCCGCTATACCACCGCCTGTATTACTCTTTTTATTCATAAGGGCTAGCCCCAAACACTAAGCTTAAAGCGCTACGATTATGGAATGGGCGCTGGATTATTATTACTACCCGATTTATTTGAAACTGAAGCCGATATAATAACGACTTTTTTCTTGCTGCGTAAATTGGTAAAGCCACGTGTAATCACTTGCTGATCCGGCGATAAACCATTAATAATTTCGACTTGTTCACCTATTCGTAAACCACTGACCACATCTATTTTTTGAGCTTGCTTTTGATCATCTACAATAAATACGTACTCGCCTTCCGTTGATCGACGTAAAGCAGTAAAGGGAATTAGCAAACGCTCAGACTCTTGAGTACGTAAAGTTACTCGCGCAAGCTGCCCCGGACGCGCGCCTATAGGTGCGGGTGATAATGCAATCTCAACAATACCCGTTCGAGTCGAAGGGTCTAAATTCGGATGAATACGTTCGACACTGCCTTTTATAGGCTTCCGCTGTGGTAAAGCGTCAATTTCAATATCGACATAAGCTCCTTTTTCTAAGGTGTTAATTAATAAACCAGACATTGTCACTTGGGTCATTAGGGTAGATTGATCAGAAATAGTTAATAAGTGCGTGTAACGCTCTGCTATATTGCCCGGTTCTGATAATCGCTGGCTAACAAGGCCCGAGATAGGGGCAGTAATTGTTGCATAATCTAAGCGCGCTTTTAAGATTTGCTCATCAGCTTTAGCAACGGCTAATTCGGTTTCGACACGTGTTAATTCAATTTGTGCCGTCATTTGTTTATTTGCCAAACCACTGATCCGCTTTACATCCCTTTCCGCCTTGCGCCTGATGGCCTGCATACGGGTCAGTTGTGAGCGTAGTATTCGATCATCCAACTTTGCAACAACATCACCTTTATTAACTTTGTCTCCTTCGGAGAAAGGTAGAGTGATAATTCTGCCTTCTTCCTGGTTAAAGATTTCAACCTCTTGTTTAGATTGCAAGGTGCCAGTTCGCTCACGCTCGATCGCCAAGGTTTGCAGTTGAGCAGTAACTACTTCAACTAAATGCTCTCTCTTGGGTTTTTTAACTTGCTCTGTTTTTTCGGAACACGCCACAAGGGCGAAAGAAAATAACACGATAATAATGATGGAATACTGTGGCATAAATTACAACTCATCGCTGCCGAGGATACAATAGGTGCGCGCCTGGATACATAGATAGGCATAATTTAGATTTTAAGCCATAATATGAGGGAACGTCTACCATAATTGATAAAACCCTTGGCGCTCTTAAAAAATAGGTACAGCGCTCAAGCAATAATCGAATAACCTAAATTTAATCGGACTAAAGTAAGCGCATACAACAAAAAGCTGAGTAATAGGCCTAGTACCGCCACATAATATATTGGCTGTAAGTTTTGAGCCAGCTTGGTGGCTATTTTTAAAACACCGGACTTTAACCTATTACTGCTATCTCTCGATTGCTTGCATGCGCCTAAGATGAAAATTGCTACAAGAATCATAAACACACCAGAAATCATTGCTGCCAAACCCCAAAACAGTGTTATGTGATTCAAACCAAACCATAACACATTCCATAAACCCGCAAATAATAAGCTGAAGCCTACAAAGTCAATCACACTTACCTTATGCTCATACTGTTTTAAGTTTAACAATTTAATGGGGGATACCATCAACAAACCTAAGAGCATAAAAACAGTTACCACAATTCCCATAGTAGAACCCCACAATAGTCAACAGATGTTAGGAGTCCTTTGCACGAAAATATTTTACTTTTTTTGCCGTAGCTCGCCACGCTGTAAATTTCCTATAACACAAAGAAATAATATTTTCGTAAGAATTAACAATAGTATCACGAGAACGAAGAAAGGCTCTTTTATTCGATACAGATAAAAGCCTAAGACCACACAATTGATCATCAACTAAAAAATAATAGCCGGAGAATAGTGTTTTATTACTCTCGTCAAATAAACAATTTAAGCCTCGGTTATGGTCGCCTCTTGTGGCGTCCCTTTGTATGACCACTGATTTTGTTCTACTCACAAAAGAGAATGCCCCACCACTACAGCAAGCAGAGCAATACCAGCGCCAATGGTAACGAGGTCATAGTATGGCTTGATTTCATATGTGCTCATTAGTTGTTCAAGAGTGATCTAATACAGAAAGTTTCAACTGCCGCAGCCCCTCGATCCAGTAACTGCTTAGCAATAAGTTGATGCTTTACCTCGTAGACTAGAATCGGCTTTTCTGCCTTAATCATTTCATTTAAAGGAATGCGTGTATAATTAATAAAACCAAAATCTGCATTCGAATCATCTAATAATGAATTACGATTAACCCAGTCTCGAAAGACCAAGGCCGTTTGCTTAAATCCTTCCTGCTTTGCACGTTTTACAGCTGACATATCAAAGCAGACAAAGATCAGATTATCCGGAATTAACGCTAAAGTCTTTTTTAAATTAGTAAAGCAAGCATCTTCGCCAAAAATATTGAGACTCTCTTCCTTTATTTCAAAAAAAAATACAATATGTTGGTGCTTGCTAATAATAGGTAGAATATCTTCTAAAAACTCAATGGGGTTATTAGCGAAGCGAGTCTCTAGCCTTTCGGGCTCACTAGCGGAATAATTGCCTAACTCCAGCCTAGTTAGATCGGTGATATTTTTCTCAAGCCCACTAATACGCTGCATATTATCGTCGTGATAAAGAGCCACTGCACCATCTGCTGTAAATTGGACATCAAATTCTATTTTCTTAGCACCGGATGCAATAGCATCTAAAATAGCCAAACTACCGTTTTCGGGGAAGCTTTTTTGGTGCCCTCGGTGAGCAACTAAATGTTCTGGTGACAACTTTATTGATTTCATATTTACTCTATTAATCTATTTTTTTACCCCGCAGATTCAACACTCGCTCGTGTACTCGTTGGCTTACTCCCAACATAACCTTATTGAGTCCCTTAAACCCAAATATATTCTTGGACGATTATTGAATGGCTTAATGATGCGTTTTGTATCTTCTTCCGTCAAGTTATCAGAACAAGAGCCTTTCGGTGCATACTGACAAATTAAGATTCTATCTCAGCTGTGCATTATTATAAAATAGCGCTCTAGGCTCTTGAATCGTAATGTAATTAAATTTTTCCACAGAGACTGTGGACAAGTCAGTGGGTAGGTAATTTAAAAATAGCCTGAAGCCTTGAATTTGGGGCGATGTATCGAGCTGTTTGTTTTTCGAACTTTCTTTTTTATCGATTAAAATCAATGACTTAGAAAAATCAATAGGCTAAAGCTAAAATTCACATAGATTCTTAACTTGATTATTACACTTTAACTCAGCATGTGCATAAAGTTCGTTAGCGGGTCTTAACGCTGCTCAGCGCACTGCTTGGTTTGAAGGGCAAAAATGGTTAAGTGAAGCAAACCATCTTGGACAGAAAGATAACAAAAAATCGTAAAGTCAACGATTAATTAACGAAAAAAGAGACTTGCTTATAATTGAACCAACCCTCCAGTGGGTTTTGTCGAAACCTGTCCCGATTTGAGCAGTAATCGGGCATTTTAAGCGTAAGGTAACTTCCATGGTTAACTTTAAAGGTGCCGAATATACAGAGGATGTTATTCTTAACGTGGTCTTATTTTATGTCAGATATGCCGTCTCTTATCGTGCCCTTGAAGAGATCATGGAGAGCAAAGGGTAATGTGGATCATCCCACATTATCAATTCGTAGGTATCAGCCGGCGCAGGATTTTGCCAAGAAAAAAAACGGCCTATCAACCCAGTAAACAACCCAGCATTAGGTTGATAAGAGGGTTGTGAAGACTCTAGGGTCTCTGTTCGACAACGGGAAACCTGGCTGCTGTAGATTATTCAGTGCTTGCAAGGGGGTTCCTTGTGGCGATTGCAACAAGGCTTGAAGGTAAACCTCCCCCCACTGTTCTGAAGCAATCGGCAAATATCCATACACCATGGCGCAAGAAGATTCCGTCTCATGGGCACTTGACCTGGTGGATAACACTGAAAAACTCAAATAAAAAAATCATGCTCATTTAGCAACGGCTAGCTAAGTTATTATTTTAAGGGCACCTATAAAAATGCACTTTTTCCTCGATAGCTGTGTCAGCTCTGTGCTCAAATCCTAATTTACTCCGTATAAACTGCGGTTTCCGCGCGGTGCTTCCTCGCTTCGGAGCGCCTACTCTTGGTGCCCTCACAAAAAAATTACTATTTTTAGATATGTCCTTAAATAATTTGGCTTTATAGCCTGTCCTCTGCTTCTAAATTTTTTTCAGCTGATAGTAGTACCTCGGCTGGTTTGTCCTTTCGGGTGATCAACAATAACTTTTTCTCTTTCAAATTAGGGGGTTCCTGCTTGTCGATCAAAGATAGCTCTTTATCTATATCAACTAGTTTTTGTCGGATTTTTTCAATGGATTCAACATCATCAGCTTTATCAAATATAATGTTCTCGGGCAGATTTTTTCTGCCTATATTTTTGGGATTTTGTTAGTTTAATTTTGGAATAAATACAGTATCATCAGAGAGATGACGCGTATTAATAGAGCTGAGGGAAACATTTTCAATATTCGCCTTATGCAAGACATCTAATATACATTCACGCAATATTGATCGTGCCGATATAATATTATTGGCCTATTGCAGCAAACCGGCAGCTCGATAAAAAATAGCAAAGTCGCCTAACTCTCTGATTTGCACCAATCCATCGCTCAATCCGGCAGTATCGGTCGCATGACACAACAACTCAGATACTTGCGGGTGAGGAATGTTATAGGCTAAAGACACCTCGGCGATATTATAGCGCCACTGGTTCGCACGACTTTCATCGGCTTGCTCACCATATAAAGATTTGGCACGGTAATAAGATCGCGATCTTCAGTTTGCACTTTAGTATGCAAGAGTCCCACATCAGTTACTCGTCCAGTAATATATTCTACCGTAATAAAATCACCCGAATTCACACGCTTAATCACTTTAAGCATAATACCGGCTAATATATTACCGATAAATGTTGTTGATGAAAGTGCGATCATAATGCTGAGAAAAATACCAACCAAGTTGAGTAATTGACCAAGTAATGTAGGACTAATCGGTAATGCAGCAATCATAATTAAACCTCCTATAAATGTCAAAACCAACATGATCAATTGGAAACGAAACTGAACATTCATATTATTTTGCCAATGTTGCCGAAGCAAAGTATTGACCATTAAAAATACTAAAACAATGATCATGACACTACTAAAAAAGGTTAAACATAGCATTATTTTCGCTAAAATATTTTCAATCATATTGAGACTCTCTTATTTGATAAAAATACGACTATTAAAAACTGATCTTTCCATTCTTATGTCTCCCTATACTTTTACTCCAGTCAACTTTTTAAATAAAGTAATCCAGACCGGACTGAAAAATAAACTTAACACAATTACTGCAATGGTCATTTTGCGTGCATATTGGATGATAAGTTTGGCTTGTTAACCAATGGATGCGAGCACAAAACCAAACTCGCCAATCTGTGCCAATAGCGCACCCGAATATAAACTATCTCGCCAATTAACATCAAGCATCCTAAGTGAGATCGCATTAATAAATGTATTAGTGGTTAATACCATTATCAGTAAAATTAACAACTGCGGCCGTTGTGGCATGACAAAATACAAATTAATCATCATCCCAATCGACATGAAAAATAAAGCCATAAACACAACTCGAAAAGGTTCTAGACTGTATTAAACCCAAAGGGTTTCCTTCGCTTTAGCAACCAGTATTCCAGCAATAAAAACCCCAAGAACCGTAGATAGCTGCATTAAGCCTGTTAACAAACTCAAACTAAAACACGCTATCAATGCCGAAAAAATTGCAGTTCATGATCCTGTTGTATTGCGCGCGCGAATGGCAAGTATAATAGGGTTTTTCGCATTAGACAGTTGAAAAAAATCAGTGCTGCAACGCCTCCGACGAGTTGTAAACCAATAATATGCGTGTCAATAACCGCATCACTTAATAGACCCAAAATAATAATCATGGGGACTATCGCCAAATCCTGTACCAACAGAATCCCTAACACTTTTTGACCAATTGATGCATCCAGTTCATTGCTTTCTTGAAGTAATTTCAATACGACAGCGGTACTGCTTAGACTGATAACAAACCCCAATAATACGATTCGCCCTAGAGACCATTGAAAATAGTGGCCTACTATAAAGATACAGCCCACACTGACTAGTATCTGTAGCACTGATCCAGCTACCGATACCTTCCAATGTTTTTTGAGCTAGTCCGGCTGAATCTCCATACCGACAAAAAACAATAGGAGAATAACGCCAAAGGTTCCCATGTGTTCTATCAGCACGCTATCGTTAACCAGTCCAATCCCCTCTTGGCCAATCACACTGCCGGATAATAAATAGGCCAAGACATAGGGTTGGCGAATAAGGCGCGACAGCAGTGCCGCAAATATAATGATTAATATAACGGCAACAACAACAGGTAAGATAGGATCAAGGTGCACAATCGGTAAATTCCAGAATAGATGGTCTTGAACCTAGCAAAAGAGGAGGCAGTATAATGAGAGAAGATTAAATCAACCTTAAATGCCTCTATCGCAAGCTAAATTTACTTCATCAGTATTATATTCTTAAGCATCATTTAAGTTTTCTACACTACAATGAGTTTCTTCAGACTGAATTTAAGTACTTTTTATATTAACTCTGTGACCCGGAAATAATAACTATGCGCATCCTAGTCGTTGAAGACGATAAAATTATTGGTGATGGCTTAACTCAGGGGCTAAGTCTCGATAACTATGCGGTGGACTGGGTCGAAGACAAGGAAGCGGCACTTACCGCCCTGGCAACTACCACTTATGAATTACTGATTCTCGATATCGGCCTGCCGGATGGTTCTGGGCTGGATGTATTGAGACACCTACGCCAGAAAAAAGATGATACCCCAGTGCTTATTTTGACGGCTTATCATGATATTGACCATAAGCTGAAAGGACTGGATGGTGGCGCAGATGATTATCTGAGCAAACCCTTTGACCTTGATGAATTACGCGCACGCATAAGAGCCCTGCGACGCAGAGCCAGTGGCCGCGCTTCGCCTACATTCAGTGTCGGCTCACTCTCACTCGACCCGGCCACTCGCAGCGTGACCCAAAATGGCAGACCGGTCACTCTGGGGCCAAAGGAATTTGCTATTTTACAAACGCTGATGGAAAAACCTGAGCGGGTATTATCCAAAGCCCATATTGAAGATAGCCTTTATGGCTGGGATATGGAAATCGAAAGTAATACCATTGAAGTTCATATTCACGGGATACGTAAAAAACTGGGCAAGGACAGCATAGAAACCCTGCGGCATGTAGGTTATAAAATGGGCGCGGCTTTAACTGCCTGTGATTAATAATTTATGGCTTATAAACGGTACGGACTTCCTGTCGGGTTAAGAGTGCGCTAGGGCCATCACTGAGGTTAACTGATTGAAAAAACCAACGCTATGGATAACCACCGTTGCACTGGGATTATGCTGGGTGGCTTTTGCCATTGTGCTTATTCTAAAACATGCCTCGTGGCAAATAGATCTCTTTGTCGCTGTCATTCTTACGCTCAGCACATTTAGTTTGTGGCTACATCATCACTCTATACCGATTAAAAAAATGGCTGATATAGATGTGTTGGCGCAGATAATACAAAAACGCGACACCAATAATTTAGAACCTTTGCCTATAACTGGCCAACCCGACGAAATACAACCCCTGCTAGCAGCGCTCAATCAATTTTTAAAACTAGAAAAAGATCGTGTTAATCAGGAATATACCTTTAGCTCTGAGGCTTCCCATGAGCTGCGTACGCCGCTGACAGGTATACGCTTACAAACACAAATTGCTCAGAGAACTGATAATCCAAAACAGCGGGATAAGGCACTCAACAATATTGTAAAGGCCGTCGATAAAAGTACACGCTTAGTTGAACAATTGCTGACATTTTCCCGTCTAAACCAATATTATCAACAGGCTAGCCTTGCATCACACAATATCACCGAGTTATGTCAGCGCTGGGCGGATGATTACCAAACGCTAGCACAACCCCGTATGATCACCGTAACCTTCGCCTTTGATGGGACCCAGCCACTGTTTATTTTAAGCTGTGAAGAACACATAGAAATCGTATTAAAAAATCTACTCGACAATGCCCTGCGCTATACCCCTTCAGGGGGTATTATCCAGATTAGCGTGCAGCTGATGGATAATAATACAAAGGTTAAATTACAAGTAGAGGATTCCGGCCCAGGGATTGCCACTGGTGACTATAACCGTGTTCAGGAACCGCTCCAAAAAAGTGTTGATGGACAAAAACGAGGATCGGGTCTGGGTCTGGCTTTAGTCAAGCGTGTTGCCGAAGTCAACAATAGCCAACTGCTACTTGAACCCTCCTCCCTCGGTGGATTATCCGCGACTATATTATTTACCCATAATATAGTCGCTAGAGTTCACACAAATAACCAGTAGTTATTAATAATGATCCTTTGACAATCATTCCCCAGCGGCCTAGGGTGGCGATCCTTATCAGTAGCATCTAATAATATTATTAGATCAACAGAGATGATGGTTATCAGTGAACTCCATTCTTCCCCTTATCCACAAACTTTCTCTAGCCAGAAGCCTTGATGTTATTCAGTCCATAGTGGTTGATTCTGTACGCAAGCTTGTCAAGGCTGACGGGGTCACCTTTATCCTCAAGGATGGCGAGCATTGTTATTATGCCGATGAACAGGCCATTGCGCCACTGTGGAAAGGATCGCGGTTTCCAGCCAATCACTGTATTAGTGGCTGGAGTATGCGTAACAAACAAATGGCTGTGGTTGAAAATGTTCTCAACGATGAACGTATTCAGCAAAATTTATACGCAGCAACCTTTGTTCGTAGTCTGATTATTGTGCCAATTCGTTCTGATAACCCCCTTGCCGCCATTGGTATTTACTGGGCAGAATCCCATCGGCCAACGAATGATGAACTTGAACAGTTACAAATAGTCGCAAACTGTACCGCTATAGGTATGGAAAATGCTGATTTGGTATCGAAGCTCAATCTTCAAGTGTTAGAACGGACAGCATCTCTATTAGAGGCACGAGAAGCCGCAGAAACTGCCAACAAAGCCAACACCCGCTTTTTATCCGCCGCTAGTCATGACTTACGCCAACCGCTGCAAAACCTAAATACACTGTGTTCTGTCTTGATGCGAAAAATTCATGACTCTGAAGTTAAACAGCACGTGACTAAAATGCACAAATCTATTCACGGCATGGAACGACTGTTGAGTACGGTACTCAATCTAAACCAAATTGCAAGTGGTGGTATTCAGCCTCAACTCGAGGATATGGATCTGCAGCCTCTATTCACAGAACTACAAATAGGCTTTGAAGATCAGGCATTACAAAAAAAACTCACCTTGTCTTCACCAGCAACTGGTCTCCGAGTACACAGCGACCCAGAACTCTTGTTACAAATTCTTCGAAATTTACTGGGCAATGCGCTTAACTATACCGAGCAAGGGCATGTGGCAATTGAATATCTAGCCGCAGACAATACACTAACGCTGGGTATTCGCGATACTGGGCCGGGTATTCCTGATAATAAACAAGCCGAAATTTTTGATGCATTCTATCGCATTGATCGGAATCAACACCACAAGCAAGGCTTTGGTTTGGGTTTATCAATTGTTAAAGCGCTGGCCGAACTTTTGAATCACCCAATTACGCTGGAATCTACCGTGGGTATTGGCTCTTTTTTTTCCATTCAGCTACCATTATCCGCAAGAGACCATAAAGCCGTTGTAATGTCTAACGAGCCCTTGTTAACGACAACGCAAAAACACAAAACGTCTATTTTATACCTCGAAGATGACGAAGATATTCTGGACGCGATGGAAACCTTATTGAATCTCGAAGGTTATCACGTATTTAGCGCCAGCTCTGGCTACAAAGCGATTGCCCATGCACAAGATGCACAAACACCACCCGACTTGATCATTACTGATAACCGGCTTGCCGATGGCGAAAATGGTTTGGATGTAGTTAAGCGTTTGCGTGAACTCACTCAGAAGCCAATACCCGCTATTATGATCACGGGTTATACAGAAAGCGCAGTCTGTACTGCCGCATTAAAAATTGTACAAAAGGTATTACATAAACCGGTAGATGCTGATTTATTGCTAAAAGAAATTACGGCACTGGTGCCTTAATTTTTTAGCTGTCTTTGTGTTTATTATTTCATCTCTTAGCCGCATAATTATTTTTCTGGCGCTTTAGCTTAAGCGGCGTTTAAGTTTCCCTCATTAAAATACTCCCATCTGGTGATTGAACCAGCCATTTAAACATTAATTTGTTAGAGGAGTATTGATTATGAACTTAACCACGTGGAGCCCCTTAATAGAAATTGAGGAAAGGTTTCATTATTATCCTCGCTTACAAAAAACCAAGCACAATATCGCAGGCCGTCAAGAACTTACCCCAACCGATTAGTAGCCTACTGTGGATATCATTTAATCCTATCACGAATTTTTAATTAAAGTAGAGCTACCTGAAGTTAAAAAATAAGACCTAAAAGTCAATATTAATAATGGCATGTTGACCATTGCAGGTGAACGCCGCTTTGAAAAAGAAAGAAAACAGGAGAAAAACTTCCATAGCATTAAGCGTTTTTACGGCCATTTTACCCGTAGTTTTAATTTGCGCTTTAATATCAAGGATGCTGATATTAAAGGGGATTCAAACAAGGTATGCTGCAAGTGAATTTAACAAAATCTGAAAAAGAAAAACCCGAAACCATTAATATTAAAATTGCGGCTTAAATTAGCCGGCCTCCCCGCTTTACGCGGGGATTTTTTACGTCACTAATTATAATATCGCTTATAAAAATAAAGGGTTACCATTATGAAACATTCTACTAGAGCATCCAACTCACCTTTTGCAGAGGAGTTTGAAGCCGGCAAAAATTACAACTGGTGTGCCTCGGGGCAAAGTCAAAGACAGCATTTCTGTGATGGTTCACATGCGGGAACTCAATCTTTACCCGTGGGATATGTTAGCGATGCTACCGAAACGGTCTATTTTTGTGGTTG
>JBLHWO010000005.1:0-40022 GCA_047629215.1 Cellvibrionaceae bacterium | reverse complement strand
CTAGCGGGTCGCTACTGCGTTAAAGGCAAAGGCCACTTTGTGATTATCGAACAGCAACAACATACTAGATGGGTTTTTGTGCCGCCCAACGCACGTGCTAATGCAAAAAATGGCCACAATGTGACTGCTCGAGTGACTCAGCATCCTTATCAAACCGGTAAAGCCCAAGCGCGTGTCCTTAGCGACATCGGTAACGAAACCAATGTAAATGCTGCCAGACAGTTTACCCTTGCCCTCTACCAATTATTCGATGGTTTTGGCAAAGATGTATGTGATCAGGCGCGCTCTCTAAAAAGTAAGGCTATGATCGATGCAACAGAGACCTTACGTAGCGACTTACGCAGTCACCCTTTTGTCACTATCGATTCTGCGAATACTCGTGATATGGATGACGCCTTAACGGTTGAATCGACCGACAATGGCTGGAAACTGAGAGTCGCCATTGCCGACCCAAGCAGTGAGATCGCTTGGGAATCACCGATTGATCATATTGCTCTACTCCGAGCTCACACGGTCTACTTACCGGGCAAACCCGTACCCATGCTACCAGAAGAATTATCCACTGATCGTTATTCTCTTTTGGCAGGTCAAGATCGCTTAGCCTTGGTTGCCACACTTGAAGTTGATGGCTCTGGTCACATTACTGACTATAGTTTTGAATCCGCTATTGTTCAATCTAAAGCTAAACTCAGTTACCAGCAAGTCAGCGCGCTATTTAATGGTGAGGATTTTACTCCTGCTCCACAACTAAACGACGCTATTCCCTTTACTGATCAATTGAATCAGTTAAAGCAATGCGCTACCGCCCTCCATGCATACCGAAAAGAACATCAACTGGTTGGTGAGTATCGACCCGATTTTATGCTGCTGTTAAATAAAGAAGGCAAGTTAGATTCAATTGAGAAAATTGAGAAGTCGGATGCACACCTTGTTGTTGAAGAAGCCATGTTAGCGTGTAATCAGTGCGCCGGTGCATTTTTAGCTGAGCATAAAGCCGGTATCTATATGGCTCAAAGCGGTTATCGCGATGAGCGCAGAAATGACATCGAAAAATTATTAAAAGAAAGTATAGACGAGAATAAGGTTGCCGACACAGCTGATTTGAACAATTATTTAGCGCTAATAAAACAATTACAGCAACACCCTGATGGCGCACAATTAATGGCGAAGCAACAGCGTTTTCAACAAGCTAGTGAACTTTCCTTAGTACCCGCTCCACACTTTGGCCTTGGTAAAAATTTTTACGCCACTATCACCTCGCCGATTCGTCGCTACCAAGATTTATATAATCACAGAATAATACATGCTCTGATAGAAAATAAAAAATCAGTAAAGTTACGTCACAAACAATTAGAACGTTTAAAAGAAACCATTACTAATAACCGCAATGCATCGAGAGTAATGGAGCAATGGTTAATCGCTGATTATTTACAGTCAAAAGTTGGAGAAACTTTTATCGCTTACATTGCTTTACTCACCAACCAAGGTATTGGTGTGCGACTGGTCGACACAGGGGTTGAAGGTTTCATTGTGAGCATTAAAGAAAGTAAAAGTAAAAACAAAGACGATGCGAAAGCAAAAGAAAAACAGCAAGCAGGCAAAGAAGAAACTAAAGAAAACTCAGAAGTTCAATACGATAAAATTTCTTTTAACAATCAACGCATGGAACTGACTTGGAATAATACTCCGTTATTGCTAGAACAAGAAGTCGAGGTTAAGTTAGTGGGTGTCGACATGGAAAAGAAAAAGCCAATCTTTGAGTGGTTAAAACGACCCGTATAACAGTGGCGTTAAGGCCTGCTTTTTAAACCTAAAACCCCTCACTACTATCCAACTGCGGTTTTTAGGTTAAGCATCAATCTTTGATTTGTGACAGCACATAAGCGTAGATTAATAACTTAATCGTTTTGTCAATGTCAACAAATTCAACACCATAGGAAAACAGGCCCTCTGCATCAACTGTAGAGCGAATAATTCCTTTAACATAAATTATTTTTTCTAGATCTAAAACTAATATTTTAGTTGTAATCGTAACCTCTTCCCCATCATCTCCCAAAAACTCCTTACTGAGGATCTTTGCACCTTCAATACTCAAGTTGTTTAAAATAGCGAGCCGGTTCGGCTTACGATATTCGGCATGAGCCGTTACCTTACATGATAATTTTACATTTGCTCTGACGCTACTGCGAACTTCACCCACTTCCATTTCTTCTGGGACCGTAATAAAAAGATGCGGGAAGGGTGCTGTCGAGGTATGAGTAATTTCTGAACGAAATGCACAGGCACAATTGAGATGATTAACAAAAAAACGAACAACAACTTGCGTGTGTGGCTTACACGGTATGGGCTTGCCATTGCTAAACGGAGTAGTAACAACAATATTGTTACCTTGAAAGCCAACGTAAGCACTAAAACCTTTAAGAATAGTGTATTGCTCAGAACGTATATCCAGCTTAGTGCCAGGTAAGAGCCTCAAACCACTAAAAGATAAACTATGTCGATCTTTACTCAATCAGTTTCTCACCTATTTTGCCAATAATGATTCAATAGCGCTGACCATGGGCTTCATAAAATATTTATCCTTAGGCATAACTGCAACCTCAAACCCCGCTTGTTTTAGCTGGTCCGCAACAACAGGTCCCACTGCTGCTATTTTAGTTTGTTTTAAGCCTTTTTCCAGTATTGGTAGACAATCGTGCTGTTTAGCGACTTTTACTAGGCGATCATACTGGGCTTTACTGGTAAAACAAATTAGATCTAGCTCATTTGCTGCTAATGCTTTAATCAACTTAAGCACACCACCCGTCTCTACATCTGATGCATAGATATAAGGCGCGACTGTCGTAAATACTACGGACCTGGAATAGAGGTATGACTGTAATCTTTCATTTGGATCCTCACCATACAGCTGTATCGCTAGGCTTTTACCTTTTAATTCCATGTGCTCTAATGAGAGAATCATACCTTCCGTAGTTGGTTCTAGTGCCAACTCATCCGCCTGCAAATCTAGCGTTTTTAGCATACGATTAGGCTTGGGGCCACGGGCTAACTTGTAGACCCTAGACAAAGCCGCTTGCCATTCAGCATACCGCTCTGATCGCTCAGCAAAGCCCGTTAAGCGCTTTATACCCTCTCCCGTTAATATAAGTAGGTAATCAGGTGTATTCTCAATAAACTCACTTAACCAAGCGTTTATCTCATCGGCTCTCGGGCTGTCATGAATCGACACCAATGGGCAACGAAAGAGGTTCGCGCCACGCGTTTCAAATAAATTCGCCAATACATCTAACTGACGGCTTTCAGGTAAAGCGATTTTAAAATTGGTTAAGGTCTGCTGCATAAATTGATCACTAATAAGTTTTTTATCTCTATCTTAAGCTAACTTACTTTACCTAAGGTTATTATGGATTATTTACTATTCGAACTTCTCGCTGAGGATAAGGTATTTCAACAACATGCTCTTTCAACACATCCCAAATAATGAGTAATAAATCGGCACCCACTCGATTAGGGCCATCGTCGATACCTTCCATCCAAAACTCAATTAAAATATCGACACCTGAATCACCGAAGCCACTAATCTCAGCATCGGGACGCTCCTCATGGGGAACATCATCTCCGCTAATAACTTGAGGGTGTTTTGAAATCGCTTCTCTTAATAGTGGAAATAAAGTATGCAAATCAGTCTGATAAGCTACTTGAAACGCTAAAGAGTAACGCTGTTTTGAATCTTTATGGGTCCAATTGACAAAGCTACTGGTAATAAATTTTTCATTTGGGACAACAATATCTTTACCGTCATAGGTTTCTAAGGTGGTTGAACGCATATTAAGTGCTCTTATTGTGCCCATTTTACCGTCTTCTAGCTCTATGTAATCACCCACCACCAAAGAGCGATCCAATAAAAGAATGATTCCAGATATAAAATTAGACGCTATAGATTGCAAGCCAAAACCTAAACCAACACCAACTGCACCACCCAACACGGCTAGCGTTGTTAAATTAACACCCATTATTTGTAGTAATACAAATAAAATAACGATGAGTAAAAAAACCTCAAAAAGCTTAGCGAAAATTTCTCGCGTGCCGATATCAAGATCTTCTTGCTTACGAATAAGTTGTTGACCAAAATTATTTGAGAAACGTCCCAACCAAAATAAGATCAGACCAAAAAATAGTGTTCTTAATATTCCATAAATTGAGAATTCGATATTACCTACGCTGATGTCAACATCATCTAAATATTTAACGGCAGGATCAAGCCAGCCAAACACATGCAGTATAGCGATAGGCATTACAATCCACTTAAAGAATGTTTTTAAAATAGAGGTGTTTACCAAATTAGAAATTAGAGCATAAAACATGACTAAGACGGCAAGCGCTTGAGCAGTTCGAACCAGTGCACTTTGCTGAATACTTAATATACTAATTTCAACCGCCATTGCTAATGCCATTACAATTAGCAATGGCGTAATTAAATTACGACTTTTATACGGTAACGTTTTAATATTGAGTGTTGAATTATCCGCAGGGGGTTTATTTAATAAAGAGGAATATTTTAGCAACCAGCGACCCAAAGAATAACCAAGAATAACGGCAAGTAAAATTAAACCGCATTGAGCATAAAATTTAGGGCTTGTAAACCAATCAATGACCATAAGGAAGACAGCTTGAAGCTGGTCTAGTATGATTTTTAAATCTAATGACACAAAATCCATTATCATTCTCCGAAATTGGTTTTATTTTTTCTTATTTATACCTAGGGTGAATTGTGCCCACCTAATTTACCTACCCACTTTAAATAAATAACTTACTGATATTATTACATTTTTTATCTATTATTACTGGGGACAGCCCGCCCTACAATAAGAGGCAAGTTTGTAACGATCCTTGCCTGACAAGTTTAACCTAGAAACGGCGGTTTAAGCTTTATCGTTTTCATCATCAACCAATTCAAGATCAATTTCATTACGATAAAGCCCATACCATGCAACCAATGCCGCTATTAAAACGACAGCAGCGCTAAACGAAAATAAAAGTTGCGCGCTAATATCCCATAGAAAACCACTACATACAGCACCTAAAGCACCTCCAGCACCAAAGGTAATAGCGCTATATAAAGCTTGTCCTTGCCCCGCATTGGGTCCTTTAAAAAAACGACGGATCAACTCAATACATGCAGCGTGGGCAGCACCGAAGCTAAGCGCATGAATAGTTTGTGCAAAAACAATCATGCTTAAGCTGTCAGCAAAAAAAGCAATAATCAACCATCGCAAGGCTGTTAGCAATAGACTCACAAATAAAATAAGAGTCACACCAATGCGTGACAATATTTTATGCATATAAAGGAATAAAGCCACTTCGCACAACACACCCAAAGCCCAGAGCAAGCCTATCGCGCTAAGGCTGTAGCCATAGGATTCGAGATGCAAGCTAAAAAAGCTGTAATAAGCGCCGAAACTAAATTGAAGTAAAAACGCGGCGATAAAAAAAGCGATTACAGCTGGGTTTTTTAACAATACGAACCAATGAGCATGGTCTTGATGATGAGGAACTTGCAAGGGTTCTTTTAAACTTAAAGTACTTAGCCAGATAAGTACTAACAGCCCCCAAGAAATTGGAATCAAATAGTGAATAGAGTAATAATCAAATAGCCAGCCTAGTAATGTTACCGAGGCAATAAAACCAATAGACCCCCAGACCCTTACCTGGCTATAACGATGACTATCTTCACGGAGGTATTGAATGGTGATGGTGTCAAATTGTGATAAAACAGCATTCCAAAAAAAACTATAGAGAAAAGTAATAATCAATATTGAAATTAAGGATTGCCAATAAAACAAAGCACCGAAGCACATCATGGCAACAAAACTGCCTAAAGAAATAATGCGCAAGCGCTTGCCGGTTTTATCACATAACCACCCCCATAGATTGGGAGCCACGATTTTTGTGCCCATTAACACACCATTAACAGCTCCAATGGCTTGGGCAGTAAAACCGATATCGGTTAAATAAAGACTAAGGTAGGGATTAAGTGCGCCAACTAAGGCGAAGTAAAAAAAATAGAAACTAGCGAGATGCCAATAGGGAATGCCCGCTATCATAAATTAAAACTAGGCTTGTGAAGGAATAATGGGGATATCGTGTTGCACACCACCATTCTGACCACGATGACGTAAGAAATGATCTATCAATACTAAAGCTACCATCGCTTCGGCAATAGGCGTAGCGCGAATACCGACGCAGGGATCGTGGCGGCCTTTGGTAATAATTTCAACGGGGTCACCATTAACATCGATACTTTGCCCAGGAATATGTAAGCTTGAAGTGGGCTTAAGGGCAATATGTGCGATTAAATCCTGACCTGTTGAGATACCACCCAGTACTCCACCCGCGTTATTTGATAAAAAGCCTTGTTCACAAATCTCATCACGATGCTCAGTTCCTTTTTGAGTAATAGACTCAAAACCTGAACCCACTTCAACACCTTTAACGGCATTAATACTCATTAAACCATGGGCTAAGTCAGCATCAAGACGATCAAAAATAGGTTCACCTAGCCCGGGAATCATACCCGATGCAACAACAGAAATTTTTGCGCCAACAGAATTACCTTCTTTGCGCAAAGCCTGCATATAGCTTTCCATTTTAGGAACTAAACTGATATCGGGTGAGAAGAAAGGGTTGTTTTCGACCTCATCCCAGTCCCACTCTTTTAGATCTAGCTCGGTTTTAAGCGGACCAAGTTGTGTTAAGCAACCTCTAACGACAATACCAAATTCTTGTAGTAGGTATTTTTTAGCAACCGCTCCTGCCGCAACACGCATAGCCGTTTCTCGTGCTGAGGAACGACCGCCGCCTCGATAATCGCGAAGGCCATATTTTTGCATATAGGTATAGTCGGCATGAGCAGGACGGAATTGATCTTTTATATTGCCATAATCTTTTGAGCGCTGATCCGTATTTTCTATTAACAAACCTATGGGAGTGCCTGTAGTTTTACCTTCGAAAACGCCGGATAATATTTTCACTGCATCGGGCTCTCGACGCTGGGTCTCAAATTTATTTTTGCCCGGGCGGCGGCGATCTAAATCGCGCTGTAAATCAGCTTCACTCAACTCCATACCAGGGGGGCAGCCATCAATAATACAACCAAGTGCTAGGCCGTGACTTTCACCAAAGGTAGTGACTGTAAATAATTTACCGAATGTATTGCCTGACATAAATAAACCGTTCTTTAAATTTTTAATAAGGTGACAGTATACAGTTTACAGGGGACAGGGAAAAACTAAAAAAAAGGAAGTTTTTAGATAAGCTGCAAGTAATTAGACTAAAGAATACAAGGTGTTCAACTTTATTTTAAAAAGAAGCTGCAAGCTGTTTTCTAGTCAAAACAAACACCCCATGCCCCCCCTGCTCAAATTCTATCCATAAAAAGGGCACTGTCGGAAATGCATCTTGTAGTGCTTGCCAACTGTTGCCCACCTCAACGATCAGTACACCTTTTTGGCTTAGATAATCAGCTGCTGTGCTCAATAACTGGCGAGTAAACTCAAGACCATCATCACCTGATACTAAACCTAATTCGGGCTCAGCATGATACTCATCAGGCATAGTGGCAAAATCATTAGCATCAACATAGGGCGGGTTGGAAACGATAAGGTCAAATTGATGCTCCGTCTTGCTTGAATCAAAAGCGCCTAAACCGTCAGACTCAAGGGTATACACCCTATCCTTTAAGGAATAACGTTGAATATTTTCATTAGCGACTGCCAATGCAAGGGAAGAAATATCGCTTAAAATAACCCGAGCATTGGGTAAGGCCAACGCACTCGCAATGCCAATACAACCGCTACCTGAACAAAGATCGAGAATGTTGGGTTTATCGGCTTTCAACCATGGCTGATAGTGGGCATGTATCAATTCTGCTAGCGGTGAGCGCGGGACTAGCACGTCTTTATTCACGGTAAAGGCAAGCCCTGCAAACCAAGCCTCACCGGTTAAATAGGCCGCGGGAATACGCTCTTTAATACGGCGATCAAATAAATTTTTTATTAGTTGATAATGACCTGGGTTAACACCCTCTTGCAAAACCGAGGGCGGACTATCCCAAGGTAGCGCTAGAGAGTGAAAAACCAGCCAAAAAGCTTCATCATCAGCATTATCAGTACCATGACCAAAAAATAAATTGGCGTCGGTAAATAAAGCTGCGCCTTCGTCTATACAATCTTGGATGGTATAAACACGACCTTGGGCTATTGGCGATTCTGTCACGTTATTAGCTGCTATTAGTGGGTTTGGAAATCAGGGCTTGGAAATTAAGGTTTCGATTTGCGTATAAACACGACGATTGCCGCGACGAACGACATATAAGCTTATGTATTGATCATCTCCCAATTGATGAACAGAATAAAACTGGTATTGATCTGAGCCATAGAGTTGCTTGATGTTGAAATGATCATTGGCCCAATTATTACTTTCGCCACAGTCGCGTCTACGACATTCAAAAAGAAGCTCCGCAGCACTTGGAACTTGGCTTTTATAAAACGCATAAACGTCTTGCTCGTCAAAGCCCGCCATTAACTCGTGGGTTTCACGGTATAAGTGACCCTGTAAACGAATCGCTTTGTCTGGTCGCCAACGATTTTGGCGTTTTTTATAGGGCGCTAGAGCAAGCTGATAGTTGAGCGTATTGCTTTGCTCTTGGTTAATAATTTTAGATTGGTCATAGGGGACGAATTGGATTGGCTTTGTTTCAGTAGCACTTTCAATAAGAGCAGCGTAAAAAACAGCGCCATAAACGGGCGTTTGCGCATTAACAAATTGAGATAATAATACCAACACTAAAAAACTTAAATTACTGCGCATCTTTCTTACTTACCTTTTAAATTATGTTTATCGTCGAGCTTACCTTTATAAAGTCTGAAATAGTATTAGCAACATCTACTGCGGACGACTCCATGTGTAGATAGTGACCATCATCAAAGTCTTTTACGTCGGCGTCGAGTAGTTCGATCAGCTCATCAGTTAAACGTAGGTAGGTTGAATTCTCTTGAATAAAGGCCTTAAAACCTTGCTTTGCCAGAAGAATATAGGTCTTTGACTTCAGCTCTTCAGCGAAAGCAACAATCTGCTCTAGTGTTAATGAAAGATGGCTAAATGCCCATAACTTACCGTCTGAGTGCCAGTGAAAGCCTGCCTCTAATTCGCTTAATCCACGAACGGCAAGGCGTCTGGCCGTACTTTTATTAACCTTAGTAACATCACTACTCATACGCGCTTGAATTGCCGCATCGTAACTTGGATAACAAGATGTTTTGCGCAACACTCGGCGCTGCATTTCTTGCATACTTTTTCTCATTTTCTCTGGTGCTCGAGATGCCGTTACAGGAGATGGTGCGATAGCGTCAATTAAGACTAATTTAGAAACCCTATCGGGAAATAACGACGCAGCCATCATAGCAATCATGGCGCCGCGTGAATGCCCAATAAGCGTAAATACTTGCCACTCCATCTCATTGGCAATAGCCAAAATAGCCAGCACCTCTGACCATATAGAGTAATCGCTAAAACCATCGCGATGGTCGCTGTGACCATGCCCGGCTAAATCGGGAGCAAGTACTTGGGCGTTGCATGACTCTACCAATAAAGGCGCTAGAATATCGAAACTGGCGCTATTATCGAGCCAGCCATGCAACGCTATCACTGGCTGCTTTTCAGCTCCGGAATCAAGGGGAGCTTCCCATAATTGGGCGGCATAGCGAAAGCCATTGAGGTTAAATTCTTTCTCGATGGGGGTAGGCGCTGTAGACTCTTTCATCTGATCGCTAAGAGGCTGTCCGAGCATAGAAAGCGTAGCAAGGGAAAGCGGTTTTGAGTCAGGTTTTTTCATGATTTGAGGATAATAGTGGTTCTATTTGACGAAAAGCAGGAGAAAATGCGCTTTTCCATGGTGGGTTTTCTATTCTCGGACAGCCTCCTAGGGAGCTCTGAATAAGTCTGGAAAAAACAGATTGAGATGAAAAATGGCCAAAATCAAGGCGAAAAACGCCCGTAATAGTGTGCCTATTGCGAAGTATTATAACGCAGAAATTGGCCATTTTTCGCTTAAGCTGTTCGGTCATGGCTTGTTCAGAGATTCCTTAAGGCTGGTGTAGCCACTTTAGCTCACAGCAGCCGTAAGCCATCAAATCGGTTTCTAGTGCTGCTAGGGCCGACGTACCCATACGATAACGGCCAGTTTCTAAACCTGCCAAGCGGTCCACGAGTGTTCCCAATAAGGGTTGATGACTAACAACCACGATAGTTTTATCAGCCTCTTTTAACTCTTGAAGAAGATTATCAGGGTTATCAGTAGGTGACAGGCCATCTTTCACTATAACTGGCTTATCAATCAGTGAGGCCACTAGCTCAGCGGTCTGTTGGGCACGCACATAATGGCTACACCATATTTCATCAATAGCATCGGCAAAAATCGGCTCTTGTAGAGAGCGCTTAATGGTTGCACCAATATCGCTTCGGCCCGTCTCGGTCAAATTTCTGGCCGCATCGGACTCGGCTTGAGTGACGGCTTCACCATGGCGCATAAAAAAAACGTACATAAATCAGTACACCTACTTATTATTGAGACCTTTGCACGAAAGCCATTTTACTTACATGCCGCGTTAAAAACGTACTCCATCGGTCATTTGCCGCTTGACGATATAACTCATAAACCCCTTCTTTGGGCTCGCGCCATAACTTCCACGGACGGAGGGCACATCAAAAATACAGGAGCAATTTTTGATGTGCCTGGAAGTAAAATCATCCTCCAAGCATAGGGTCTCTTATTATATTTCTTACTACGAATCTTGCTTTTCGCTTTCTGGCCAATCGGTAAAAGGAAAAGGCTTTTCTTCGCTATTGTAGGTCAGAAAGCGAAGTATTTGATGAATATATTGAGAAAGGCTACTGCCAAACTCACGTAATTTGTCACTGCCTTCACCGGTGACTAAAGCCCATACAAACTGTATTAATACTAGAACAGTTATCACATAGCTCGCAACACCCAAGATCATGGCAAATAAGACCATAAATACAAAGCGCAGCCAATGATCTGCCGACAACAAACGTTCGCTCCACTTTGGTTCTATATCAATAGTTTCTACCGATTCCGCGTCCACTTGCTTAGGTTCTTTTTCAGTATTCATATTCATCGTATTGCCCCCGTAAAATCAACGTCACTATTTTGTTCGCTCAACATGAGCTGCTTAATAATACTATCTGCCGATGCCCCTTCAAACAACAAGGCATGAAGTGCCTCGACCAATGGCATAGAAACACCAAGTTCTTCGGCTTTTTCTTTTACCAGCCTTATTGTATTCACGCCCTCAACCACTTGGCCAACCGCTTTCATCGCAGCCGTGAGTGATTTGCCTTCACCCATAGCATAACCAACACGATAATTGCGACTCAGGTTAGAATTACAGGTCAAAATTAAATCGCCCACACCCGCTAAACCGAGAAACGTCATTGGGTCTGCACCTAATGAGTGGGCAAAACGACCCATTTCTGCTAATGCTCTTGTCATTAACAGCGCCAAGGTATTTTGTCCGTAATGCCTTGCTTGCGCCATACCTGCAATAATTGCATAAATATTCTTTAAGGCGCCTGCAAGCTCAACACCGTAACAATCATTACTAGAGTAGATACGAAATTGTCCTGATCCAAGCACGTCTTGAACCTGTTTCACCAGAGTATCGTCGACACTGGCTATCACCGAACCTGTTAGCTGCCCCTGTATCATCTCTTTAGCAAAATTAGGACCGCTTAATACCCCTATCGATCGCTGCGGTAACTCCTCGGCAAGTATCTGGCTCATTAATTTAAAGCCACCACGACCTATACCTTTAGTTGTGCTGATAATCATCGCGCCGTCAAAAAGGTGGGGCCTAACTAAACAAACCACCTCACGAAATGAAGAGCTAGGAACCGACACAAAGACTAATTGACTATTGGCAACTGAAAGCGCGAGATCACTGGTAATTGATAGCTTATCAGAAAGGGCATAACCAGGCAGATAGGCTTCATTAACCCGGTCATGCTGTGCCTGTTTGGCTCGCTCTTCATCCCTCATCCACAAATAGGTAGGAAAACCATTATTGGCGATAACATTAGCGATAGCTGTACCAAAACTGCCGCCTCCAAGTACTGTTATATTAAGCTCTGCTGTCATAATGATAATTTATAGTTGTTATTTTAAAGTGCTATTAAAAAGCAAGACAAAAAAATATTTAGCCCACACATCATAGCAAGCTAGTTAATTCAGATACAGAGCTATCCAGACGGGAACCAGCCATCCAAAATATTTTTTAAGCCCCAAATCACTCCTTATCAGGAGTCATTTGGGGCTTAGTGTCAGCTAGTTAGACAGCTCTAACAACAGCTTATTGAGGCGAGTAACATAGGCTGCAGGGTCATCTAATTGACCACCTTCCGCCAAATTGGCTTGATCAAACAAGACTTTTACCAGATCTACGAAACGATCTTCATCCTGTTCCTGATCTAGCTTTTTCACCAGAGGATGCTCTGGATTCAGCTCAAAAATAGGCTTGCTCTCAGGCACTTCCTGTCCAGCTTGCTCTAGTAGGCGACGCATTTGCGCACCCATATCAGCTTCACCAACAACAACACAGGCAGGAGACCCGGTTAAACGATGGGTTAATCTCACGTCTTCAACTTGATCAGCTAATGCGGCTTTACTGCGTTCAACTAGGCTCTTTAGCGCTTCGTTAATTTTTTCTTGTTCTTTTTTCTCGTCTTCGGTATCTAGCTCACCTAAATCTAGAGCGCCACGACCGACATCTTGAAAGGTCTTGCCATCATATTCACGTAGATGACTCATTGTCCAATCGTCAACTCGATCAGCTAGCAATAAAACCTCAATACCTTTTTTACGAAAAACTTCTAGATGAGGCGAGTTCTTTGCAGTATTGAAATTTTCAGCGGCGACATAGTAGATCTTATCCTGGCCATCCTGTAGTCGCGTAATGTACTCATCGAGAGATTGATCTTGATCTGGCTTATCGGTATGCGTCGTTGAAAAACGCATTAATTTAGCAATTTTTTCTTTATTGGAAAAATCTTCACCCGGACCTTCTTTGATCACTTGGCCAAACTCTTTCCAGAATGCGTTGTACTCTTCTGGCTTTTTCTTTGCCATTTTTTCTAACATATCCAATACACGCTTAGTTAACGCTGAGCGCATAGAATCGATGTTGGGATCTTTTTGTAATATCTCACGTGATACGTTAAGAGAAATATCGTTAGAATCGACAATGCCTTTCACAAAGCGTAAATACAGCGGCAAAAATTGTTCAGCATCATCCATAATGAAGGTGCGCTGTACATAGAGCTTAAGCCCACGCGGCTTATCGCGGTTATACATATCCATTGGGGCCCGTTTCGGAATAAATAATAAGCTGGTGTAATCTAGCTTGCCTTCAACCTTATTGTGGCTCCAGTTTAGCGCTTCGTTGTAGTCATGTGACACATGCTTATAAAATTCTTGGTATTCTTCAGCTTTTACCTCACTTCTCGAACGAGTCCACAAAGCAGTTGCTGTGTTGATGACTTCATCTTCCGGCTCTTGTTGTTTTTGCTCTTCTTCGCCGTCGATCGCTGCAATAGGATCTTTCTGCATAATGACAGGCAGCGAGATATGATCCGAATATTTTTTGATAATTGAACGCAAGCGCCAACCATCGGCAAATTCTTCTGCCTCTTTTTTCAGGTGAAGGACAATAGTGGTGCCCCGATCTGCTTTTTCGACATTATCTAAGGTGAATTCTGCATCGCCCTGACACTCCCAATGAACACCTTCTGACTTATCAGCACCCGCACGACGAGTAAATACCTCGACATTATCGGCAACAATAAAGGCTGAATAAAAGCCCACACCAAATTGACCGATTAACTGTGAATCTTTCTGTTGATCCCCAGATAACTGTTCCATAAATTGTGCGGTGCCAGATTTGGCAATCGTACCTAGATTATTAATCACTTCTTCACGGTTCATACCGATACCGTTATCGCTGATAGTGACAGTTTTTGCGTCTTTATCAAAATCAATACGAATGGCTAATTCAGGATCACTTTCAAAAAGACTACTGTCTTTCAAACCCTCAAAGCGCAATTTATCAGCCGCATCAGATGCATTAGAAACTAACTCTCTCAGAAATATCTCTTTATTGGAATAAAGAGAGTGAATCATTAACTGCAATAACTGCTTAGCTTCCGTCTGAAAGCCTAGTGTTTCTTTTTTACTGGTTTTCGCCTTGCTCGTTTTCGCTTTACTGGCTTTAGCTTTACTTGACGGCTTAGCTTTTGAATCGGCAGTTTTAGTCACATCTGACTCCTTCTTGGTAATTATGATGATGGTTCATTTGTTAGGTTGAG
Organism: Cellvibrionaceae bacterium; assembly: GCA_047629215.1. Classification (GTDB taxonomy): domain Bacteria; phylum Pseudomonadota; class Gammaproteobacteria; order Pseudomonadales; family Cellvibrionaceae; genus CANLBN01. The sequence continues at coordinate 25,586 of JBLHWO010000005.1, read as the reverse complement.
CATGAATATTGGGGTAAGCGTGGCTTTTTCAAGAGAATTGTTACATTCTGAACGATTACCATGACATCATTTGCAGTGACCGCTATAATGAAGACAAATTGATACTTACTCATGCTTGGAGAAAATCAGCAATGAATCTTAAATACTATATTATTCGTGGCCGCGGAGAAGACGGCTCGAAATTTCAACTTGCTCGTTTGCAAGATGAGTCTGGCAATACCTATAAAGGCGAATACGATATGGCGCGACAATTTCCATCGCTGGATGAAATGAAAGGCTACATAGCCGATGACGTGGTTAAAAAGCCCTTATCTGATTTATCGCTCGAAGCAATGGATATATAACCACGCTTGGCTAGCGTCAGCATGAAAAGGGGCCGCAACGCCCCTTTTTATTTTCCAACTATTACAGGTATCGGCTGCTCCCTCCCTTTTCCACACCCTCCCCTATCAATTGGATGCACGGAACCTATCCGCTTCATACTACTCAAGCTGATGCTTACATTTATACTGACTCAATACATAATCATCATTTAATATTAACGGGCCTCTTAGCCTCACAGCAAAAAAATAAAACTTTTTCACTTCTTTTATTAAAATACAAACCCGATAGAGCCCATCACTTTATTCAACATCACTCCATATTTTGACACGAAAAAAAAAGCTTTATATTTTTTTTCGTGTCAACAGCCATTCTTACATCTAACCGTAACCACACCCATATTCCATCGCAATTAAATGATAAGTTATATTCCAAAATAGTTATTAACATAATCCAATATACTATTTTACTCGTCTACACTTCCAGCATTCACACTTAGAAAGCAAGCGCACTTTAAACCCCATCATTCCAATTTCCACCTAAAAATGTCAACGTAGATGCTTACAACAACGGTAACCAAAGCTCCGGCTTATTAACATGCATGCTATCTATGTCGGTTCTGCATCGTTACATGGAAGTAACTTATAAGAACAACGCAGAAGCAGTTGTCTGTAGCAAGAACTGGTCACGCCCCTTACCAACACCCGTATCGGCAAAGTGTCTTGCGCTATGCGATTCAGCGCGTAAACTTAAGATACTTTACTGCTAAGGCGACGGGTTTTGGATAGCGACGAGAAACGTCTCGCCATACGTTCCCTGTCAAGCCGGATGAAACACTATAGCTATCACTTCGTCAATTGCAATAGCTACTTTAGGGCTTAGATTTTAGTAAAAAAAAGGCCGCTAAAAGGTCTCAACATACCCACTTCTATTAACGTGACTTTCGAGTCTTTCATCTATAAAAACAGTCTGACATGTTCAAACTAGCAGCCCATTATAACAATACCCACAGCTGAAAAAAACTACATTGAGAACGAAAAAACCACGTGTAAGCGTGATTTTTTTCAAAAAAATGTAATCTCAGAAAAACATTATCACTGTCAGCCTGAAAAATACGTACTTCACTCCCAGTAGTTTGGGCCGCTAAAAACGGAAATTTTTTTCTCGGACTTACACCCCAACCCCTTGACAATTATAAAAATTCCTGCAGGCCAAACACACACTATTTTATTAAAAAACATAAGGATTATTACCAATGTAATTTACCGTTAGTGCTTTATTTTTAAGGGTCACTATATTTGTTCACCGAGCTAGAAGTGATATTACTATCAACATTAACGAAGGTGGCACTATGCCAAAGCTCATTTTAAGCCAGAATGTAGACGAGAGCTGACGAAACTTGTTGTCGATCAACACTATTCGATCAGTGAGACCACACAACCATAACGTAGGATTATCACCGAATCAAAAAGAAGACTTTTTTTATTCGCCTCTAACTCGATACCCTAAAGGGGTGGCCACTCAATATTAATGTGAACTAAATCCTCTTTAGCGGTACTTAATTTACACGGTTTAGAAGTTTAAAGGGTACGTCATACCCAATAATTCATCGATCAATAGGAGTAAAAAAATATGACGCCTACAAATATGCCCATACGTTCGACTAACGAACCTAATATTCCACCTTATGGAAGCGGCGGAGGTTTAGGAACTTCATCAGCGACTCTTGCCCAGGAAGCTTGTCAAAATATTTGTGCTGGCTCTCCTAGTATGTTTAGTGAGAAGTTTTTTGATATGGGTCGTCAGGATGTCAAAATGAGTCTAGATAAAATACCTGATGCTGCTAAAGCATTTACATTTTAAGGCTTTCGTCGAGTTATAACACAGACCTAGGTTTTATGAGTAAATATTGGTCGATGTGTCTAGTCGCCCGAAGTCGTGAACTGACTAAAAATATCGGTTATAAAGGCTATCGCCGGAGAAGTCTGTTCAACGACATTCTGAAGCCGTTAAACCGACAAAAACGCCCCCCCTAAAGATAGTACTTGTTGAGTCAAGATTGTGCATAAAGTGGCGCACAGAGCAGATATCCGGCTGGTTACTCGAATAAAGAGAGCAGCTGCTTAACTATTCAACGATATACTCTCATATCAGGACGAACAAGCAAGTAAGGTGGTGACTCATAAACATACCTTCGTCACCAAGCAAAGAAGTATTATAAGCGTCGTGATGACAAAACAATACGAGGCCAGGTAAAGAACCGTGCGAGCATTAATAATCGCCCCAATATTTTATATAAAAAAGGGCGTATAGCTGGCTGAGAAATAGATACCGCGATTAGGCAAAGGACATAACGGGCCTTGGTGACCATTGTTGGGCGAGCGGCTAATTCATCGTATCAGCGCAAGTGGATAGTAAGAGCCCCCAAGATGTCACAAGGGTAGCAATCGCACTGTTGACGCCGTTAAAGACGTTATTAATACGATTAGCTTGGAAATCAGCACCTAGTCTATAACCAAGATAGAGAAACACACTTAAAATACTGACAAAAAGGGACTAAACTACATATATTATAAAGCTAGAGAATTAAGATAAAGTAGATTGGGGAAGAGAGCTTGATCAATTCAATCGACAAACATAAATACATATCGAAAGCTTCAGAAAAAATATGCTTTCAAACAAGGTTTATTATTGTATTTTATTTCGTTATCGTTCGTGCACGCAACCATCGATTTACACCACCCCTCTTTTAATCCTAATACAAATACGTCAAATAAATATTTCTCAAAACTTAGTTACAAACAATTAGACCCGGTAGATATTGGAATTGAAACCGATCCTGACTTTTTAACATTCAATCCGGATATACATTTAATAAGCTAGGACAAATACGCTTCACCAAATCTGTAGCGCAAGTAGGATTACGTAAATACCTGACTGAAATAAAGAATGATAGTAAAATAGGAGAAAAACTGGTCAACAGCCTAAAAAAAGAGGAACCACTGTATGGGAGGTAGCTCGCAAAGAGCCAGAGGCTAGCCTGGCCTCACCTCAAGATATTTTTGGCTACATGGACAAAAACAATTACGAATCGGGGTTAATGACGTTAAATCATGACGCCCTGCAGTATATTATTATCGATATAACGCCTGTCAGCCATGAAACCCTGACAGGAGAGCATCCAGCCGATTTAGGAAACGTTATGGCGCATGAAGCAATTCAAGCTGTCCTGCCCTATAAAAAATGATAACTAAAAGATTTCAACACGGCAGAGGGGCTATATGAGCTATTTACTGTCTACTATACAAATCAAATACGCTACGAGCGAAAGATGCCATTACGTCTCACTTATGGAGACTCATCAACGAGCTCATTTAATAAGATTATTCGCCAAACATTAAAAAACGAAGAAATTCAACAATCGATGGGTACTGGCTATCAGAAAAGCTTTTGGCTCTACTGAATAATCATGATTTATTACAAAAGAAGTCCAACAGCACATAATTACAGCCTATGTAAAGTAATACCAAAACACTAATAGACAGCTCCATGCAGGATAAAAGATCTCTCAACACCTTCAACAGACATCCTATTTAAAAATCACTCCAACCATCCTTAAGCTGATTAAAACCTAAAAAACTAATCGATTCCACCTCAGCACCACAGGACATATATAACTAATATTATATCTATTTACCAACAACTTAATAACCTTCCCGCAATACACACATAATAAAAATTAACTGTAAAAACAGCGGTTTAAAATAAAAATCAACTGGCATGTTAATATTTTCGGGTGAAGAAGAAATTCGACTACAAAAATCACAAAAAAAGTTCATACAACCTCCCAACCAAAAAACATAACAATAGTTATAACCCCTAACGACACGACATTTTTTTATTTTTAACAAATAACTATTCGTCGCCATACAAAAAATAATAAAAATAAATAACTTTTTACTTGTTTACATTAAATTATCACGGTATCTTTCCGCCATCTATTCGGTTAATAGCATTTTTATGAGAGATTATAACGATAATAAATCCTCGCTATTCATCCGAGTAAATATTCAAAGACGAAGAACTGCTTTAAATAATCAACATGCACTCATAACTGAGACATTTATTTATATTAGTTTCTGCCTTCTTTGACACATAACAATAGAAAATATTCACCACTATAAGAGAAACCATTATGAAAATGTATAAACTTATTACTGCGCTATCTATCGTTGGCTTAGCTGCTGCAACATCAGCATATGCCAAAGATCCGCAAACACAATTTGTGACTATTGGTACCGGGGGAGTTACTGGTGTTTACTATCCAACAGGTGGCGCCATTTGCCGTTTAGTCAACCAAAAACGTAAAGAGCATGGCGTTCGCTGCTCTGTAGAGAGTACTGGCGGTTCAGTCTACAACATCAACACCATTCGAAGTGGTGAGCTGGATATGGGCGTTGCGCAATCTGACTGGCAATATCATGCCTACAATGGCACAAGCAAATTTAAGGACAATGGTGCATTTAAAGAGCTGCGTGCTGTATTTTCCGTTCACGCAGAACCATACACCGTGGTCGCTCGTGCAGATGCTGGAATAAAGACTTTCGCAGACCTTAAAGGCAAGCGAGTTAATATTGGTAACCCGGGCTCAGGTCAACGAGCGACTACTGAAGTACTACTTTCAGCAATGGGCTGGACAGCCGCTGACTTCTCTCTTGCTTCAGATCTAAAGGCTTCTGAGCAATCTAAAGCGCTATGTGACAACAAAATTGACGCAATGGTATATGTCGTAGGTCATCCAAGTGGCTCTATTAAAGAAGCAACCACTTCTTGTGACAGTGTAATAGTTGATGTTTCTGGCCCAGCAGTAAGCAAGCTAATATCAGACAATAGCTTTTACCGTGCTGCTGCAATTCCTGGCGGAATGTATACTGGAAGCGCGAATGACGTAAACACATTTGGTGTTGGTGCAACGTTTGTCTCCTCTACCAATGTTCCAGAAGACGTTATTTATAACGTTGTTAAGGCTGTTTTTGAAAACTTCGACAATTTCAAGAAGTTTCACCCTGCATTCGCTAACTTAAAGAAAGAAGAGATGATTAAAGATAGTCTTTCTGCTCCTTTACATGCTGGCGCAGCTAAATACTACAAAGAAGCAGGCTTACTTTAAATCTTAATTAATTTATAGATCTCCAGCTAAGGGCTGCTTATTATTAATAAGCAGCCCTTTTTTATATACAGAATTTCTGAGCAAAAGCTTGAACGCACTCACAAAGATGATAATAACCGTGAAATAATATAAAAATATTCCGCTGTAAAATGGCTTAAAATGAGAATATCGTATTGCAGGGCAATTAAGCAAGCGTAACTAGAATGTCATCTTAGTTACCATTAGTGCATTAATTTACTGTGCGGGCTTTAATCTAAAAACTACAGTTGGCTCGGAGTAATTGGCCTACCAAGAAAATTTTAGAATGGCTTGGCGACCTTATTGGTCGTGAGAGAATTCTAACTTATGTTGCTAAGAAAGCCCTAGCCACATCAGGAACTCGCTTCGGAATACCTACTTTTCGCGTGCAGGCAAGGGACGTGAGCGAAAGCGGTAACCCCCCATTTTTAACCGAAGCTATAAGTAGAAGGTTAAGCAGCTAGCGCCGATTTCTGTTTTGGTGTTATACCACCAAGGCCCATACTGGGTCGTTCATTGCTGTAAGTCCATGCCATCGCTTGGCGTATCTTGAACCTCTTCAATACTGCTGAAGAGGTACTGGCTGAACCAATCATAAGGTACTGCAAGATTATAGCGTTCAACATAAGCATTTTGTTGTGGATTATTAGCTTGAACAAATACTAATCCGATCTCTTTTTGTAAAGCTCGAGTAGCTAATAACTCACTGATATATTTAGGTCCGTTATCGCAGCGTATTTGTTTAGGTTTTGCACACCACTCAATGATTTTATTGGCTGGTATCGGTAACAGTTCCCACTGACTACAAAGAGCCTTCAAGCCCAGCTAATGCTAATGTGCCGTTCAGTTACCGCTGTCTTTGCCCTCTCTCATCGCAGAGACAGCTTCACCACCTTTTGCCATGGTTTCCTGAATGATTCCTGACTAGAGGCCTTCTTGGCATACATCTTCTTTAAGACGACGAATTTCGTCCTCTAGCTCTTTGAGTCGAGCCATCATTGATGCATCCATTCCATCGTACTTAGTACGCCATTTATAGAACCTCGCGCTGCTCTCGACACAGTTCGGGTATTGGGGTTCCAGCTTCCGCTTGGTTGAGAATCGCCATTATCTGGCTGTCACTATATTTTGATCGTTTCATTCAGAACCTCCTGCTTATAGGTTACGAGAAAATTCTACTTTTAACCTCTGTTATTTTTCGAGAGGATTACCAAGCTTTTGTGATGATGTGCAAGAAGCACTAATGCCATAAGGGAGTGGATACCAATGAGTGGCTCAACTGCATTTTTTAGATTAAAGTAGGTGACTCTAGGTGATCAAGCAACACCTAATCAGGTAAACACAAATAAAAAAAGGGTGCAAATTACACCCTTTTTTATTTGTAAAATCTAAGCAAGACCTGCCTAAGTAAACAGCAAGCGCAAGCCATAAAATAAAAATAGTAGACTCACTAACAGTGCAGTAAACGTTAATAGATTGCTAGGAAAACCAAATTTTTTAGCGTAATCACCATCAATTTGCCAAGCTGCTAACACCGAGTTGATACAAGCAAGCACCAACACAATCGCCAAGTACCATTTCCAGCTAGTCATCTCGGCCTTAAGATATTCGTAAGTTAAACCATCACTGGCTAAAGATACGCAAAGCAAAAAAATGCCGAAGGTAATAAATAAGGCGTTTGCAATACGCTGAAATACCCATTGTTTTACACCACTATTCATTATGCCCATATCAATAACCCCGCTAAAATGGTCAACACAACACCACAGGCAATTGCTGTCCAAGAAATTGCTTTACCACCCGCAAAATCTTCAAAGAAGCCAAAATCCTGAATAATATGCTTGAGTGTTCCCATGCAGTAATAAGCAAATGCACTTAGAAAACCCCAAGAAACAAACTGCAGTAGAAAGTTAGTGTCATAAAGCTTAGCGACTGAGTTGAACTCTTGCTCTGATTGCATAACATGGCACAAGAGTAGCAGTAAAAAACCTAGTGCAACCCAAGAGATTACGGCACAAACGCGGTGAAGAATTGAAGCGATCGCCGTAATTGGAAAACTGACCGTCCCCAACTCCAAATTTACTGGCCGTTTATTATTCATTGGTTTACCTCCAACAGATGAATGAAGGCGCAATCGCCAGCTATTAGAACTAAAACGGGTCGTTGCGCCTGCTTATTTTACCAACCGGTTACTTCTTTTAGTGCCTTACCTATATCAGCAAGACTACGAACCGTTTTAACACCAGCATCTTCTAGCGCAGCAAATTTTTCATCCGCTGTACCTTTACCACCAGAAATGATCGCGCCAGCATGGCCCATCCGCTTACCTGCAGGTGCCGTAACACCCGCAATGTAAGATACCACGGGTTTAGTTACATTGGCTTTAATAAACGCCGCCGCTTCTTCTTCTGCAGTACCACCGATTTCACCAATCATAACAATTGCTTCAGTTGCGGGGTCTGCTTGGAACATACCAAGAATATCGATAAAGTTAGAACCAGGAATAGGATCACCACCAATACCAACACAAGTAGACTGACCAAAACCATGATCTGTGGTCTGCTTAACAGCTTCGTAAGTCAAGGTACCTGAACGAGACACAATACCCACACGACCTGGTTTATGAATGTGGCCTGGCATAATACCAATTTTACATTCGCCCGGCGTGATGACCCCTGGGCAGTTAGGCCCAATCATACGTACGCCTTTTTTATCGACATATTCTTTAACGACCAACATATCCAAAGTGGGAATACCTTCGGTAATAGTGATAATCAACTCGATACCTGCATCAGCAGCTTCGATAATAGAATCTTTACAGAAGGCCGCCGGAACATAAATTACAGTCGCTGTCGCGCCTGTTGCCGCAACGGCTTCATTAACTGTATTAAATACAGGTAGACCTAAGTGAGTAGTACCACCTTTACCTGGAGTAACACCACCGACCATTTGCGTGCCGTATTCGATCGCTTGTTCTGAGTGGAAAGTACCGTTGGTGCCAGTGAAACCCTGACAAATAACTTTAGTGTTTTTATCAATCAAAATAGACATTATTTGCCCTCCGCAGCAGCAACGACTTTTTGCGCTGCATCCGTTAATGATGTCGCACCGACTAGGTTCAGCGAGCTAGCATCAAGTAATTTTTTACCTGCTTCTGCATTTGTACCTTCTAAGCGTACAATAACAGGAACTGTAACACCCACTTCTTCAACTGCACCAATGATGCCTTCAGCAATCATATCGCAACGCACGATACCTCCAAAAATATTCACCAACACTGCTTTGACATTGCTATCAGAAAGAATTAATTTAAATGCTTCGATAACACGCTCTTTAGTTGCACCACCACCTACGTCTAGGAAGTTAGCTGGCTTACCACCGTGCAAGTTAACGATATCCATTGTACCCATCGCTAAACCCGCACCGTTCACCATACAACCCACATTACCATCTAAAGCAACGTAGTTGAGCTCAAAAGAAGCGGCATGTGCTTCACGCTCATCTTCTTGTGAAGGATCGTGCATTTCACGAATTTTAGGCTGACGATATAACGCATTGCCGTCGATACCAATTTTACCGTCCAAGCAATGTAAATTACCTTCGTCGGTAATAACCAAAGGGTTGATTTCAAGTAAAGCGAAATCAAAATCTTCGAACATTTTTGCTAAGCCCAAAAATATTTTAGTAAACTGCTTAACCTGGGTTGGGTTCAAACCTAGCTTGAATGCAAGTTCACGGCCCTGGTAAGGTTGCGCACCAACCAATGGATCAATAATCGCTCTAAGAATTTTTTCTGGCGTTTCTTCAGCAACCGTTTCAATTTCAACGCCGCCTTCAGTTGATGCCATGAATACTATACTACGAGTCGCACGGTCAACGACTGCACCCAAATATAACTCTTGATCAATATCCGTTAAAGTCTCGACTAAAACACGACTAACCGGCTGACCATGCTCATCGGTTTGGTAAGTAACTAAGTTTTTGCCCAACCATTTATCAGCAAACGCTTTCACTTCGTCTTTTGAATCTACTAATTTAACGCCGCCCGCTTTACCACGTCCACCTGCGTGAACCTGTGCCTTGACGACCCACTTATCTCCTCCAATGATATCGGTCGCTGCTACCGCTTCTTCTGCTGTTGCTGCTGCAACACCTTTAGATACAGGCAAACCGTATTCGGCAAACAATTGTTTAGCCTGGTACTCGTGTAAGTTCATAAAAATTCCTGTTGATGATGCTTATTAAAATTTTAAGCTTGAGTTAATAAAACTATTAGCTTCTAGCGACAAGCTCCAAGCAACAAGAAAAAATACATTATCTTGACGTTTGCAGCTAGCAACTTGCAGCTTATCTCTTTTTACGGTTTGGCATATGAATAGCGTGCCCATTCACAGCTAATGCAGCTTCTTTGACTGCTTCAGAGAAAGTAGGATGACCAAATACGATCATACCCATGTCCTCTGCGGTTGAACCAAATTCCATCGCAATCGCCACTTGCTGAACCAAATCAGACGCACTTGGACCAACAATATGACACCCTAATATTCGATCTGTTTTTTCATGAGAAATAATTTTCACCATACCATCTTGGGTATCGGCCGCAACTGCACGACCAACGGCTAAAAATGGGAATGTACCCACTTTGTATGGCTCGCCCGATGCTTTTATTTGCTCTTCGGTTTGACCTACTGACGCCACTTCTGGCGCAGTGTAAATAACATCAGGGACAATATCGTAATTCATCATGGCTTTTTGCCCAGAAATACGCTCGGCAACAATGACCCCCTCTTCAGATGCTTTATGTGCCAGCATAGGGCCACGAACAATATCACCTACTGCCCAAACACCCGCAACACTCGTTGCACAATTTTCATCAACAAAGATACAACCGCGCTCATCAATATTAACGCCACTGTCTCCGGCCAACAAGCCTTCTGTATAAGCACGACGACCAACACAAACAATTAGCTTGTCAAACGTTTCTGTTTGATCTTTACCGTCTTTATCGGTGTAGGTCACATCAACTTTTTTGCCTTTAATTTTTGATCCTGTCACCCGCGAACTTAAACGAATATCCAAACCTTGTTTTCTGAAAATCTTTTCAGATTCTTTCGCAATTTGCCTATCCATATTCCCTAAAAAAACATCCATGGCTTCAAGACAAACGACTTCCGAACCCAAACGACTCCAGACACTACCCAATTCCAAACCGATAACGCCTGCACCAATGACACCCAACTTTTTAGGCACTTCGCTAAACTCTAGCGCACCCGTGGAGTCGACAATAATATCGTTATCTTCTGGATTAACGGGCGCTACAGGAATATTAATTGGCACCGAACCCGTTGCAAGAATAACATTTTTTGCTTCGTAAATTGTTACTTTGCCTTTAGCGTCTGTCACTTCCACTTTTTTGCCAGCAAGCAACTTACCTTTGCCGGAAATAGAGGTCACTTTATTAGCTTTAAATAAGCCCGATACGCCACCAGCCATTTGCGCAACCACTTTGTCTTTACGCTCAAGCATAGCTGGGACATCAATTTTTAATTTACCGGTGCTGATACCGTGCTTTGCAAAACTTTCATGTGCATCGTGGTAGCGGTGAGAGCTGTCCAGCAATGCTTTTGAGGGTATGCAACCAATATTTAAACAAGTACCGCCATTAACGGTCTTTCCATTATCATCGATCCATTTTTCAACACAGGCTGTTTTCAAACCTAGCTGACAGGCACGAATAGCCGCTACATAACCACCAGGCCCTGAACCAATAACAATAACGTCGTATTTATTATCTGACATAATTTTCTCTCTAAATGGAAACGGAAAGATTTTCAAATCATTCCGTTGTGTTTATTTTTTTAGTTGATAATGATTAGCCTGAAGACAGTAAAAATAATCGCTCTTCAATTAAATCTAAATATCTAACAAAATACGTGCAGGATCTTCTAACAAGTCCTTGATTGCAACCAAAAACTGTACCGCTTCTTTACCATCAGCCATTCTGTGGTCATAAGATAAAGCTAGATACATAATAGGCTGAATCACTACTTCGCCATTAACGGCCATAGGGCGTTCTTGAATTTTATGCATTCCTAAAATGGCAGTCTGGGGTGGGTTCAAGATAGGAGTTGACAGTAACGAGCCGAAGACACCCCCATTAGTAATGGTAAAGGTGCCACCGGTCATATCATCAATACCTAATTTACCATCGCGAGCACGCATTCCAAAATCACGAATCCCAAACTCAATATCAGCTAAACCCATATTTTCCGCATTACGCAAAACCGGAACCACCAAGCCTTTTGGTGTCGATACGGCTACACCCACATCTTGATAACCATGATATACAACATCATCACCGTCTATTGACGCATTGATGGCAGGAAATTTTTTCAGCGCTTCAACTGCAGCTTTTACAAAGAAACCCATAAAGCCTAAACGGGTTCCGTTGTGTGACTTTTCAAATTGATCTTTATATTTTTTGCGCAACTCCATCACCGGCCCCATATTAACTTCGTTGAACGTCGTTAACATAGCCGTTGTTTGTGTTGCCTCTAATAAACGTTCAGCAATACGCTTGCGTAAGCGCGTCATAGGCACACGTTTTTCAACGCGATCACCGGTTTCAGTCATTGGAGTAACGGCAGGAGAGCTCGACTTTAGAGCACTGGTAAGAGGGGCGCTGGCGACAGGAGTTTTTGCAGGAGCAGCGCCGGCATTTTCAACATCATCTTTAGTAATTAAACCGCCTTTACCTGATCCCTTTACTGTTAAAAGGTCGAGCCCTTTTTCAGCTGCCAACTTGCGTGCCGATGGGCTGGCAACGGCGTCTGGGTTAGACTCTACCGGCGTTGCTGACCCAGAAGTAGTTGGCAGATCCGACACTCCACCAATTCCCCGATTAACATAGGCAATCACTTCATCACTTTGAACCGTATCGCCTTCATTCTTTAAAATTTCACCCATGGCGCCATCGGCTTGAGCCATGACTTCAAGCACCACCTTATCGGTTTCGATCTCGACAATTAATTCATCTCGAGAAACACTCTCACCAGTCGCTTTATGCCACGTTGCGATGGTGCCGTCTTGGACTGACTCTGGAAAGGTCGGAGCTTTAATCTCAACACTTTCACCAGAAACTGTGGCCGATGCAGCGGGAGCTGAAACCGGAGTAGCAGCTGATGCTTCACCATCAACTACCATGGCCAAAACTTCGTTACTCATGACCGTATCGCCTTCTTTTTTGGTGACATCTGCCAACACACCATCCTCAGGCGCTACAACTTCGAGCACAACCTTGTCAGTTTCAATTTCAACAATAAGTTCATCTCGACTGACTGACTCGCCCGGTTTTTTGTGCCAAGTGGCGACGGTGCCGTCTTGGACCGACTCGGGAAATGTAGGTGCTTTAATTTCAGTTGCCATTATTTCTTTCCTGTTGCTTAACTCTTATATTGAATAGTTTATAGTTCGTGTTTTAGACCCTATTGATATTGCTCGATTTTTATAGGTAATGGGTCATTTCATATGTTCTCTGTTAATGCTCTACTTTACTGTTTTTTATTTTACGGTCAGCGCTTCAGTAACAAATTGTTTTTGCTCTTCCAAATGGACGGACATATAGCCACATGCTGGCGCAGCTGATGAAACACGCCCGACATAGTCAACGTCAACTTTAGGATGAGTTTCTTTTAGTGCATCAGACAAACGATGTTTGATTTGACGGAAAGCGCCTTGATTACGTGGCTCTTCCTGACACCAAACAACCTCTTTAGCGCTACTAAAAGGTTTAATTACTTCGATAAATTCATCTTTGGGAAATGGATACAGTTGTTCTAGGCGAATAAGAGCAACGTCTTCTTGGCCCGACTCCATGCGCGCTTCGAAAAGGTGGTAATACACTTTACCGCTACAAACGACTATTTTCTTAACTTTTTTCGGAATAACTTGCTCATCCGTTAACACATTATGGAACTGGCCTTCAGCTAACTCTTCTAAAGTGGACGTGGCTAATTTGTGGCGCAAAATCCATTTAGGGCTCATTACAATCAATGGCCGTCGCATCGGTCGAATGACTTGTCGTCGCAACATGTGGAAGATCTGTGCCGGTGTCGTTGGAATACATACCTGAATATTGTGCTCAGCACATAACTGTAAGAAGCGCTCAAGTCGTGCTGATGAATGCTCAGGCCCCTGCCCTTCATAACCATGGGGTAAGAGCATGGTTAGGCCACATAAACGACCCCACTTATGTTCACCACTAGCAATAAACTGATCAATAACCACTTGTGCACCATTGGCAAAATCGCCAAATTGCGCTTCCCAGATGACTAGGGTGTCGGGTTTGGTAGTGGCGTAACCATATTCAAATGCCAACACCGCTTCTTCCGATAGCAGCGAGTCATAAATTTTGAAGCTACGCTGGCCTGCATGTAAATTATTAAGTGGAACGTAACACTCACCGTCTTTTTGATTATGAATAACCACATGGCGGTGAGAAAAAGTACCACGGCCCACATCCTGACCGGTCAATCGTACTCCAGACCCCTGCTCGATAAGCGTTGCATAGGCTAAGTTTTCGGCCATGCCCCAATTGATAGGCAATGAACCGCTTGCCATTTTTTTGCGATCTTCGTAAATTTTCTGAACTTGACGTTGAACCTGTATACCGTCAGGTATCGCGCACATGTTGTGGGCAACATTTTGAAGCTTCTTCAATTCGTAGCCAGTATCAGCCGGATTGTCCCAGTCGTGGCCCAGATAAGGCCTCCAGTCAACAAATAATGATTCATCAGGCTCACTCACTAAACCATCAGCAACATGTTCGCCGCGATCGAGAGCAGCTCGATAGTCTTTTGCCAACGCATCGGCGTCTTCTTGGGTTAGAACTCCTTCTGCAACCAATTGTGCCGAATAAAGTGTACGTGTAGTAGGGTGCTTTTTAATGGCTTGATACATTAATGGCTGAGTAGATGAAGGTTCATCTGTTTCATTATGGCCACGTCGGCGATAGCAGACTAAATCAATCACAACATCTTTCTTAAACTCATAGCGATAATCCATCGCTAATTGAGTCACAAACATTACCGCTTCTACATCATCTCCATTAACATGGAATACAGGAGCGCCAAGAAATTTTGCAACATCTGTACAATACTGAGTTGAGCGAGCATCTTCGGGGTGGCTGGTGGTAAAACCAACTTGGTTATTGATAACAACGTGGATTGAACCACCCACTTTATAAGCGCGAGTTTGAGACATTTGAAGCAACTCAAACACTACCCCCTGCCCTGAAAAAGAAGCATCACCATGAATATTAATAGGCACAACCAAGTCACCAGTTTTATCTTTACGACGATCTTGACGAGCTCTAACCGACCCCACCACTACGGGAGAAACAATTTCTAAATGCGATGGGTTAAATGCCATCGCCATATGTAATTCACCGCCAGGAGTCATCAGATTGGTCGAAAACCCTTGATGATATTTCACATCACCAGAGGTATCGACTAACTTTTTACCCTCAAACTCATCAAAAAGATCCGCAGGGTTTTTACCAAAAATATTGACGAGCGTATTTAAACGGCCGCGATGCGCCATGCCCAATACAATTTCTTTTGCACCATAGGTTCCCGCTCTTTTGATCAGACCATCTAGCATAGGTATAAAGCTTTCTCCTCCTTCAAGACCAAAACGTTTAGTCCCGGGATACTTACTATCGAGATGTTTCTCCAAACCTTCAGCCGCGGTCAAGCGTTCGAGAATACGTAATTTCACATCTTTTGAATAAGCAGGCTTGGCACGAGCGCTTTCTAAGCGTTGCTGCAACCAACGGACTTCATCGACTTCGGTAATGTGGGTAACTTCAGAACCAACGCTGCCGCAATAGGTCTCTTCAAGATCAGCAATAATCTCTTTTAAGGATGCTGTTTCATTACCAAAAAATAAGTTGCCAGAGTGAAATAATGAATCTAATTCACCCGCTGTAAGGCCATGATAATGTAACTCTAAAAACTCAGGAGATAGGTTTTTTGATAGTCCTAGAGGATCAACTTTGGCTTTTGTATGGCCTCGTGTACGATAGGCCTGAGCAAACTGGAAAACATTAACCTGTTTTTGATCGTGAGCGGCTGTTGAAGCTTGACTAGGCGTTACCGTTGAACCGCTACCCGGACGGTACTTAGCAAGTAACCTGAACTGCTCTCGAATGACAGAGTGAGGCGTGTCGTGAGCGGATGTATTATTGATACGCGGAAGTTGATCAAAGTACTCTCGCCACTCTTCGGGGATCGCCTTCGGATCATGTAAATAAGTATCGTATAGCCCTTCAACGTAGGCTGCATTGCCGCCGGAAATATGGGCGGTACTCCACAATTGTTCCATACTATCTGGCACGGAAGTCTCTCTCTGTTATCTATCAAGGTTACAAGTGATAAAACACACAATCAAAAATACAAACACAGCAATACACAAAGAGTGACGGGTTTAAGCGTCACTCTTTGTGTATGCCATTATTAGTACTGGCTATGTACGTTTTAACACAACTTATTGGGTAAAAATCAGTTAACAAGCTTATTAAAAAGGCCTATTAAAGAAGCCTTCTTACTAGTAAGACTGGCCAACTTAGCAGGAAAAAACCTACTTAATGTGACAGCAGCATAGAACGAATATGTCCAATCGCCTTGGTCGGATTGAGGCCCTTAGGGCATACAGCCACACAGTTCTGGATACCATGACAACGGAAAACGCTGAATGGATCGCTTAGGTTTTCAAGCCTTTCAGCTGTTTTAGTATCTCGACTATCCGCTAAGAAGCGGTAAGACTGTAATAAACCCGCTGGACCAATAAATTTATCCGGATTCCACCAGAATGACGGACAGCTAGTCGAACAGCAAGCACACAAAATACACTCATATAGACCATCAAGCTTTTCACGTTCTTCAGGTGACTGAAAGCGCTCAATACCTTCTTTCTCGGTATCAGTTTGTAGGAATGGCTCAATTTTGTGATATTGCTCATAGAACTGGGCCATATCAATAACTAGGTCACGAATAACCGGCAGACCAGGTAAAGGCCTTAACACTAAGGTGTCATTTCTAACCGCTTCAGATAAGGGTGTAATGCACGCCAAACCATTTTTACCGTTAATATTCATACCGTCAGAACCACACACACCTTCCCGACATGAACGACGATAAGATAGGCTGTTATCTTGGCACTTTAACATCTCCAAGACGTCCAACACCATATAATCGCGCCCCTTAGTATCAAGCTCATAGGTCTTCATATAAGGCTCTTTGTCGGTTTCGGGATTATAACGATAAACTTCTACATTCAACATTTCACTTCTCCCGGATTAATAAGTACGAGCTTGTGGCTCAAAAGTATCGACAGTCGTCGGCTTAAAATTAACGCCACGCTTAGTTACACTCTTATCTTCAGGAAAGTAGAGTGAGTGACATAACCAGTTCTCATCATCACGGTCCTGAAAGTCTTCGCGGGCATGAGCTCCACGCGACTCTGTGCGAACTTCAGCGGGGATTGCCGTCGCCTCAGCCACTTCAAGTAGATTTTGAAGTTCAAGCGCTTCAATTCTAGCCGTATTAAACGCGTCACTTTTATCTTCAAAGGTCACATTAACGATACGCTCACGTAAATCAGCCAACTTTTTGACGCCATCTGCCATGTAGTCGCCACGGCGGAAAACACCAAAATGATTCTGCATGACTTGCTGCAACTCTGCTCTCAATACAGAAGCTGACTCGCCACCGGCATTACCATTAATGCTATTCAGTCGTGACGTAGCCGCTTCGATGTCTGATTCAGAGGCATCACGATGCTCAATACCTTCTTTTAATGCTTTTTCGATAAACAAGCCGGAAGCGCGACCAAACACGACCAAATCCAGCAGTGAATTACCACCCAAGCGATTGGCGCCGTGCACGGAAACACAGGCTGCTTCACCACAGGCATAAAAACCTTCGATAACCTTATCTTTGCCATTAACCTGCGTTATTGCCTGGCCATCTACATTGGTGGGGATACCGCCCATCATATAATGACAGGTAGGAATAACAGGGATGGGCTCTTTAACCGGATCAACACCTGCAAAGGTGCGAGATAATTCAAGAATACCCGGCAAGCGCGCATTTAATGTCTCTTCACCGAGGTGATCAAGCTTCAACATAACGTGGTCAGCATTCTCACCACAACCACGACCTTCAAGAATCTCTAAGATCATTGAACGCGCAACCACGTCGCGACCGGCAAGATCTTTAGCATTGGGTGCATAACGCTCCATAAAGCGCTCGCCATCCTTATTGACTAGATATCCGCCTTCACCACGACAACCTTCAGTAACAAGAGTACCTGCACCGTGAATGCCTGTCGGATGAAACTGCCACATTTCCATATCTTGCAACGGGAAGCCTGCACGGCAGGCCATACCAATACCATCACCGGTGTTAATGTGGGCATTCGTTGTAGATGCATAAATACGCCCTGCACCACCAGTGGCGAGCACAGTGGCTTTTGATTTAATATGAACAACCTCACCATCTTCAATATTAATCGCAATAACACCGGTTACAACGCCATCTTGGTTTTTGATCAGATCAACGGCAAACCACTCGTTCATAAAGACAGTATTGTGCTTAATATTGTTCTGATACAAGGTGTGTAACAGCGCGTGGCCGGTTCGGTCAGCTGCGGCACAGGTGCGCGCGGCTTGCCCACCCTTACCAAAATTTTTAGATTGGCCGCCAAAGGGACGCTGATAGATGCGCCCCCCTTCAGTACGAGAAAAAGGCAAGCCCATGTGCTCTAATTCAAATATCGCCTGAGGACCTACGGTGCACATGTACTCCACTGCATCTTGATCACCGATATAATCGGAACCTTTTACAGTGTCATACATATGCCAGCGCCAATCATCATCTGGATCTGAGCTTGCAATGGAACACGTAATCCCACCCTGCGCAGAAACAGTATGAGACCGGGTGGGAAACACCTTGGTAATTACTGCTGTCTTAAATCCAGACTGAGCCATTTGTAAAGATGCTCTCATGCCTGCGCCACCGCCACCAACGACAATGCCATCAAAAGAGACTGTTCTTATAGATGTCATGGTTTTACTCCACCAGATAAATTAAATTTGAGTAGGCCAACAAACCGACTAAATTGCTTATACGCACTCACACAAGGATTTGATGAGTGAAACAGATAATATTGATAGCTCTTTACTAATAGTGCTTTATTGACCGCATGGTCTACTATGAACTGGACTATCTTTAAGCGTGTACGGCTTCTAAAATAAGACAAGTAACACAAAAAAATTGATACTAAAAAGCGTAACTGAATAATACTCACCTTTGATAACGACTTTACCTTTTTCTCTACTACCATGCACACTACTGAACAAAGAGGATCATTTAAAAAAAACGAAATTGCAAGCACATCAGTATTGGTCAATCCCTGAAAAAGAGAGAC
The DNA here is from genome assembly GCA_047629215.1 of Cellvibrionaceae bacterium. Lineage (GTDB taxonomy): Bacteria > Pseudomonadota > Gammaproteobacteria > Pseudomonadales > Cellvibrionaceae > CANLBN01. Next base: position 6,589 of record JBLHWO010000005.1, on the reverse strand, counting down.
TTTAGCCACCTTCACCATACAAGCTCTCAGCGCGCGAAATTATAGTGATAGCGCGGTTAAAATACAAACTAAACCATTAAAAATCAGCCTATTTTGGCACATTTTCACCAGATTATAGCTGTTGTGGATAAACATGATTAGTTTTTATCCACTTAAAACTGGAGTTGTACGCACTAGCAGAGCTACGTGTTTTTACGTACTAAAAACCAGCATAGCTTAGAAGGCAAGTGAATTAAAACATTTTTTCTCATCCGACAAGCCGCAAAGTCACATTTATTCAAAACCTATTGCTATAATGATTCGATAGGTTCGATAAACTTTCTATGAGCCTTTATTGTTCTTATGGCCACAATAGCGTCTAGAATAATTAAAAAAGATCATTTAAAAAGTCATTGAACAAGGTAAATAAACTTATCTAGTAGTTAAATAAAGCAGTTAAATTATAGTGACGGCAAAAAATTCGAATACCCTTCGAAAAGATATCGCCTCAAAGCTGTCAAAATCAGCTAATCCACTTTCTCCAACTAACTTAACTTAAGGAGTACTCATGACAGACAAAATTGCACGTCTAACAATTGATGGTTCAGATGATGTCTTAGAACTGCCTATACTGTCAGGCTCAACCGGTCCCGATGTGATTGATGTCCGTAATTTAGGCGAGAGCGGTTATTTCACATTCGATCCAGGCTTTTTAGCGACCGCTTCTTGCGAGTCAAAAATTACATTTATTGATGGAGGCAAAGGGGTACTTCTGCATAGAGGATATCCTATTGAACAATTGGCAGAGCATTCTGATTATTTAGAAACCTGCTATCTATTACTCAACGGTGAATTACCCGATCAAAAGCAAAAAGAAGAGTTTGAGGAAGTCATTACTCAACATACGATGGTCAATGAAGCCATGGCTAGACTATTTCGAGGTTTCCATCACGATGCTCATCCTATGGCAATGATGTGTGGGGCCATCGGCGCACTCTCTGCCTTCTACCATGACTCCCTTGATATTACAAACCCAGAGCACCGCGAAACTTCAGCTCTGCGATTGATTGCAAAAATACCGACGATCGCCGCGATGTGCTACAAACATCACATTGGCCAACCGTTCATGTATCCCCGCAATGAACTTAGCTATGCGGAGAATTTTTTGCATATGATGTTTGGCACTCCCTGCGATGAGCCAAACGTTAATCCTATTATTGCTAAAGCCATGGATAAAATCTTTTTACTCCATGCCGACCACGAACAAAATGCATCGACTTCAACCGTTCGTTTAGCCGGCTCATCTGGCGCCAACCCCTTTGCCTGTATTGCATCTGGCATTACTGCACTATGGGGGCCCGCTCACGGCGGAGCTAACGAAGCCGTACTTAAAATGCTCGATGAAATTGGCACCGTTGATCGTATTGACGAATATGTATTAAAGGCCAAAGACAAAAATGACAACTTCCGCTTGATGGGTTTTGGGCATCGCGTTTATAAAAACTTTGACCCTCGCGCCAAAGTAATGAAAGAAACCTGTGATGAGGTCTTAGCGGAACTAGGCATTAACAATGATACTCAACTTGCGATTGCCAAACGTCTCGAACAAATCGCCCTAGAAGACGAATACTTTATCGAACGTAAACTCTACCCGAATGTTGATTTCTACTCAGGCATTATCATGAAAGCAATTGGTATTCCCACCAATATGTTTACTGTTATCTTCGCCACCGGACGAACTGTTGGCTGGATTGCTCACTGGAAAGAAATGGTGAGTGAAAGCTATAAGATCGCTCGCCCAAGACAGCTTTATACAGGACCTACTGCTCGCGATTATACTCACATGAAAAAGCGCTAAAACGTAACGTACAAAAAAAGGCCGCTAGAGATAGCGGCCTTTTTTATGCCCCTGACATACAATCTAATTTATGGAACATCTAAATAAGTCTGAGTTAGATGAGCAATGAAGTAAACAAAACGGTTCCTTCGCTCTGACCTTACCCTACTTATTATCGACCCACTCCGGTTTACGAGATTAATTGATATGAGGGGAAAATCATTGCCCTCATATATCCAGACTGCTGATGGATATATTTTTAACATCCTGTCCCCGATGGTTATTTACACTAAAACCCCTCATCATCTTCTGGCCTTTAATGGACAATGTAGCAAACCGGCGTCTAGGTCCTCTTGGGGTATCAATGATCCGGCCTGACCTAACCTCACCATCTAATCACATTATATTTTGCACCGAGCAACAGGCTTTGCCCTTGTTCACTGAAATATTATTCGTAATCGTTTCCGCTAAAATCTTTTTCTAACTACATAGCTGGGCGATAAGTTTCGGAAAGGTTTTAATCAGAGATGTAAACTATACCACCCGAATGAGGTGGAGATATTTATTGACCCCTATGTCTATCTAAGGAACTGCCTTTACAGACCATAATTGCAGTCTATAATAAAATTTAAGTCGTTATTTCGATCAGCTAAGGGCCTCAACTGTAAGGGATATGACCAACAGTAGGCGTGCGCTAAAGACCTAAATTTTAGGGAAACGTATCCGATAGGTATACGTTTCCATGGTTACATTGACTATAAGAGCGACGACTAGCATGCAAATGAAAAAAATCTTGATTGTAGATGATAGCCACACTCACTTAGTGGCTTTGCAAGAAGTACTTGATTCAATAAATGTCGAAATAATAACCGCAAATTCTGGCCCTGAGGCAATTAAATTGAGTTGCAGCCAGATGCCGAACCTTATCTTTATGGATATTGTTATGGAGGAGATGAGTGGCTTTGAAGCCTGTCGAACTATTAAGGGGGATAAGGAGACCGCCTCTATCCCCATTATTTTTGTCAGCAGTAAGAACAGTGATGCAGATAAAATATGGGCTGAAAAACAAGGGGGGGCTGGATTGATTGGAAAGCCCTATGAAGGTGAAGAAATTCTTCAGCAGGTCCGTCGCTTCGTAAACATTTAGTATTTATGTTAGATTTTTTGAAATTTTAATGGGCGCAATAATTGAAAAGGCTTAACCATGAACAAAGGCATTAACACTCACAAACTTTTCGTTTTTTCAGTTTTACTGTTGTCGATGATGCGAGTTCAAACTGTGAGCGCTGCAATCGATAGCCTCGGTGTTGCTGTTGATGTGGCTGGATCACAAAGAATGCTGAGTCAACGCATATTCAAAAACTACTGTCTGATAATACTTGATGTAAAACCGGATAAATACAAGCAATCCCTGAAGGATAGTAGCGATAGATTTGAGCGGCAACTGGCAGAACTTAGTAATTTCTCTCAAACAGATGCCCAAAAACGTCGTTTTGATGAGGTGTCGACAATATGGGAGCAAGTCAATGCCATAACCTCAGCTCCAGCCAAACGAATCCATGTCGACCAAGTGAAAAAAGCAACTGATCAACTATTGCGGGCTTCCCATGCAGCAGTACAGTCATTGCAAACCAGTGGATCTAATGCCAACCTCAGGTTCGTCGATATATCTGGGCGGCAAAGGATGCTGTCTCAACGAATGGCAAACCGTTATATGATGAAAGCTTTGGGCTTTGATGACAGCAGCTATCGGAGTGATTTAGACACCGCATCGAGAGAATTCAAAGTGACATTAGATGAATTACTGGTTACCAATATAAATACAAAAGACATATCAACGGGCTTGAAAAAAGTGAAGGCGCAACATTCTTTATTTGTATTTAGCTTAAAGAAGGGCGGTGATGATTATTTTCCCTTTACCATAGCAGACGCATCCGAAAAAATACTTGTAATGATGCACAAAATAACTGGACAGTACGCTGACATTGTCAAATAAAATTAATATGCTTTCTGTTTTTTATAAATATAAACATTGGTGGTGGCTAATGGTAGAGAAAAATAATTCCAGTAAGGTTCCTAATGTCGAATGTGATTCTCGCCAAGCTGAAAAAAAATACCCTGACAATAACTTGTTAGATCTAGCTTATGGTATACGATTATATAACTTTGGCTTGCTTTTACCTCAAGACATTGTGAGCCGGGTAATCGATGATTATCAGTTGTGTCCCTTACCAACGGCGGCCAAATGGTTTTTGGGCATGGCCAATGTCGATGGTATTAGTGTTCCAGTCTTTGACCTTAACTTGCATTTATTTGAGGGCAAGCGAGAACAAATAGCTAACGATCAGTTACTCATTATAGGTGTAGGTTCTGAGAGTGTGGCTATCCCCATAAATACTGCGCCTATACAAGTTGATTTGGGGATGGCAGTGGTAACAGAACGGTTTCCGTTGCTACCAGAGGCACTAAAAAAAACGGTTTATAAGTGCTATCAGCTTGATATTTATTGGTTAGCATGGGATTTTAAAAAGTTTTTTTCCACGGCTGGATTAGCTGTTTAGCATTTAAATTAAAAAAACCGATTTTGGAGATCATCATGTTTAACTTAAGGCAATATAAGGGTTTAAACAATATTGCTGCTGTAGCAATTGTACTAGTAGTAGGTATTTTTGCGATTGGTATTGCTTACCAAGTAACAGTGTCGATTAATAAGGTTGCACAGAAAGACTCTCAAAGAACGAAGGGTTTATTGCTGGCATTTGAAGAAGTCAGATCGATATTGGAAAAAGCACGTGAAGCAGCCAACAGTTTTTTATCAACAGGCCGATTAGAGTATTACGAAAATTATCAGCGTCTCATGTCGGAAGCTGATCAGGAGACGACACAAATTGAGTCTTCAGAAAATCTTTCGGAAACTGAAAAAGAATCAGTAAGCTTACAACGTGTTGTACAGCAACAGATTGACGATCTAGTAAACAAAAGCACGCAAAATCATATTGATTATGGTCTTGACTATACCAGTGGTGTTCGAGGAGAATTATTATCCTCGTTTAAAAGCTTGACCGATAGCATTGATGAGCTTTTAGTTGAAATAAATAATCTTACCTCAGTCAGTAAAGCACGAAAAGCCGAAGCATCTCTAATCCTCAACCAATTGCTAGCATCTGCACTTAAGATTCAGCATCATGAAAAAAACTTTGTAGCGCGTGACGATGCGCAGGAAGTTGAGAATTTAGCGGGCGAGCGTCTTTATTTTATTGATCTCATTAGTAAGTTCAAGAGTAAAAAACACCCTTCAAAAACAAACATGGATCTCGAAAAATTGATTGATGACTATTTTGAAAAATTTCTTGTGCTAGCTGAAAGCAGGCAAAAATTGATTCAATCGGATCGAGCGACAGCGCAGGAGTTTGCATCGCTTAATGATGTTACCAGTGCAGTGGTGAGCAATTTGTCGGAAGAATCTAATGAAAACGCCCTCGTATTAGAAGAAAAATTTACAAGCCTCACCATTATTTTCTATACCGTTCTATCATCGGTATTGATAATCATGTTGACCGCTTTTTTCTTTATAGGCCGCAGACTCTTTAGAACTATGAATAATTTAGAAGTGACAATAGATGAGCGTGCCAAAGATATTGAAAAACAAGATGAAATCAGTAAAGAATTAAATAATTCCGTAATAAAACTTATTGAAGCAGCCGAGCGCTTAAGTCATCAGGACCTGACGGTAAAGGTTCCCGTGGGTAAAGATATTACCGGTACGATAGCTGATGCACTCAACATCATGACCAAAGAAACTGCAGCGACTATTTCTAGCATTATTCACGTTGCTCAACAACTCGAGCAAGCGGCCAATATTGTTAGCAAACAAAACGATAAGGTGGCTACGGTATCCACTATGCAAAGGAAAGTGGTGAGCAATGCACTGGCTTCGTTGAGTAAGTCTGCCAAGACCACGGAAAGCATGGCTGACCTCGCAGGTAATTGTAATGAGCTGTCAACCAACGCCTCCAATTTAACAGGCGATGCACTGGTTGCCGTGGAAAATACCGTAGACAGTATCGTTGCAATTCGTAGTATTGTCAGTGAATCTGAAAAAAGTATTAAACGTCTGGGAGAACGATCGAAAGAGATTGGTTCAATTATTGAGATCATTAAAGATATTTCGGGAAGAACACATACTCTTGCACTGAATGCGGGGATGCAAGCTGTGGCTGCCGGTGAGGCTGGGCGCGGTTTTTCAGTAGTCGCCGATGAGGTACAGCGCTTATCAGAAATCGCTCGGGAATCCACAGATCAGGTAACGTCGCTAATCAATAGTATTCAAGCTGAATCCACAGAAGCCACGAATATTATGAATCGAGCGATCAGTCAAGTTGTCGAAGGCTCAAAGAAAGCAGAAAAAGCGGGTAGCACAATGAAGCAGACACAGGAGGCAACGTCTCATCTTGCCCAAGCGGTGACTAAAATTGTGAACCATTCAAAAATTCAACACGCTCTAAACACCGACTTACACAAACATGCAGTTATGCTTAAAAAGAGCACGGTGGCGACGACACAAGAGCTGGTTTTACAAGCAAAAGAAACCGGCAGGATGCTAAGTTATTTGAAAAACCTAGTTTCATCGGTAAGCGTATTCAAACTACCGAAAGAGGCGCACCAGGAACTTGATGAACCATCATGAGTAATGAGCAACTGCTGAACAGCGTTTCGAAAGTTATTTTTAGTGCTCGTGATAGTATAAACAGATGTCTTGAGGCGCTGTCTATT
>JBLHWO010000004.1:0-40769 GCA_047629215.1 Cellvibrionaceae bacterium | reverse complement strand
CTAAAACCATCGAAGATATGGGGGCCCATTCATTAGCCATAAAAGATATGGCGGGAATCCTTACTCCTTATGATGCTTTCGATCTAGTAACTGAATTAAAAATTGCATTAGACATACCCATAGCCCTGCATGCTCATGCGACAGCGGGCTTATCATCAATGACGATATTAAAAGCGATTGAAGCCGGTATTGATAACGTCGATACCGCCATATCGTCAATGTCGATGACCTACGGTCACTCACCTACCGAATCTATCGTTTCCGCCTTAGCAGGGACAAAACGTGACCCTAAATTCGATATGGTCTTACTGGAAGAAATTGCCGCTTACTTTCGTGATATTCGTAAAAAATATTCTAAATTTGAAGGCGCTTTACGAGGCGTTGACTCGCGTATTCTTATTGCTCAAGTGCCTGGTGGCATGTTGACCAACATGGAGAGCCAACTGAAAGAGCAAGGGGCCGCTGATAAGTTTGATGAAGTACTGAACGAAATTCCCCGAGTGCGTGAAGATCTCGGCTATATTCCTCTAGTGACCCCGACTTCACAGATAGTAGGCAGTCAAGCTGTACTGAATATTCTGACTGGCGAACGCTATAAAAGTATATCTAAAGAAACGCAGGGGATTTTAAAAGGTGAATATGGTGCGGCGCCATCTGCATTCAATAAAGAATTACAAGACCGTGTACTAGACGGTAGCGAAGCCATTACTTGCCGCCCAGCAGACCTCATCGAGCCTGAGATGGACAATTTAATTGCTCAACTAGAAGATGAATCAAAAGCATCTGGGTTTGCACTGGCGGACAATAAAATAGATGACACTCTGACACTCGCTTTGTTCCCACAGATAGGCTTAAAGTTTCTTAAAAACCGTGGTCATGCTGATGCCTTTGAGCCTGTCCCCTCAACGGAAAAAATTATATTGCTGAAGTGCATAACGATGGCAAAGTGACGGTTAATGTTAATGGTCAAACTTATGTAACCGACGTTGAAAATGGTGTGGATACTAGTGCAGTAAATAACAGCAATGCTGCCCCTGGTAGCGGACACCTATCATCGCCCCATTAGCCGGAAATATTTTCAAAATCCATGTGAAGCAGGGCCAACGAGTGAATGAAGGCGACACACTGATTATTCTGGAAGCCATGAAAATGGAAACCGAAATCAAAGCAAACTCAGCGGGTGTTGTTTCAAGTATTAATGTGAACGCTGGCGATTCCGTCGCTGTTGGCGATACCCTACTCGTATTGTGAAAGGATAGAAATGGAAAAGCTTAACTCTCTATTGCTGAACTCCGGTCTTGCAAACTTAACTCTAGGCCAGGGGGCTATGATGCTTGTCGGTCTAGGACTACTCTATTTGGCGATCGTACGTAAGTTTGAGCCTCTACTACTGCTACCCATCGGCATGGGAACCTTGTTGGTTAATATACCCGGAGCGGGCATGTATGCCGAGCCTACCTATGATGCACAGGGGCATTTGGAAACAGCCGGCGGACTACTTTACTATATTTTTCATATTGGTATTGAAACGGGTATTTTTCCTCTGATGATCTTTATGGGTGTGGGTGCCATGACAGATTTCGGCCCCTTGCTGGCCAACCCTAAGATGTTGTTTCTTGGCGCGGCGGCACAGTTTGGTATATTTGCTACGGTGATAGGGGCTATGGCACTGACCTCCACCGGCTTGGTCGATTTTTCTCTTATGCAAGCCGCTGCCATCGGGATTATTGGTGGTGCAGATGGGCCCACATCGATCTTCGTTGCCAGTAAATTAGCACCCGAATTACTGGGCGCGATTGCTGTTTCAGCTTACTCCTATATGGCCTTAGTACCCCTTATTCAACCGCCTATCATGAAGGCACTGACCAGCCCAGCAGAACGTAAGATCGAGATGAAGCAACTGCGTCCTGTTTCTAAAGCCGAAAAGATTTGCTTTCCGATCACAGTATTGGTCCTCATAGGCTTGTTTCTACCCAGTGCGGTACCTCTACTCGGGATGTTCTGCTTTGGTAACTTAATGAAAGAATGCGGTGTAGTGGAACGTTTAAGCGATACCGTACAGAATGCGTTAATCAATATTGTTACCATCTTCCTTGGCTTGGGCGTTGGCGCCAAAATGAGTTCTGAAAGCTTCTTAAACCTAGAGACATTAGGTATTTTAAGCCTGGGCTTGGTGGCGTTTTGTATCGGTACCGCAGCCGGCGTATTAATGGCTAAATTTATGAATCTATTTTTAACGACAAAGATTAATCCACTCATCGGTTCTGCCGGAGTATCGGCTGTCCCTATGGCCGCTCGAGTCTCAAATAAAGTGGGGCTAGAAGCTAACAGCCAGAACTTCTTGTTGATGCACGCAATGGGCCCCAACGTAGCGGGTGTTATTGGCTCTGCCATTGCGGCAGGTGTTATGATTAGTTATTTCAACTAAGTACCCAATGACACCTTGATATGTAACCTCCATTACACCAGAGGTGTCATTTATACCTAGACCTTTCCATTCCATTGCTCCTTGGAGAAGTACGACGGCTTTTTTGGTTATGACGGGACCGTCCTTCCCCGAGGAAGAAAATACAACATTCTGTAAAATAATCGAGGATTTACTGGAAGTTTTCTAGGGTTTCTATACAAATAATGCCTATTTTTATACACAAAAATAAAAATTTTAACTTTTATTCCCCTACCTTAATATCAACTCAAGTTACTTTACCCATGGAGCTTTACATAATGCGGATATTCAACCTGCCATTTAACCCAACAAAAACACTAGCCCTCTGTTTAAGTACCTTAGCGCTAACTGCCTGTGGTGGCGTAGCAACGGGATATTATGTTCCCTTTTTTGCTAACTACGGAACAGATCGGGACGGAGATGGGGTATACACTCAGAACTGGGCTGGACAACGCGACTGTGACGATACTGACAATAGTATTTATGATAATGCGCCTGAGACCGCCGACGACGCTATCGATTCTAACTGCAATGGTTCGGATAACACTTAAAACACTGCATGAAGCTCGATTTAGGTAGAAAACACACTATCTACCTAAATCGTAACGCCCATCAGTGGCTTTATCATTCCTATACCAACCCTTTCAATAGTCAGAAAACTGAGCTTATTCTATTTAACTGCCGCTAAACGATAAATCCAAATTTTAAATATGTTTTACGCTATCAATTTCGTAAACCACTTCACCGGAAGGTGTTTTAATCGTGACTTCATCGCCAACGGATTTACCAATTAAGCCACGCGCAATAGGCGAACTATAGGATATTTTTCCGTTTTTTATACTGGCTTCATCGTCGCCAACAATTTGATACTTAACCATTTTATCCGTATCAACATTTAGAATTTCGATAGTCGTCCCGAATATAACTCTTTCACTTTCGGGAATACTGTTGATATCGATAATTTGTGCGAAAGATAATTTAGCTTCAATTTCCTGAAGACGACCCTCACAAAAACTTTGTTGATCACGTGCCGCGTGGTATTCAGCGTTTTCTTTTAAATCACCGTGCTCACGCGCTTCAGCAATAGCTTGCACTATGCGTGGCCGCTGTACTTTTTTTAAATCATCTAGTTCTGCTTGCAAGGCATCGGCACCTGCTTTTGTCATAGGAACTTTATTCATCATCTTCTCTATTTTTACTGTGTTATGCGTTTATGTAGATCTTGTAAACGCCTAACATCGTAATCTTGTCCAAATTTTAACGCCAAGCAAATGGCTTCGCCAGCGGCTAGGGTTGTTGTGTAGTATACAGAATGATTTTCTGCGCTGCGACGAATACTGGCAGAGTCTTTAATCGCTTGCTTGCCCTCAGTGGTATTTAACACCAGGGTGATCTCTTTGTTTTTAATCATATCGACGATATGCGGGCGACCCTCTGCTACCTTATTAACAATGGTCACACTCAAACCAGCTTCTGTTAATATCGCGCCAGTACCGCGCGTAGCAACAATATCAAAACCCAACTCAGAAAAATCTTTTGCTACGGCAATAATACCGGGCTTATCGAAATCACGCACGCTAATAAAGGCTTTACCTGATGTGGGAATAGCTGAACCAGCGCCTATTTGCGCCTTACCATACGCTTCAGCAAAGGTATCACCAACACCCATGACTTCACCGGTTGATTTCATTTCAGGGCCTAAGATAGGATCAACCGCTGGGAATTTATTAAACGGAAAAACAGCTTCTTTAACGCTAAAATAATCAGGCACAATTTCTTTAGTAAAGCCTTGCTCGGCTAAGGTGCTACCCGCTTGACAACGTGCGGCAATTTTTGCCAAGGACGTGCCAATACATTTAGACACAAATGGAACGGTTCTAGAGGCTCGTGGGTTAACTTCAATGACATAGATTTCATTATCTTGATAGGCTAACTGCACATTCATTAAGCCAATAACGCCCAACTCAATTGCCATCTTTTTAACTTGCTCGCGCATTTCATCTTGCACGGATTCAGGAAGAGAATAAGGCGGCAAGGAACAAGCTGAGTCACCAGAGTGAACGCCACACTGTTCAATGTGCTGCATAATGGCACCAATTACGACTTGTTTACCGTCACTAACCGCATCAATATCGACTTCGATAGCCGCATTTAAAAAATGGTCTAATAAAACCGGCGCATCGTTAGACGCTTGCACTGCTTCTGTCATATAAGATTTTAATTCTTTGACGTTATAAACAATTTCCATTGCACGACCACCCAGCACATAAGATGGACGCACGACCAAAGGATAACCCACTCCATCAGCAACATTCAGCGCTTCTTCAGTCGAGCGAACAATAGCGTTAGATGGTTGCTTTAAACCTAAATCTTGAATCATAACCTGGAAGCGTTCGCGATCTTCTGCGCGATCAATCGCATCTGGCGAAGTGCCAATAATGGGTACGCCTTCCGCCTCTAATGCACGCGCTAATTTAAGCGGCGTTTGCCCACCAAACTGAACGATAACGCCCTTCGGCTTTTCTTTCGCAACAATTTCTAGCACGTCTTCTAGGGTGACCGGCTCAAAGTACAATCGATCGGAGGTGTCGTAATCGGTTGAAACCGTTTCTGGATTACAGTTAACCATAATGGTTTCGTAACCGTCTTCTCGCATCGCCAATGCGGCATGTACACAGCAGTAATCAAATTCAATACCTTGGCCTATCCGGTTAGGACCGCCACCCAATACCATAATTTTATTTTTATTTGAGGGCCGAGCTTCGCACTCTTCTTCATAGGTTGAATACATATACGCTGTGGGTGAAGAAAATTCACCCGCACAGGTATCAACTCGCTTATAAACAGGAAAAATGAGCAAAGAATGGCGATAATCTCTCACCGATTTTTCGGTTTCATTTAATAAAACTGCAAGGCGCATATCAGCAAAACCTTTACGTTTCAATGAACGCATATTCTCAGCACTTAGATCGCTTAAAGTTATTTCACTCAGCACCTGCTCAAGATCAATCAATTCTTTTATTTGAACCAAGAACCAAGGATCTATCGCCGATAAATCAAAGGCTTCATCTACCGTCATGCCAGCACGGAAGGCGTCACCCACATACCAAATACGCTCGGCACCAGGAGTCGACAAGTCGCGACGAATTTTACTCATAGCGCCGTCAGACTCAAGATCGACGATAGGTTCAAAACCAGCAGAGCCTACCTCTAAACCACGCAAGGCTTTTTGCAAAGACTCTTGGAAGGTACGACCAATCGCCATCACCTCGCCTACCGATTTCATTTGTGTGGTTAAGCGCGCATCGGCATCACCAAATTTTTCAAACGTAAAGCGAGGGATTTTTGTAACAACGTAATCAATACTCGGCTCAAACGATGCCGGCGTTGCTCCACCCGTAATATCATTTTGCAATTCATCTAAGGTATAGCCAACCGCTAACTTTGCCGCTACTCTTGCGATAGGAAAGCCAGTGGCTTTAGAAGCCAGAGCCGAGGAGCGCGATACGCGGGGGTTCATCTCAATAACAACGAGGCGACCATCTTCTGGGTTAACCGCAAATTGAACATTAGAGCCACCAGTTTCGACACCAATTTCACGCAGCACTGCCAGAGAGGCATTACGCATAACTTGTAGTTCTTTATCCGTTAAGGTTTGCGCTGGCGCAACGGTAATGGAATCGCCAGTATGCACACCCATAGGGTCAAAATTTTCGATAGAACAGACAATAATACAATTATCATTTTTATCGCGAACCACTTCCATTTCATATTCCTTCCAGCCCAGCAAAGACTCATCAATCAACAGTTCATTGGTGGGTGACAAATCAAAACCACGTTGGCAAATTTCTTCAAACTCTTCCCAGTTGTAAGCGATGCCACCGCCGGAACCACCCATGGTAAACGAAGGGCGAATAATAACGGGAAAACCGAATTTCTTCGGAACCTTTATGGCTTCATCCATGGTGTGGACGATATCGGCACGAGCACACTCTAAACCGATTTTTTTCATTGCTTTATCGAAAGCACTTCGATCTTCAGCTTTATGGATCGCTTCGTAGTTTGCGCCAATCAATTCGACATTATATTTTTCAAGCACACCGTTTTCATGAAGCGCCAAAGCACAATTAAGCGCAGTTTGTCCACCCATGGTAGGCAAAATTGCATCGGGGCGCTCTTTATCAACAATTTTAGCAACCGCTTCCCACGTAATCGGCTCGATATAAGTTGCATCGGCCATCGATGGGTCAGTCATAATGGTGGCGGGGTTGGAGTTAACCAAAATAACGCGGTAACCTTCTTCTCTCAAAGCTTTACAGGCTTGCGCCCCAGAATAGTCAAACTCACACGCTTGGCCAATCACAATCGGACCGGCACCGATAATCAAAATACTCTTTAAGTCTGTTCTTTTAGGCATATTTCTCGTTTCACTAATAAGCTTGTAACAACAACCTACTTGCTGTTGCTACAAAGTAGTTAACTTTCTTTTTGCATTAATTCAATAAAATAATCGAACAAAGGAGCTGCATCATGAGGCCCAGGGCTCGCTTCTGGATGCCCCTGAAAACTAAAGGCGGGCTTGTTGGTTAAATGAATCCCTTGCAGAGAGTTATCAAACAATGATTTATGGGTCGCTTTTACATTTTCAGGCAAGCTAGCTTCATCAACAGCAAAGCCGTGGTTCTGACTCGTAATCATAACTTGACCGGTGTGTAAATCCTGAACTGGGTGGTTACCGCCGTGGTGCCCAAATTTCATTTTTACAGTCTTGCCGCCGCTGGCAAGCGCTAACAGCTGGTGCCCCAAACAAATACCAAACAGTGGAATATCTTTCTCTAAGAAAGTCCGAATTGCTGTAATCGCATAATCACAAGGCTCTGGATCACCGGGACCATTAGACAAGAAAATGCCGTCGGGCTTCATTGCTAAGACTTCTTCTGCCGGTGTTTGCGCGGGAACAATCGTTAAGTCGCAACCACGATCAGCTAACATTCTTAAAATATTGTGTTTCACGCCATAATCATAAGCGACTACTTTAAACAAGGCAGGCGCCGGCTTGCGGAAACCGCCCCCTAAAAACCAGCTACCTTCTTGCCATGCGTAAGTATCTACACTGCTGACTTGTTTCGCTAAGTCCAGGCCTTTAAGTCCAGGGAAATTTTGCGCAGCGGTCAACGCTTCTTTTTCATCGATGGAGTCACCCGCCATGATGCAGCCATTCTGAGCGCCTTTTTCTCTCAGCATTCTCGTCAGCTTGCGGGTATCAATATCAGCTATACCGATAATGTTTCGCGTTTTCAGATAGACATCTAAAGTTTGCTGGCTACGGAAATTGCTGGCAATCGCAGGCAAATCCCGAATAACCAAACCCGCAGACCATATTTTTTCGGATTCCTCGTCTTCTTTATTAACCCCGACATTACCTATATGTGGACAGGTTAGCGTGACAATTTGCTTGGCGTAAGACGGATCCGTCAAGATCTCTTGATAACCCGACATCGCAGTATTAAATACGACTTCACCCACAGTAATACCATCGGCTCCAATAGCCGTGCCCCTAAAAACACTACCGTCGGCTAAGACAAGGAGTGCGGGTTTTCGACTATCGCTGCCTAGCACGCTATTTATAGCGTCACCTCCCAAAATACTGCCTCCTAAGGTGCTCGTTTCTGAGGCGATAGCACTTCTGCCTTGCGCGGGACTGATCAAAATATTCTCCTCTGCTTTACCCATTTGCTGTTACCGTATGTTATGTCTGTGCGCGCTAGTATTCGCTGCTACAGACAAAAACAGGGCCGACGATGAAATGAATTTGTTGTTAAAGACCTCTAAGAGAGCTTGATCACCCCAAATATCGAGGTAATAGCATCAAATGATTGGTCATAAAAAAGCGAGATGAACGGACGATAATGGTCTTAATATCGTATTCACCTCGCTTCTTGGAAGGGTTGGATTTACGCTTAAACCCCTCTTTGGCTGGAGAACTATTTTACGTTAGGTTGGGGCTTCATGTCTACAAAGAGTCTTATCCAATATGAGATGGGCCTTAAGTCACTCATGATCACAGGATGAAAACGACCATGATGCTAGAGCAACGCAATACCCTAGATCCTGCAAAGCAATCCCTCGACGGCACACTAGCTGTGGCCTTTAATGTTACAAGTAACAAGCAAGAGTGCTATCAATGGCTAAACACGTCACTGGTTAACCAGCATTGGCTACAATTGAATAAGAAAAGTAAAAGGTATCGTTACTTGCTGACGGTAGCGGGTTATTCTCATACGCAAACCAAGCGGCTGATACGACGGTATACTAATACTGGGCTTGCCCGCTTAAAACGGACCCGATGCAATGGCTTTACGCGAACCTACAACGATGCAAATATTCGGCTATTAGAGCGAGTGGATGAACTGCATGAGCAGCCCAGTGGCACTGCTCTCGAAAAACGTTGTGAGCGTGGCTGAACTACTCGAAAAATTCCGCATTGGGCTTACTAAATCACGTGCTCGTCGCAGTAACGATAATAGATTAGTTGAAAGTAAAAACGGCTCGGTCATTCGAAAGTTATGCGGCTATAGCCACACCCCAACACTACACCAGAGAGTTGAGCCAATTAAACAGTATCTACCTTTATCGGTTCATCAATTTTCATCGACCTCGCTACTTCCACACTATAACCAGCGATGACATGGGTAAACAACGCAAAAAATATCGCTATGAGGGCATGACGACACCTTACTTATGAAAAGTATCAACCTGCTATTTTTCCTTGCTGGCTTTTTCTGTTTAATCACTACATACAGGTCAAATATTTAAATAATTTCGCTGAGATTAATCATTGATTCATCAAAAAACTCACCTAGCCTATGTTAGCTTTAAGGCCTTCCATTCTGCCAGTACCTCCCTTGCGGGCATTGAGCTTGCGCACATCCCTAGGAAAGAACGGTTACCCGACATCTGCCTTCCTGTACACCAACAATATATTGCGTTAGCAGCATAAGTCCGTCCAGAAAATGGCGCCTATCGCTTTTAAAGACCTTAGCGACTGAGCGGAGAAGATTCAAGCCTGTCTAGTACCGCTGCCTCTATTTGAGATAATCTGAAATCCGACATGGAGGGAAGATTGGCTAGATCCAGTGTATGTATTGATAAATAAGGCAAGTCATTTTTAAGTCTCCTCAAATCTGATTTGAGAACGACGGGCAATAGGCGCTTTTCTAAAGCAAGGTTAAATAAATTCGTTTGTAGCGATTTAATATTTCCGGGTTGCCGCAAATCCAAGAGCTTTGTTTTCTTCAAATTAGAGCTTGTGGCCATTACAAACTTTGTCTTAAAAACCGAATTTTCTCCACTGAAATTAAACGTGTCATGATGGTTTTTAGGAAGCACAATAACACCAGATGTGTTCTCTAAATTGTAAAGATCATAATTAGTATACAGCTGACCAGTATAAGAGCAATAAACGCAAAAGCTTGGAATATACATCCATACAAAATCAATGGCCCGCTGTCGGTTAGTATATACTTTCGCTTGGAACACTCTCCCCTCACGACGGTTTAAATCAGCGGACAGAATTATTGAATTTACTATTTTGGTCATTACGTTTCTCCGTGCATAGAGTACAAAATGAACCTTTTAAACCCGTTCATCGAAAATACTTTACTACCTTTCAATCAATCAATTAACTAATTAAGCAACACTTAGCGTTGACACAGTCAAAGTAAGATAATAAATCAACTTTTCGCTAAACAAGACTTCACTGAGGTTACTTACCCATAGCAGGTCCATAATCAGAGCTTATGGACAAAGCGAACAACAGCCAAGGTATTTCATGTGGTCGCAGTAGGTTCGGGTTAAGCCGGTCCAGCGGTAGGTTAAGACTAACTTGAAGGCCAGCCTCCTACCTTGGATTATCTTCCAATGTCAGATGTCCTCCTTGCAGTTCAGCTGTTCGCTTAACTATCGCAAGCCCATACCCACACCAGCCGTTCCAGCACCCTGAATGGTTCTGAAAGGCATAATTGCCATTTCTTTCTGCTTGGCGGTCAAACCCACCCCATTATCCACATCACAAATACGTATAACGTCGTTAGCTGTATAATTATAGTACAGCAACGAATACTGTCAATGCCGCTAGAATGCCTTGCGACGTTACCAACTGCCTCAGCAAAATATTCAAGCTATAAATACTCATAACCATTCACTACCGGCAAATCTTCTACAGCAAAATTCGTCAAGTCCGGAGGACTCAATAGTTTTTTTACATAATTCGTTTAGATCATAATCGACGGGATAATCGGGAACATCATAAAATCGTGCGTAACAAGATAAAGCAATCAACCTGTCTTGTGTTTTTTCACCACCTTCTTTGTATAAGCGACAAGTATTTGTTTGCTTTTTCGTCTAAGTTATCGACATATTTTTCTAATCACAGTTTTAAAAAACCGACTGCCACGCGTAAAGTCTCACCCATCACATGGAAAATAGTGCGTATGAGCTGCTGCAAATACTCTTCATCGACAGACAGATCTATTCCTGACCTTCTGTTCCCCTATGTAGACTAACAAAGAATTGGCTACCCTGACCCACCTCAGGTTCAAGCTAATGACAACTCCTTTAAAAAATCCAATACAACTGGCTTTTCTGCATAGCGCTTAACGAAACTATATTGTAGGCTTTTTTGCTTATCAATTTTTTGGTCCGATGACGTTAGCATTAAGACAACAATACTCGCAGCCTTTAAGTTACTGAGCCCCTCTAAAAATTCATGCCTGCCGATTCTCGGCATTTTAATATCTAAAGAAAACATCTGATTTTAAAGATGATTCAGCCAACAGCGTATCTAAACCTTCCTGACCATCATAAGCTTGAATAACGTTAATAGCCGGATCAGGCTCTTCAATGATACGTTTGGCTAGCATTTGATCGCCTTCGCTATCATCAATTGTCATTAGGTTCTGTATTTTCATGAGTCTACTTCCTTTACACTATTCAGGTGTATTGATAGGCAAAGACAAAACAAAACATGAACCAGCCTCTAAGGCCTCATAGTTAATAGCTCCCCCCAAAAAATCTGCGCTCTTTTTAACCATATATAAACCCAAACCAGAACCAAAAGAGGTTCTCGGATGAAAACGCTTAAACATAGAGAATATTTTTTTATGTTGACTCTCTGGAATACCCAGACCATTATCTGAAACAGAAAAAATAATTTTTCGTTTTTCTGTTCTTGACGTTATTACAACTTGCGGACTTTCCTTACTAGGATCATAGTATTTAATCGCATTAGAGATCAAATTTTCGAGAATCATGACAAAACGACTACGCTCAACCAATATCAAATTATCATGCAATAACTCTTTTTTAAATTCAATACTATAAAACCCATCCATTTGTAAAAAACTTTCAAGTGTAGCATCTACGACCTCATCAATATCAACCCACTCTTTTTTTTCTTCGACATTCCTTAACTTCGTTAACGTCAAAATATCTTTTACTAAATCATCTAAATTCACCAGAGATTTTCTAACTAACCCAATACACTGCTTTGCTCTAACAACCTCATTATTCTCAACATCCTTTTCAATAACATTTAACATCCCTAAAGACGACACTAGTGGTGAACGTAAATCATGGGAAGTGCGATAGGCAAACTCTTCTAATTCGATATTGGCTTGTCTTAGCTTATTTTCAGCGGCTTTAATATCGGTAACATCGCGAGCCAGGCCCAATATAAAATTTTGACCGTCCAATCCCTGAAAACGTACTTTTTTGGTGCTCAAGATGCGCTCAACACCATCGGGAAATAATATTGTTTCTTCTGTTTGAGAAAATCCTTTTTCAAAGGCCTCTCTATCATATTCTAAAAACGCCTCTGCCTCTTCAGGAGAAAAACTTTCAATGGACGTCGTTCCAACAATGGAGTCTCGCATTGATTCAGGATAAGCATTTAAAAATGCTTGATTAGCTTGTACGATTCGAAAACCTTCATCTTTAACAAAGGTTAAATCTGGAATACTTTCAAAAACAAGAGACTGAAAAATCAAATTGGCATTAATTTCTTTCTCTCTTTTGACTAAAAGCTCTTTAGCCTCAACCAAATTCAGATAGGGCTGAAGAATAATTCTTCGGCCCAACAAAAACAATAATAAAAAGATAATAGCGGCGCCAAGTAAAACACTAAAAACAAGCCCCCCTAAGAAAGATTTTTTCTGCAGCTCAGCATGCTTGCGGCTCGCAGTATGCGTAAAGTTAAGCCCGTACGCTTCAATTAATAATGATTGTTTACTGGGAAGAATAATAGCGCTGTAATTAGAACTTACCATGCGACCGCCTTTTCCATAAGAGACGGCGCTTTCAGCACTAACGTCAACGGTGAACTTATAAATTTTACTAGGCGACGCATCAAAACGAGCAACCAATATACCTTCCACACTACGCTCATAAAATACGGGCACCGCAAGTTCAAACCAACCCTTAGTAATATCGCTATTATTTACAACATTCAGACGCTGAGGCTTTTCTTCTCCAGCAGCCGTTACTTCAGTATGTGTTATCCCATCATCCTCAGGAAAATTCAGTAAAGGCATTGCCCACGGGTATTCAATCACATCGTCTAATTCACTAAACAATACTTGGCCTTCAACATCCAGCACTGTCAATATTGGATTTTCACCCAGTAAATAGGCCGCTACAATATAATCTTTAAATGCCGTATTATTGCCATCAGCCAACAATACGGCATTGGTAACAAAATGATTATTAGCAATATCATGGACAGCTAGCTCCCTGGCTTTAATATATTGTCTTAACTGTTCGGAATATATTGTTACTGTTTTTTGTTCAGACTCGGTCTGCAGGCTGTTAAATACTGTATCTATGCGCGGGAGCAGTAAAAATAAACTTAAAAGCAAAAAAAGCGTTACAGAGACTAATACAAATATAACAATTAAGCGAACAATAGAACGCTCACTATCTATATTATTGGAGTTAAATTTCCACATACTATTTTTTCAACTCCTGATATAAATTCTTTATATCGACTCTTTATGTAAAATGATAGAATTATCTTCATTATAAAAAGCCATGCAGTAATCGTTTTCTCCTAATGCTTCATGTGCATCGATATTCGTTTTGCTATAGACACTAAAAGGTTTTGAGTATGTCTTAACAAGACCTTCTATCGGTTTATTAATGGCTTCTAAGGCTGATCGAACAAGGGCTTTATTTTCTTTTACGTCATCGCCTAGGGTGACTGAGCCCATTGCGGCTAGTAATAATTTTGTTAGATCATAGCCATGAATAAAGCCAACGGGAGAATGAATATCTTTAGCTGATTTTATTGCATTGGGAAATAATTTTTTTGCTTTATTCAATACGCTAAGACCTTTAGTTGATAACGGCATCTGATTAAAGGAAAAGCATGATTGGATAAAACTCAGATCAATTTCCTTACGTTTAGCCGCATCAATTCTTTCATGAAAATCACCCGCTGTAATCCCCCAATGGCTGATAATAGGAAGCCTCTTAGATGGGTTTAACCTCGTCATGGCTTCGGCAAATTGAATGCCTTCTGGAGCATTAGAGACAAACAAAATACAATCCGCACCCTTGTCCACTATATCTAGCAACATTGCCGATGCAGTAAAGCTTTTTACGTTCCAACTAAATCGTGTCACATTAGGAATGGGGATATTACTCTTTTTTAGAGCCACTGCCATATTTTTAAGATTAGAGTCACCCCAAGGTGAGTTCTCCAACAATAAATGGGGCTGCTTACACGCTTTGAATTTTAAAGCGTAATTAACCAGCACACCGCCCGCTCTGGTGTCATCCACCGATAAGCGAAACACCCAATTATTAGTGGACGGGTAGCGCGTAATGGGTCCACCAGCAGCCCATGGCACCAAGGTTAGTATTTTATTTTCATTAATAAAGCTGCGGTTTTTAATCAGTGGCGGCGAATGAATACCCGATATGATGGCTAGCGCCTTATCGTCTTTTAAGAAGTCACTATTATTACGCAAACTACGAACCACGTTGCCTCTATGGTTTTTTTTAATCCACTCTATTCGGTAACCCTGAACAGTGTGGTTAACTTCAGACAAAGCTAATTCGACACCACGCCAAATAGATTCTGCAGATTCCACATGGTTGGACCAATCCGCATCGTGATATAAACGCATCACCTTATTATCTGTTGCAGACTGCTCCCCTATAGACATACCTGCTATAGAAGCAGAAGCATTACCATCAAAAAATGAAGCACTAATGATAACAATGAGCATAAAAGAGTATTGCTTAAACATGCTTTTGATCCACGCTAATATTAGAACTCCACCATTATAGCGTAGCACAATACTAGAGAATATATTACGAGCGGCAATAAAGTAAAAATTTCAATTAAATCAAAAGATTAACGAGATAAATTTACAATTTAAATCCAAAATAACGCTATAGCTTACGTCACCAATAGAGCCCTTCCAGGTTCAAGTATCTAGGCCCAATAATGACCTCGCCATTCAAAAAAATACTTGGCGACTAACCATTCAGACTAACCATTAGCGATAGTTATTTACTTGGTATGCGGTATTAACCAAAAAATTAACACATGAAAAATGTTATCTCGCTTTTCAATAACTGACCCTCATCATTTTTCATCACTCAAACTACATTCAACGTAGATAATGTAATATATTAAGCGGGAAAATATGACCAAAAATCGACACCAAACCTTGGCCTACTAAAGTAAAAACCCTGAATCAAATCACAACCGACATCTCGCACAATAATATACTGTGCTTCCGTTTCAACGCCCTCTGCCACGATTTGTAAACCTAAGCTGTGTCCAAATGCTGTTACCACCTCTATCACTTTACGGCTGCGTAAATCTGTTTCTATCTTCGTAAAGAAAGAGCCATCTATCTTTACGGTACTAATAGGTAAGGTAGGACATAGAGCTATAGCCGGTGCCAAAGTCATCAATAGCAATTCTTACTCCTTCCTCTTGCATACCCTGCAATAGTTTGGTGCTAAGCTCTGGAGGCTTCATGAATGTTGTTTCGGTAATTTCCAGTTCGATTGGATCTGGCCGAATATTGTAGCGACTCATAGCCCTTTGCAAACAGTCCGCCACTACATTACTGTGCCATTGATTAGCAGGAAGATTAAGCCACAAATTTAGAGTCGGATCGCTGTCCAGCCATTGATATAACTACCCAAAAGCTGCGTCTATCGTCCAAACATGATAGACATCAAATAAGTTCAAGCGCTCTATTAGCTCAATAATTTCATCGACAGATTTTGTATGGTTGTCAGGAGACTATCTAACCGGCGGTGCATAGATTCTGTTTTTACATTGGTGATAGACTAAAGACAGTTCATTGTTCTCCAAAACCTTAGGAAATAGTGACTCCAAATGGTTGCGGCGCTCCCATTGCTTTTTCTGCGTTTGGGTAAATTGAAAACACCAATCCTTTCCTGTGCGCTTGGATCGATACATTGCCTCGGCAGCTTTGTTTAACACGATCGCCTACCGCTTTTAATACAATATCACCTGCTTCATGACCGTACTGATCATTAATTTGTTTAAAATTATCGACATCAATATACAACCAAAAGCAAGCATGACCATATCGGTTTCCCTTAGATATCGAGGTGTATATGCGATCGAGAAATAAACTGCGATTGAGTAAGCCGGTTAGATTATCATGGCGCGCTGAGCGTCCTAACTTAGCCTGTAACTCACAGGTGTGGACTGCAGTTTTAATACTGCGAACAAGACTAGATGAACTCACATCGTGTTTTACCAAATAGTCTTGAGCGCCATTGCGCATCATCTCAACAGCAATTTTTTCATCGCCCTCTCCCGTCATAATGACGACTGGAATATTATCACCCTGCTATAAACGTCGAACAGTTTTTAAAAACTCTAAGCCGTTATCAGCTGGAAGCTGATGGTTCACGAGGCAACAAGCAGGCTGAAAACCTTTGAGTATCTCTAAAGCCTCTTCACAGGAACCCGCCACACTATCATCCACAGTCAACAGTATATTTTTACTTATAGCGTCTTTACTTGAAGGCATAGCTTGGCTAGGAATGATTTGCAGTGACATAGTTTATCTCAATTACCGTTCAAGCAATCATTATTGACTGCATCGAACAAAGTTCGTGAGGGTTTTACGAAATATCAACTGAATTAAAAAACTCTCGGTAGATCATCAATAAAACGTTTGCCTATTAAATATAGTCAGGGGACAGCAATACGCAAACTTTGAGTCATATATAGAGCAAACAGAGTGTATTCACGCTATTTTCACAGTTAATTTGGCGCCAAACATCACAAGCTCACCGGCTATGAAAGTGTTCACCGAGCAAAAAGTGAATGGTAATGAAGCGCGCAAGGTATTACTTGCAAACTTAAGGCCTACAAACCAAAACATCTGCATTGAATACAAACGGTTTTTTTTGTCCACTAGCCAGACAGCACTGATAGCTCAACAACCCATTCCACTGCACAACCAAATTCAAATGAAATCATCATTTTCCAGCATTACAATTTTTTCATATCGAGACGCCTTAAACTTAGTCTTAAGCTTGGAGGAAACGACACATAAAAACCAAAAAATAAAGAGGCAGGAATAACCTTCAGTTATAGCCAAGAACGTCTAAAAACGATCCAAAGAAAGAGAAGCTGTATTTAGAGCGCTCTTTTCTTTTAGCATCATATTACTAATAATATCTCCCGTTGCAGTAGAATGCGTCCAACCCAGCATACCGTGACCAACATTAAGGTAAAGGTTTTCGTAAACAGATTGGCCAACAATGGGAATACTATCGGGTGTGGCGGGACGCAAGCCACACCAACTATCGATTACTTGCGTGTAGTCACCAGCCTCTGGAAGAAATTTTTTAGCGTTAGATAATAGCTGATTAATACGGCTTTGCTTTATTGCAGTCCCATACCCGGAAAACTCCGCAAACCCGGCAATTCGTAGGCGCTTACCCAATTTACAATAAACTGTCTTAGTCTTGGGGTCAGTTATAGAGAGGTCAGACAAACCCTCACTCGCGGGCACAGTAACGCTGTAACCTTTCATAGGGTATATCGGTAGTTTAATCCCTACTGACTTAGCCAGCGCTGTGCTTTGCGGCCCCATTGCCAGAACATACTGATCGCCTATAAGTTTGCCTCTATCTGTCACAATTTTTGCAACCCTTCCATTTTTTATTTCCACCGCCTTGACTGATGTTTCAGATAGTAAAGTAACATCGTATCGACACAACAAAAAATTCACTAACTCTACACAAAACTTATGGCTATCCGCTGCATCTTCAGCGAAATCATATACCCCGCCTACAATATCGGAATTTGAAGAAAACGAAGGAATACACTCTACGATCTTATCTCTTGACCATATTTGTAATTTTTTTTCAGAATGGGCTACGCTCTCTAATTCAGCATTGTTATAGTAAACATAGAGCTTACCTGCATGCAATTTATAATCAAATTCAATATTTGTTTCGGCAACTATTTCAGCTATTTTTTCTTTTGCAAGCCAACCCAGAGCCTTCATAACTTTAGCTGAATGATTCGACGCTTTTGGCATACAACTTAATAGGTAGCGTAGACCCCAGCTATAAAATGCTATATCAAATGAGGGATATATTTTAAATGCGGGGTCAAAGCCTAGCAAAATTTTAGGCAATTGAGACAAGACCTTTGGATTGGCAATGGGAGTTCGATAGTTATAAGAAAGCTGCCCTCCATTGGCATAACTGGAACCAAGGCCCGGTAATTCGGCCCTGTCTACAATAGTGACTCGGCACCCTTTCTTCGCAAGAAAATAAGCGGTGCTGACACCAACAACACCCGCACCCAAAACAATAACATTCATATATTAATTTCTCTAAATAGCGAGGAGCATACTTCTTTTAAGTATTAGATTTAACACCAAAACCACGGGGTAGAAAGGTATTATTAGCAAATACATTTAAAAAAATAAGTTTATTTTAGAAAAGGATTTGGTCAATGAAAATATTACTTATTGCTCAGGAGGAGCATGGTGGTTAGGACGAGGACGAGCACAACCCTATACAGAAGAGAACTAGTTCGGCGTAGTCTGCCAACTTACAAAAAAGCGCAGGAATTGCCTTAGTTGATCAGTCTTCACTATTTGGAGAACCACTAGATAGCGCTAGTATTATTCCATTCAGGCCAAAACCATCCGCGAAATTTGGCCTTATTTACAACAGTTACGACGCCCCACCAAAACACGCAGAAGAATTTATTCGCATTTAAAAAACTAACGAAATAAAAAAATTACAATCCCAACACATCCCGCATGGAGTATAAGCGGTTCTCTTTGCCTACTAACCACGCAGCGCCACGCACCGCACCCCGAGCAAAGGCCATTCGGCTAGAGGCTTTATGGGTGATCTCCAAACGTTCACCGTCGGCCATAAACATTACCGTGTGATCACCCACCACATCTCCGCCACGCACAGTGGCAAAACCAATTGTCTCGCGCTCGCGAGCACCGGTTTGGCCTTCGCGGCCATAAACAGCTACTTTTGATAAATCACGGCTTAAGGTATCTGCAATGGCTTCGCCCATCGCCAATGCCGTTCCCGAAGGGGCATCCACTTTATGACGATGATGAGATTCGACAATTTCAATGTCGGCATCATTGCCCAATACGCTGGCCGCCATCTCCAATAACTTAAGAGAGAGATTTACACCGGTACTATAGTTAGCGGCTTTAATCATTGGTAGTCGAGCCTGTAGCGACTCTAGCTCTTTCTGTTCATCTGCCGAAAAGCCGGTGGTACCTATCACAATTCCTTTATTGTTTTCAGCACAGAAACGGGCATTGCTTAGGGTTGCTTGTGGAGCGGTAAAATCAATTAACACATCAAACTGATCTCGCACTTGCTCAATATTATCCACCACGATAATGCCATTCTTTCCTAAACCCGCCAGCTCACCGGCATCGGCACCAATTAATGAAGATTCAGGGCGCTCAATCGCTGCGCTTAGCTCAGCCTCTTCTGATGCGATAATAGCTTCGATAAGCATTTTACCCATTCGCCCAGCGGCACCGGTAACAGCTAGTTTAGTTGGCATGGCATTGACCTTTTTACGCTTGCTCTTGTTAAAACTTTACAATGAAAAGGTGGGCATGACCCACCCTACAAATTCTTTTCGGAGGTATTAAAAAAGAGTTTTTTAATTAAAAAAATCCTTCATACCTTCAAACCAAGTATTCTGTCTTGGAGAATGTTTTTTGCCTGCGAGGGCAGTTTGAAACTCTCTCAATAATTCTTTTTGCTTATTCGATAAACTGACCGGAGTTTCGATAACGACTCGGCAAAGCAAATCACCTTTAGCGCTACCTCTTATTGGCGTCACGCCTTTTCCGCGCAAACGAAATAATTTACCGGTTTGAGTTTCGGCAGGCACTTTTAATTTAACACGACCATCTAGCGTTGGCACTTCAAGTTCGCCACCCAGAACGGCGTCTGTAAAGTTGATAGGCACTTCGCAATATAAGTTAGCGCCATCGCGCTCAAAGATATCGTGCGACTTAACTGAAATTTGTACATATAAATCGCCCGTCATACCACCTGCGGGGCCTGCTTCACCCTCACCCGACAAACGAATGCGATCACCAGAATCAACGCCCGGCGGTACTTTAACAGAAAGCGTTTTAGTTTCTTCTATACGACCCTGACCATGACAACTGCCACAAGGATCTTTGATCATGGTCCCCTGGCCGCGACAAGCGGGACAAGTTTGCTGTACCGAAAAGAACCCTTGCTGCATCCGCACCTGACCAACACCGCCACACGTCGTACATTGAATAGGCTTGGAACCGGCTTTAGCACCACTACCGCTACAGGTTTTACAACCCACCAAAGTGGGCACTTTAATTTTCGCGGTCGTCCCTTTGACAGCCTGCTCTAAAGTAACCTGTAAAGTGTATTGTAAATCAGAACCTCGTTGTGGACCACCGCGACCACGACCACCGCCGGCACCACCAAAAATATCGCCAAAAACATCGCCAAAGATATCGCTGAAACCACCCCCTCCACCGCCACCCATTTGTGGATCGATACCCGCATGGCCATACTGGTCATACGCTGCTCGCTTTTGAGAGTCCGACAACATCTCATAAGCCTCGCTAGCTTCTTTAAACTTATCTTCGGATTCTTTATTATCGGGGTTGCGATCAGGATGATGCTTCATCGCCACGCGACGGTAGGCTTTTTTCAGGTCTTTGTCAGAAACATCTTTATCGACGCCCAATATTTCGTAGTAATCGCTTTTGGCCATTAAACTTCACTCTTCCGTCTATTTTAGGACTAATTTTTTTAGGGTTTCAGAAATAATAAACGCGGACTGTAAAAGCCCGCGTAAAAAGTTGTCTTGATAACTGCCGCTCTATGACAAACAAGAGATAAGAAGAGCGCACAACATGCACACTCTTTTATGACTTACTTATCGTCTTTTACTTCTTCAAACTCAGCTTCAACTACACCATCATCAGCGGCTTCTGTTTGCGGTGACTCTTTACCTGCTTCAGCTGCCTGCTCGGCGTACAATTTCTGCGCCAAAGAGCTAGAGACTTCGCTCAACTTAGTAGTGGCTGCTTCCATTGCGGCTTTGTCGTTACCTTTGACTGCTTCTTCTGCTTCAGAAATAGCCGCTTCGATTGCTGCTTTTTCTTCGTCAGTGGTTTTATCGCCCGCTTCCGTTAAGGTTTTCTTGGTTGCACCAATTAAACCATCTAAGGTATTTCGCGCTGCCGCTAACTCTTCGAATTCGCGATCCGCTTCAGCATTAGCTTCGGCATCGGCGACCATTGCTTCGATCTCGTCATCACTCAAACCTGATGATGCCTTAATCACAATCGACTGCTCTTTACCTGTACCTTTATCTTTTGCACCAACATTGAGAATACCATTAGCATCAATATCAAAAGTCACTTCGATTTGTGGTAAGCCGCGAGGCGATGGCGGAATATCAGCTAAGTCAAAACGACCTAATGATTTATTCTGAGTCGCTTGCTTACGTTCACCCTGCACAACATGAATCGTTACCGCTGATTGGTTATCTTCCGCCGTCGAAAACACCTGTGACTTTTTAGTGGGGATCGTAGTATTTTTTTCGATTAGCGGAGTCGCAACACCACCCATCGTTTCGATACCTAAGGACAAGGGAGTTACATCTAACAGAAGAACATCGGTAACATCGCCCGCTAAAACCGCACCTTGAATGGCAGCGCCCATAGCAACCGCTTCGTCAGGATTAACATCTTTACGTGGCTCTTTACCAAAAAAGTCAGTCACTGCTTTTTGTACCATTGGCATACGGGTTTGACCGCCGACCAAGATAACGTCGTCAATGTCACCAACCGATAAATCAGCATCTTTTAATGCTATTTTAAGAGGTTCTAGTGAACGAGTGACCAACTCTTCAACCAGCGACTCTAATTTTGAACGCGTTAACTTAACTACCAAATGTTTTGGCCCACTTGCATCCGCAGTGACGTAAGGCAAGTTCACTTCGGTTTGCGTGGTGGTAGATAACTCAATTTTCGCTTTTTCTGCTGCTTCTTTTAAACGCTGCAAAGCCAGTGGATCATTGTGTAAATCGATACCGGTGTCTTTTTTAAATTCAGCGGTAAGATACTCAATTAGACGTAAATCAAAATCTTCGCCGCCTAGAAAAGTGTCACCATTAGTAGCTAACACTTCAAATTGATGCTCACCATCAACATCGGCAATTTCAATAATCGAAATATCAAAGGTACCACCACCCAAGTCATAGACTGCGATAGTGTGATCACCTTTCGCTTTATCCATACCGTAAGCCAATGCTGCAGCTGTTGGCTCGTTGATAATACGCTTAACAACAAGACCTGCAATTTTACCAGCATCTTTAGTCGCTTGACGCTGCGAGTCATTAAAGTAGGCCGGAACGGTAATAACCGCTTCCGTTACTTTTTCGCCCAGATAATCTTCCGCGGTCTTTTTCATTTTCTTTAAGACTTCAGCAGATATTTGTGGCGGTGCTTTTTTATCGCCTTTCACCTCGACCCAAGCATCGCCGTTATCAGCCGCTACGATTTTGTAAGGCACCATAGAAATGTCTTTTTGAACAACATCATCTTTAAACTTACGGCCAATTAAACGCTTAACGGCGTTTAAGGTATTTGTAGGGTTGGTTACCGACTGACGCTTAGCGCTCTGCCCTACCAAGATTTGATCATCATCGGTATAAGCGACTATAGAAGGTGTGGTGCGATCGCCTTCGGAATTCTCGATTACCTTTGGCTTGCCGCCTTCAAGGACGGCCACACAAGAATTGGTTGTACCCAAATCTATACCAATAATTTTACCCATCGGGTTTTCTCCGGATTGTTCATATCTGTTTGACTGGTGTAGCGTCTTTGACTTACTCGAAGCAGCTACTCTCTATTACGTTGGGTAGAATATTGGTGCGAACCGCACTAACTTCAACCCTGTTTTCAATAAATCATTAAAAAAGTAGGGTTTTTATTACCCTACTTTTAGCCCCACCACTGAGAACAATAATCAGCGAGCAAAACTAGCTCGCTGCGCTGGACACTACGACCATTGCCGGTCTCACCAAACGTCCGTATAGGGTATAACCTTTTTGGAACACATTAAGCACGGTATTAGGCTCAACATCAGGGCTGGGCACCATTGACATAGCTTGATGCAACTCTGGATTAAAGGGCTCACTTTCAGGGTCAATTACCTCAACCTGAAATTTTTTCAAGGTATCTAAGAGTGACTTATAGGTTAGGGCCACGCCTTCCAATACTACTTTTTGACCTTCATCAGCTTTATCTCCCGCAGCGATTGCTCGCTCTAGATTGTCTGCAACGGGTAACAATTCACTGACAAATTTTTCTAAAGCGAACTTGCGCGCTTTTTCAACATCTTGCTCAGCGCGACGTCGTGCATTCTGTGCTTCGGCATAAGAACGCAAAGCCTGCTCTTTCAAGCCGGCAATCTCATTTTTCAGAGTCTGTATTTCAGGGCTGCTGGGGCCCTGCTCAGCACTTTCTACCTGCTCTGGCTGATCAGACTCTACTGCTGCTTCAAGGTTATCGAATTCGGTTGCTACCTCATCGGCCTTAGGAAATTCACTTGGCTGGTCGGACACCGCTTTGCTCCTTACTCTTTGGTTGGTTATTTTGACTAAAATAGTAAAGCTATAGTAGAACTACAGAAGGACTACAGTACAACTACAGTAAACTTGATTGCTTCTATATAAGGCTAAATGGCTAGGTTTCAAGTATGTAAAGGTGGCGCCATAAAAATGTTTACTCTCTCCCTTCCTTTTACAGTTGGCAGCACGCCAAAAATACTGTATAAAAACACATGAATAAATTAACGATGCTATTTAACAATACTCAGGAGAGAAACGCATGCTGACTCACCTCACTATCAATAATTTTATGCTGATCGGCCATTTGGACTTCCAGCTTAAAAAAGGAATGACAGCAATCACCGGTGAAACCGGTACCGGTAAATCTATTTTACTCGGTGCACTTAGCTTGGCACTGGGAGAGCGAGCCGATGGAGATAAAGTTCGCCAAGGTAATGAGCGTGCCGATATTACGGCAACCTTCCTACTTGACGATCTGCCTGAAGCCAGACAGTGGCTGACGGAACACGATCTGGGTCATATGGAAAATAGCCATGCTGATGAATGCTTGCTACGTAGAGTTGTCGCCCGCGACGGCCGTTCTCGCGCCTTTATCAATTCCCAACCCGTGCCCTTACAACAAGTGCGCGCTTTAGGCGAGCTGCTGATCGATATTCACAGCCAGCATGCTCATCAGTCATTACTCTCCAAACTCAGCCATCAAAAACTACTCGACCAATATGCTCAACATTTACCCTTATCACTCGAGGTAAGGCAGGCTTATCAAGAATGGCAATCATTACGCCAACAGTATATTACTCTGCGCGATAATGCCGATGAGATGAACGCGCGGTATCAACTATTAAGCTACCAAGTTGATGAATTTAATAAATTGGATTTATTAAAAGGTGAAATTGACGCTTTAGAAGCAGAACAACAAACCCTTGCCAACGCTGAAGGCATTATTTCAAAAAGCCAGCAGGTGGTCGAGCTTTGCGATAGCGGCACCGGCGATAACGAAATCAATATTCGTCATTTACTACACCAAGCCGTGTCTGTATTACAAAGTATGCGCCCACAAACAAAAGCGCTAGCCGATATTCAAGATTTGATGAATAACGCAATGATTTATGTCGACGAAGCACAGAGCAGCTTACAGCAACAAATAGACAGTATTGATATCAATCCTCAGCGCTTACAACAAGTCGAAGAACGATTATCAGCCATTTACGATATTGCGCGTAAACACCATATCGAACCTGAGGCTATTACTGTAAAGCACCAAAGCTTAGCCGATGAACTGTCACACTTATCTGGCGGAGATGAGGCTTTATCTATTCTAGAGAAACAAACGCTTAAAGCTGAAAAACAATTTTTATCCTATGCAAAAAAATTATCCAAACAACGACAGAAAGCGGCTCAAACATTAACCGACGCAATCAACAAGCAACTCAGCAACCTTGCTATGGGCAGCGCTAACTTTTTGGTCTCATTAAATTCTATTGCCGACAAACCCAATGCAAACGGTATTGACGATATTGAATTTTTAATTAGCACTAACCCGGGCCAAGCTCATAAAAGTTTACACAAAGTGGTGTCGGGCGGTGAACTTTCTCGTATTAGCCTCGCCATTCAAGTGGCGACGGCACAAACCTCTACTGCAGCAACCTTAGTCTTCGATGAAGTCGATGTGGG
Organism: Cellvibrionaceae bacterium; assembly: GCA_047629215.1. Lineage (GTDB taxonomy): Bacteria > Pseudomonadota > Gammaproteobacteria > Pseudomonadales > Cellvibrionaceae > CANLBN01. The sequence goes on along the minus strand of JBLHWO010000004.1, from coordinate 15,447 downwards.
CATTGGTGGCAGCACTGCCGATGTAGTGGGCAAATTACTCGGCAACCTTGGTCAACTTAGCCAAGTCTTGTGCGTGACTCATTTGGCACAGGTTGCAAGTAAAGCCAACCATCACTGGCAAGTGAGCAAAGCCTGCGATAAAACCAGCGCAGAAACCCATATTGTTGAGCTATCAGATATAACAAAGATTGAAGAAATTGCCCGCATGATTAGCGGCGATGTGTTGTCAGACGAATCAATCGCTCATGCGCGCTTGATGGTAGAAAAGGCCGTAGGCTAAAGTGAACGAAAAAAATTATCATTGGGCGCAGATTACCAACAAGCAAAGCCTCAAGCGAAAATGATATTAATTATCTAGAGTTATCTGATTAAATGCTTGTATCGGCACCATACTATTAATGACTTCCCATTCTGGCAAATAATCCCACACTTTCACAGCATCATTATTCTTTCGCAACGTTAAGGCTTTTTATTTTTATTACTTAAAGCATAATATTTGCTATTACTGGCATCAACCCAACGACTAGCAAGAGCTTCTTGAAGACCCTTTTTTTGAGGCAAAGCCGCTTGGTATTCTGACCCCCTGATGTGGCCTTCCACTCCCCTCAATTGTAGTAAAATAAGCTTTGAAAGCTTGGTAGTACGTATGCCTTGCCTGAAAAGCATACACCAAGGTCACCTAGAAATTATCTTCTGTGCAAAGATATCTTATTGATTGCAAATAATAGTACCGTAAACTTTTGTAAAGGGCGGTGAACCCCCATCATTAACACAGGTTTTATTCGTATTATTCCAATCAACACCTCCGCTACCTGAGCACCAAGCCTTTGCGGTTACATCCCAGTTTCCACGCATACGTTCACAGGTTTCCGGGTTGAATTCTATAGTTTCTAATTCTTCATGGTATTTGCTATATGCTGCCCATAGCTGTATAGGCGGCTAACGCTACTATAAGCATCATAAAGCGTATTATATTTTTCATAATATTCTCCGGGTGGATTCCTAGTTAACACTTTTAAGCTCTAATCTAAGCAGCTATTGTATTGTCGCTATGTATCCTTAGGTTTGACATATAAAACTAAACTATGCTCTGTAAGCTCATATCCGTGCTCTTCGGCAATTTTTTTTTGTAATTCTTCAATCTTCTCATTGTGAAACTCGATCACTTTACCGGTTTTGATGCACACCATATGATCGTGATGCTCACCTCGATCTAGTTCAAAAACTGAGTGCCCACCATCGAAATTATGGCGCTCAACCAAACCGGCAGACTCAAATTGAGTTAGTACTCGATAAACAGTGGCTAAACCAACGTCATCCCCCGCCTCTAGCAATACCTTATAAACATCTTCGGCACTTAGATGCCTCTGCTTGGACGTTTCCAGAATTTGAAGGATCTTAACCCTTGGCAAGGTCACCTTAAGGCCGGCTTTGCGTATTTCGTCGTTTTCGTTTGATTTTTTGTCTACTGGCCTGAGCTTTTTATCTGCTGACATAGGAACTTAGTGGCTAAACCACCCTCATATTAGGCTTTTCATTAGTGAATGTATTGCTGTGTACATTGCTGTGCAAGGTCGTTATTATCTCGCCTCAATGAAACATGTGGAAGCCCCAAATGCGAAAAAGTCTCACTTTCAAACTCCTAGCCATCGGCTTAATGACGATATCGATCGTCTCTTGCTCATTTTTGGAGTTTCCGGGAGTCTATCGCTTGGATATTCCTCAAGGTAATTTAGTTGATCCAGAAAAAGCGGAGCAGGTACAAATTGGTATGGAGCCTCGGCAAGTCCGCTATTTACTAGGCACCCCTTTAGTTACCGATACCTTTAACCAAAACCGCTGGGACTATTTCTATAGTGTTCAACAGTACAACAAGGTAAACATCGAACATCACCTAAGTATTTTGTTCGAAAATGGACGAGTGGTTAAAGTGAACAATAGGCTCAAAAAATAATCTCAATGCTTTAAAGCCTAGTAAGACAAAACGCATTAATATAAAGCCCGGCAAACCATCTAGAAACTTATTCTGCGACTTTACCCGCTGCTTTAGCTGCTCGTTTACGACGGACTTCTTTTGGATCAGCGATCAGTGGACGATAAACCTCAACTCGATCACCTGCTCGCAATAGATGATCGGCAGGCGATTTAATCGTTTGTCCAAAAACACCCATTTTGGCTGTGTCCAAATCAACGCCTTCAAAATCGTGACACACCGATGTTTTTTTTGCGGCATCAAGAGCACTCGTCCCCTTCTCTACATGCAAGGCATAAATCTTTTGCTTATGAGGCAATGCATAAGCCACCTCAACTTCTATCATCTCAACTTCCATTTTCTCTCCTCAACGGCTGATTAGCTCTACTAAAATTATGACCACTAGGGATGGCGGAAGCACGTGTTTTTATGCATATATTTTCTCGGCGCGCTGACATAAGGCATCCACTTGCTTACTAGCTATATCTTCCAGCATACGCCCAGCGGTCATTGCCAGAAGCGGATTACTAAAGGCAAAATCAAGCTCAAAACCTACTTTACAGCCTGACTGACGGCCCTCATCCGTCAACGCAGAAAATGACCATACACCTTCAAAATGGCTAAAAGGGCCATCTACTAAATGCATTTTCATTTGCGCTGGCGGCAATAATTCATTACGCGTAACAAAGCTCTGATTAATACCGCCTACACCTAAGGTCAATCGCGCTTGTATACAACTTTCGCTGGTTTCTAGTACTTCAGCGCCACTGCAACCGGTCATAAAGTCTGGATAAGATTCAATATCATTAATTAGATCAAACATCTGCTGTGTCGAATAAGACACCAATGCAGTTCGCGACACTCTCGCCATATTTCTTTAACTTCCTATCTTATTAAACAGCGTTAAAATAAAAACTAATGCCAGCAATAATGGCGATACATAGCGTATTAGAAAATACCATACACGATGATAACCGCGACGGATATCACCCAACTCTTCTTTAAGAACGGATGAAGGCAAAAACCAACCAACAAAAATGGCGATCAGTAAGCCGCCCAACGGTAGCATAATATTAGCGGTTAAAAAATCAAGAAAACCAAAGAAGGTAATATCAAACAGCCTTATATTCTCGGCAATATTAAATGAAAACACCGTCCCTAGACCGACAAACCAAACTAAAACGCCTAATAAAAGAGTAATTTTGATACGCGGCAAGCCCTTTTCTTCAACTAGCCATGCCACTGTCGGCTCAATCATCGAAATAGCAGAACTGACCGCGGCTATTACCACCAGGAAAAAGAAGATAGCCGCAAAAAAAGAACCCGCTGCCATTCCACCAAAGGCAACCGGCAAACTAACAAATAATAAGCCCGGCCCGGTGCTAGACTCAATAGAGGGGTTAGCAAACACAATAGGAAAGATAACCAGCCCCGCTAAAATAGCGACTAAAGTATCTAAAGCGGCAATAGTAAACACCGTTTTCGACAGAGAGACTTTCGCCTCAGGCAAATAAGCGCCATACGCCATAATTGCCCCCATACCTAAACTAAGGGTAAAAAATGCATGCCCTAGCGCAACAAGCACCCCACTCCAGGTTAAATTATTGGCATTAAAACTAAACATAAAGTTAAAGGCAGCACCAAACTCACCAACCACCGCACTGTAAATAACCAGCAGCACCAGCAAGATAAATAACATCGGCATTACATAACGAGCAACCAAACCCAAACCCTTAATCACACCCGCAGCAACGATCAGCAGCGTGATTGATAAAAACACCGTATGCCAAGCGGTTAAAATACTCGCATTACCGAGTAAACCAGAAAATAGAGCTCCCGATGTTTCGCCATCAACATTGGCTAAGTGGCCGCCGACGGCAAGCACAAAATAATGTAGTGCCCAACCCGCAACAACACTATAAAAGGAAAGAATCAGGAGCCCCGCAACGGCCCCAGAATAACCTATACCCGCCCACCAGTGAGAGACATCGGAGGACTTAGCAAGGTAAAGCATAGAATTGATTGGACTCATTCTACCACGGCGACCCAATAAAACTTCGGCGATCATAATAGGAATACCGATCAGCGCAATGCAGGCCAAATAAACCAGCAGAAAAGCGCCACCACCATTCTCGCCCATGATATAGGGGAACTTCCAAATATTACCTAAGCCCACCGCAGAGCCTACCGCGGCAAGTATAAATGTCCAACGGTTACTCCACCGACCATGAACACCTTGTTTTTTTCTTGCAACCTCAACTTCCACCTATGACCTCACACCACACACCACACATTTCTTATTATTTTTGAACTCTAAAGCTTGCGCATTATACACGATGGCAGCTAATCTTATCTTGTACGTAATATCGCTAAGAGACCCTTGCTCGGAAAAGGGCTTCTAGGTCCCCCTTGCTGAATAAGCGAGCATGTAAGTAAAGTGGCCTTCCTGTTAAAGGTCTTGCTAACATTTAATCGCTATTACAGATATAATCCTCTTCCCTTGACGCTGCCTTTGAAAAGACCACTCCCTATGGCCAAGAAACCCAAAACACCCGACAACAATATTGCCCAGAACAAACGCGCACGCTTTGATTACAGTATCGAAGATAAGTTTGAGGCTGGCATCGCCCTTATGGGCTGGGAAGTCAAAAGCTTGCGAATGGGCAAAGGACAAATTACCGATACCTACGTCATCATCCAAAATGGCGAAGCATTTTTAGTGGGCGCACAGATACAAGCGTTAAACACTGTTTCTACCCATTTTGTGGTCGAGCCCATGCGCTCTCGTAAACTACTCCTCAATCGCAGAGAGCTCAATAAATTGGTCGAAGCCAAAGAACAAAAGGGGAAGACTATTGTCGCCTTATCTCTCTTCTGGAAAAGGCACTTAGTTAAGCTTCAAATTGCTATTGCCTCAGGGAAAAAGCAACATGACAAACGCGATACCGAAAAAGATAGGGATTGGAACCGCCAAAAACAACGCATCATGTCACACGCTGCCAGATAAGCCCCTAACTTATTCCCTCTCTCAGATTCTTTGCCTATACTCTAGAACAAAGAACACAGAGTGAAACTGATGAGCGATACCGACCACATATACCAAGGCCTGCAATCCCTAGCCGAGACCGCCTTCCCTAAGCGTTGTAGAAATTGCGGACGTCTATATCATGATGTCTCCGCCTTCATTGCTGAAACTAAACTGCTCAATGCCAAGCACAGCGGCTTAAAACCTGCCATCAAAGACGATGGCTCTATCAGCGTTGAGCTTTTTCGTAACTGCCCCTGCGGCTCGACCTTAATGGACGTATTCAACAACCGCCGAGACATTTCACAAAATGGCATTAAACGCCGTAACGACTGCGATAAAATGATGGATATGATGCAAAAAGAATATAACGTTACCAAAGACGCTGCGCGCGCTGAACTACTCAAAATAATGAGCGGAGAGCCCGGCGACATTGTCAAAAACATCTTGCCCACCCGCAATCCAAGTAAATAACAAGCGGGTTATCGGAAAATAAAATAATTTTCTCGTAAAGCAATTCAACGCTTATTCTTTGGGTATGAGGAAAAACAGCCGGGCCAAACTGATTATAAACAGCGACGTCAGCAGCATCCCTTCCCGCACCTAAGGCCACATAAACGCCCGCAGAATCTACTTGAGTAGGATCAAACCATACCAACGCCCACCCACATAGACTTCAAACCAAGCGTGTAAACCCATAGATTGAAGCCCATATAAATACCCCACAACCATACGTGCAGAAATACTGATGCTGCGACACATAGCAATCGCCAGATGTGACAGATCGCGACAAACACCGTACTGCCTTATATTGACTTGGATAGCAGAAATAGGCTGATCACTAGAGCCGGGAGAAAACGCAATAGACTGCTTTACCCCGTTAGTAATGGACACCACCTGATCATAGCCAGAAAGCTCATCCTGATTAACGTCCACTGTCATATCGTAAAAATATTCAGGCTCACAATAACGACTAGGCAATAAATACGTTAAAACCTCGGTAGGAATTTCTTGCATGAGCGTTAAACGTGCCTCAGGGGCTCGATCAAATGACTCTGCCACCATGACTTCCGCACCGGCGTGTACAATTAAGCCTCCCGGTGCAGCCAGTAACCGTTGACACAAACCACCATAAATATCAGAGTACTCATCGACCTGCTAATTCGGCATAATCGCATACTCTTCCTTCCTAAGCCATTGAGATACCTTGCTATGTGGACGCAGCATAAAAACAAAAGGCGTGGGAGTATCGATAACAAAATGTAATTCACATCTAGTGGATAACCACATTAGTATCCCTCATACTGATCAATGACTATTAGAGGCTTTGAATGAAACGCGAGCCTGTCAATTCAATCAACTAATTACAAGCATATCTTCACGCCAACAAACTTCTCGGAACTTTTTAAAAGAAATGCCACCTAAACTCGTAGAGTACGTTAGAATAGCCTAGTGAATTGTAATACAGCGTGATTTATTAAGAAAAGCATCTAAGCGTATAATTGCCTTAAGCAAAGGCGATTATACGAAGAAAGTATTTCGAAGCACAATTGTCTTAGGCAAAGCGCAAGAAGCGGAGCGAACATCAAGTTCATGAGCATCTTGAGTCGCAGTCCAACGCAGCATAAGGCAATTATACGAAGAAAGTATTTCGAGTAGAATCGTCGAGAACAATGCGTGCAAGGCGAAAGAGGTGGAGTGAACACTAGTTCATGAGCATTCTTGAGACCGCAGCACAACGCAGTAATCGGCGATTATACGAAGAAAGCATTTCGAGTAGAATCGTCGAGAACAAGGCGTGCAAGGCGAAAGAGGTGGAGTGAACACTAGTTCATGAGCATTCTTGAGACCGCAGCACAACGCAGTAATCGGCGATTATACGAAGAAATGGGGGCGATTTGGATTCGACGCCGGTGACAAAACCCAAGGTGCATGCCGTGATGGTAGCCAATCACGTAAATCCAAAGCTGCAAACTTATAGTTGCAAATGATGCTAACTACAATGGTGAAGCACTAGCTGCGTAAGCAGTTTTTACAGAACCATTTCTAGAGACTACGGTCACTAGCGGTTTTTAACAAGATGCCTGTATCGCGTTACTGACTGTCAAATAGAACAGGATCGCAGTTTGGTATATTCAGGGCCACACTGTTAACCATTACTGAAATCGCCAAGTACGTCCTGCCCGTTGGGCTGTATGCGGTTAAAATAATTAACGGAATCTAAGCATGTAGAGCCAAAGGCAGAGTGCTGACGGACGGGGGTTCAATTCCCCCCGCCTCCACCATTTTACCATCCCACCTAGTACCATATAGTCCCACAGCCCTTGAACTTCAGGGGCTAAAGACTTACCCTTCATACCAAGACGTCCCATACGATACCGCTACATACCGACACAATCAACGGTATATGTGACGGGACATTTTATACCGACATTAAAAGTACCGTTTCGATACCGTCAAAGGGGAAGTCTTATGGCGCTAATCAATATTCAAATTAAACAGGCAACGCCACAGGAAAAGCCCTACAAGCTGGCTGACGGCAAAGGCATGTATTTGTATGTCACAACCAAAGGGCAAAAATACTGGCGACTCGACTATCGCTTTGGCGGCAAACGTAAGACCCTAGCGTTGGGGGTTTACCCCGATGTGAGTTTGGCCGATGCCAGAAACAAGCGTGATGATGCCAAAAAACAAATTGGCAATGACGTCGACCCTTCCGATGTGCAACGAGCTAGAAAGATTGCCAAGACTCAATCACAAGACAATAGCTTTAAGTCATTAGCCCTTGAGTGGTACGAAAAAGAAAAGCCCCACTGGTCAACACACCATATAGACCGAGTCGGCAGAATGCTCAGCAAAGAATTATTCCCCCACATTGGTAACCGCCCTATTGGCGCCATCACCTCCCCTGACCTACTCGCTTGCTTGCGTAGAGTAGAAAGCCGAGGTGCTATTGAGACAGCACACCGAGTAAAACAAGTTGCCGGACAGGTATTTCGTTACGCCGTAGCAACCGGTAAAGCTGAACGAGACCCCAGCGGCGATTTAAAAGACGCCCTAGCCACCCCCATCAAAGGACACCTAGCCGCCATTACCGACCCCAAAGAAGTCGGCAAATTATTATTAACACTCGATGACTATTACGGTACACCCGAAGTAGCCACAGCACTTAAGCTCGCCCCCCTCTTCTTTTGCCGCCCCAAAGAACTACGCCAAATGGAATGGGCAGAGATCGACTTTCATAAACAAGAATGGCATATACCCGCCAACAAAATGAAAACTAAAGCCGATCATATTGTGCCGCTTTGTAAGCAAGCTATAGACGAACTTAAAAAGCTTTTACAGCTTACCGGCCACCGCCAATATGTATTCCCCAGTGCCAGAAGCCCTAAACGCCCAATGAGCGATAACGCTGTTTTATCAGCAATGAGAAGGCTAGGCATACCTAAAGAACAAATGACCGGCCACGGCTTTAGAGCCATGGCAAGAACACTATTAGATGAAGAGCTAGGCTACCGTATCGAATGGATTGAATGCCAGCTCGCACACGCCGTTAAAGATGCCAACGGTAGAGCCTATAACCGTACGACCTATTTACGACAGCGCAAAGACATGATGCAGCATTGGGCTGATTATCTCGATGGGCTTAAAGCCGAAGCATTAAACGGTAATATTATAGCGGGCTCGTTTAAACAAAATAAATAACAGTTATTCCAAACCTAGCTCGACGGAGCGAAAGAGGCGGCACCCACCGCCTTTGGTTTGGGGTTTTAATTTGGGCTTGCCTTGGGAGCGTGAAGAAATTGAAAAATTACACTAATTCAAAGGCACACGATAACCTAAGATATAAGATCCCTCACATCATAGAAAAAGTAATGAGAGATAATGACTTTTTCTATGATGAATTCGAAGTTATTGGACCAATGTTACAGTCCTCATCACTTATCCACCTAATGCACAAATATGTTAGCCTAATTAGAAAGCAGTACTCTGAAAGAGGGTTTAATAATAAAAGCATTATGGAGGACTTGGGGATTCTGCAATATTTTCTAAACGCAGGGTATGAAGCAAGAATTAATTTTGCTAGAAAATACCTGCCAGAAGATGAAAGTGATTTTGATAAAGAGTTAGAAGCCCCTTTCTTATATGAAAAAGAGCCGGATTATTTAAATTTCACAAAAACAGATATGGAAAAAGGCTCACCTCGAGACATGATGAATAAAGAACAGTTTAGACATGTCTCATCTTTGGTTATAGCAACTTTGATACTGAAATATATATCAGAAATCTATTTGCTTTGCTCTGCTCAGACAAAGGATAATTTAGAAGAGGACCAAATAATTGAACTATATGATGCTGTAAATACTTCATCAATCAACTTGCTAGTTACTATAAATATGTATGATGAAATTCACTCACTTCCATTAAGATCATATAGTGATACAGAAGAGGGAACCGTTAAAGGAATGATGGAATACGCAGAAAACAACATGCGTGAGATTTTTCAAAAATCTGGCCGTAAAGGGGGCTTATCTACTCATCGTAGAAAATCTGCCATAGAAGATATTGCTAATGACACTTGGAATGAACATCCAAAGGTGCCAGTAAAGCAACTAGCTGAAAAAATAAAAGAATATGAAGAAAATAATATATCTGGCCACCCTCCGTCCTTAAGTGCTATAGAATCTTGGCTAGCGTCTCACCCAAACAACCCTAAACTTAGAGGAAGGCAGGCAAGGGCTTTTTTTGATCTAGTAACCAAGGAAAAATAAACTTCAAGCCCCTTAATAGAATTTTTAGACGATTAAAAAACTTATAGCCCCCTCAATCTAATTTTTTTCATTAAAACTTTTTGGTCCAATAAACATATTCGCTACCACATGGTGCGATATGTATTTATTAATCACCAAGAGGCTTTACTATGTCATTTACAACACTGCAACACGACGACCCAATCCTCAGATATTCGGACGTTATACATCAAACTGGGTTATCTAAAAACACTATTCGTCGGATGGTCGGCGAGGGTAACTTTCCATCTCCAATAAGCTTATCAAAACGTTCGGTTGGCTTTCTCTCTTCACAAGTAACGGCTTGGAAAGAGCAACGCATAACCGACTCACGTAAAAGCAAGGAGGCTTCGTAATGCCTACCAATACCAACACACAAAACAGATTGTTATTCAAAGCTTTGATTGAAGCCAACGGTAAAGGAATCACTAGTTACCAAGTACGCGAAGAGCTAGATATTTACTGCCCCACTGCTCGCATAAGCGATTTACGCAAAGCTGGAAATACTATTCACACTATTTGGGAAACTATCGATACAGGCAAAGGAAAGCACCGTGTCGCTCGCTGGGCACTTATTAGTAGCATGGGGCCCGCCGCATGAGTAACCGTTATTTAGTGCAAATAAACACGCCCACCATCACGCCCGTTATTGTCGTTGCCGAGGTAAGACGTGTAGTTAAGCTTGAGGGGTAACCATGGCTAAACCTCGAAAAACTAAACACGCTATCAAAGGCGGCTTTAGCGGTATTCCTAGAATGGTAATGGATCACCCCGATTACATAAACCTTTCAGGGAATGCCGTTAAGCTACTCAATGAATTAGCACGGCAATATCGCGGCAATAATAACGGTGATTTAACCACGGCCTATTCATTACTCAGGCTACGTGGCTTTAAGTCAAAGGGAACCATTGAGCGTAACCGCAAGGAGTTAATAAAGGCGAGGTTAATCATCAAAACCCGTGAGGGACGTTTTACTAACCCTCATAGCGCTTGTGCTTTATATGCTCTTACATGGCAATCAATTGATGAATGCAAAAACAAACTAGATCTTGCAGCAACGATTACGCCACCAAGAAAATTTAGCCTTGAGAATATCAAAAACCCAATACCTACCATAGGTCACGGTTCGTCCTCAAAACAGGGGCGACAACGTGAAAAAGACAGCCAAGGAAGGTACACGCCGACCTCAAAACAGGGTCGATTGACGGTGGTTACTTAGACCTATGGTAGGTCACCTTTATATAGTTACCATATGGGTAGTATTTATGAACGATAGAACATCAAGTTTTGATCAAGGGTACGGTAAGGTTAGGGCAAGGATTCAATAACATTTACGCTAGATATTGATAAGTGACTTAAACAAAAAAACATTATAAAACCTAAATTACCCTAATGATTTAGGTTAAAAAAGAGGCCACACATGGGCGGTATAGGTAGCGGTAATTGGTACCGCTGGAACACGCAAACAACTGTAGAGCAAACAAGGCGTATAGATATTCGTTATATGCATAAAAACAAACTGCTAAAACCTTACACACGAGGGTCGCTATCATGGTCACAGGGAGGCGAACCCAACGGCAATATTAATTACATTGTTCACGAACATTACTTATAGCTATCTTTTCGCTTCAGGGAATATGGCGGAGAATGGCAACCCCTTACCCAAAAAATAGCTTTCGATTACACCCCTTGCCACTATGGCAATAATCGCCAATGGTTTTTATGCCCTAACTGTAATAAACGTGTGGTGGTACTTTGTGGTGATAACCAACTATTCCTTTGTCGACATTGTTACGAACTACCCTATGGATCGCAAAATGAAGACTACCTCGACCGCATAAGACGCAAACGAGACAAGCTAGGAAAACGCATATTTAGTGATTACGATAATGGCTACACCAAGAAAAAGGGCATGCACTGGAATACCTATGGGCGGCTTAAAAATAAATTCCATCATTTATCCACTAACTATGATCATCAGTTCTCAATAGCATTCCATAGGCTAACGCGAAAACTAAATAAATAAGCCATCAAAACAAGACAAAAACGACTGCACCGCACAAGCCCCTATCGACGGGGGTTCAGCTCCTCAATAGGGAACTGAACCGAAGAGCTAACACTGTAAACCCATGATTATTCAAAATATTTTCTACCTGACACTTACTCTAAGAGGCTAACATTATCGCTAAACTGGGCAGTATTGGACCATACAAGACAAATTAGCACTTGCTAAACAGACATCACTGGACGACAATAAAGGCGTTTCGTTTATTTCGTTTGCCTGCTGGAGGCAACTATGAATCAGATTATTGAATTGCCCACTTCCCAAGAGATTGAACTAGCAAAGCAAAGTAGCCGCACTTTAGCTAAATACGCCAATCAAGACAGGGTAACGCTTAAAATTACAGGTGAAGATGGTCAAAGTGAAGACATCACTTTACCCGGCCACATCATGGCAATGTTACTTAAGATTTCTACAGAGATGTCTCAAGGTAAAGCGATAAGCCTTATTCCTATCAACGCTGAATTAACAACTCAAGAAGCAGCTAACATGATGAATGTCAGTCGGCCCCATCTTGTTAAACTGCTAGAACAGGAAACTATCCCTTTTCATAAAGTGGGGACGCACAGACGTATTTACCTAGAAGATTTATTAGCGCATATACAAGAGAATGATGAGGCACGCAGTAAAACACTAGATGAACTGGCAGCGTTAAGCCAAGACTTAGGGTTGTACTAATTCCATGCGGTTTACCGTCATTCTAGATGCTTGTGTATTGTAGCCATCATTGCTGCGTGATTTATTAATGCGCCTAGCGATGACAGGTCTATTCAAAGCTCAATGGACAGAACAGATACATGAGGAATGGATCTCCGCTTTACTAAGAAACAAGCCAGGTATCGACAGAAAATCTTTATTGCGCGTCAAGGAATTAATGGATAGGCACAGTACCGATGCAGTGGTTAATAATTATGAAATCCTTATTGAACAATTAGACTTACCCGACCCCGATGATAGGCACGTGCTTGCTGCCGCAATAAAAAGCAACTCAGATGCCATCGTTACGTTTAACCTTAAGGATTTTCCTCTTAGCAATTTGAAACAATACGATATTGAAGCCATTCATCCAGACGAATTTATTAGCTATCAGTTTGACCTATCACCTTCGAAAGTATGTTCTGCGGCGAAAGCAATGCGAGCTTCATTACGCTCACCCCCATTTACGGAAAAAGAGTTTATAGCAGCACTGGAAAGAAATAAGCTACCCATCACCGCAAGCCTCCTCAATGATTATTTAGAGCATATCTAGCGACCTAAGGCCGGGACTTAAAAACATTTGACGGTATTTATGACGGTATAAAATAAAAACATAAAAATTAAGTTATTATTTATCAACAACTTAAGACATCAGCTCGATAGACCCCGCCGCTTTTTTATTATCGAAGCCCCGCGCTATGGCCCAGTAATGGCGGGGACTGTGGACTTCAACCCTAAAATAGCTGCGGACGTTTCACACTGCGTCCCTAGGAATACAGATTTAAAAACGGTGACACAAATGGAGGTAAGACGGGCTGTAAAACGACTTAACTCTCGCCCAAGAAAAAATCTGGAATATAAAATGCCAGATCAATTAATGAGTACACACAGGGCTGGGCTAGCAGCTTAAACTTTGATGCACTTCAGGTTTGAATCCGCGTGATTAGAGCGTGGCAAAACGGTCGTGAAATCACTAAATCATACGACCGATAATTTGGGAAAAGTTACGACAGGAAAGTGGCTTACTACAATTTAATATAGAGTGGGCGTCCTTGTAGTCATTTTGTCATGTCTCATTATACCAAGCCTGCGCTATATCGGCTTCTCAATAGTGATGCTAAGCAAGCTTAACTTAGTGCCATTCGTATCTGACCCTACTTATTCTAACGATTAATATTAATCAGCTAAGCGGTTGATACCGGATCTCCATTATTAAACGAGAGGTTATTGCCTGACGAAGTAGCCTCTACCTTGATAAATGTCATAGTAGCCTGACCCACAATATTAGCAAAAGATGTATCCGCTGCATCTAGTCCAATACCAATTTTGACTAGCCCACTGATCGGCGCCATGCGCGTAGCATCAAAAAGATACCAACGATCTTCTAGATAAGCTTCAAAAAAACCATGAAAGTCAGGTGGCTGCAAACCGACGGAATAGCCCGAAACATAGCGAGCCGGAATGCCTAAAGCACGACACAGCGCTATGCTAACATGAGCAAAATCTCTACAGACGCCAGCTCGTTGAATTAGCACGTCACAGGCGCTAGAAGAAGCATCTGTACTTCCCGCAACATAATCAATGCGTGCATTCACCCAATTACAGATCTCGTTCACACGGGAGTAGCCACTTTGCAATTGGCCAAACTCTTTCCAAGCAAAGCATCCAAGTCGGTCAGATTCGCAGTATCGACTTGGATTTAAAAAACGCAGGACCGATGTCGGTAATTTTTTATGCTCAACCTCATTTAAATACATCATCTGCTCTGTTTCTGGTGAAAGCTCTACGCTAGCACTGTATTTAATATTCAATTCACATGGCTCTACCTTCAAACGAAGACCACGGCAGCCAAAGTCATTAAGCTGAAACCATTCACTATCGACACCAGGCGATATAGAAAGGTTTTCATCTACTGTTTTTTGATGATCAGTATTAGCCGCTGCAATGTTTAAAACAAAGCTGGCAGGTGACTCAATGGTGTAAGTGAGCTCTGATGAAATATTCACAAGATGCATAATAGATACCCCGTAATGACAAACAATGGTCGTAGCAATCTATAAATGCTGACCATACCCCCGCTTTACTTAAATAGATGCCTTGATCTTACACTATTTATAAATACCTATGGATATATGAATAAATTCTAAGCAACATAGTAAGCTGAAATCATAGGCAATAGCTTTCATAACGTTATTGAAGATTCGCTTGAGTCGCTGCATCCAAGTCATTGCACAATGGCGCTCTGCGGGGCTCTTGTCCAGCCCGTCGATACCGGGGGCTTCCGGCTTGTCGGGTTTCTTAACCCGCTTGGGCACTAGCGCGGCCAGTTTCGCGATGAAGTCCAGCGGCTCGAAGATCACATGGCTCGTGCCATTGCGGTAAGGCGTTTTGAGTTCTATCGGATTCGCCCCGTTGGCGGTCAATGCCAAGCGTTTACCTGAGACGGCTGGGCGGCTCACGAAGTGACATAGACGCTCGAGTTTATCACGCTGATGGCATGACGGCAGTCTGCAGGGAGAAGCCGGCATGATTGGCCACTCGGCTATTTGTATCCGCCTTATTTTTTTGTGCCGGCAAGGTTTGCAGAGTGAAGACCTTGTGGTCCCGGGGCGATTCGGTCGGTCACCGAGGTGGAGGGGTAACATCCAGAGGAACGGTTAATCTAGTTTAAAGCGCAGGGCGTTCTTCCAAAAAATCATAGTGATCATCTGCTTCATCACGTGTTCTAAGCAGATATATAGGGGGCTGCTCAAGGTTACGTTCAAGAACACTTATACCTTCCCCAAACAGTCTGGAATTATGACCAGAAAACCTCAACACTTCGCTATAACTATCGCCCTTAGTTGATTCGAGAATGGAAATTTCACGCCCTGTTACTTGAGCCGCCAACATAGGAAGTAA
>JBLHWO010000003.1:0-51528 GCA_047629215.1 Cellvibrionaceae bacterium | reverse complement strand
CTGATGCCATCTGATTAAAACACGGATGGCATGTAGTGACTACTGCTTACTACTTTTTAATAAATCATGAACCTTATTAAGTAAAGATTGATTAGCTTTAACCTTTTCAATAATTTTTCTATAGGGCAAGAGATTCATTTCCTTATTTTGATGCTCTTTAGCAATTTTTACTAACAACTTCCCATGATATAAAAAAATTCTATAAGCCTCACGCAAACTTAAAGCTGGGTCGAACATGTTGGTGGGCAGTGATGCTATTCCATTTACTTCAATCACCACAAACTGACCCGCTAATAAGGCCTCTTCACTTTCAGCTTTAACATCAAAACGGCCAAAATTAAATCCTTGCTGACTTTCGAAAAAATCAAAGATGGCCCCCTCTAACTCTGGGCTTACACGATGAGTATCGTCAGTAAATTTGCAACCTAGAGTATGAGAACCGATAAAAGACAAGCGTACTTCCTCTCCTTTCAGCGGTATTCTTTTAGTATCAATCGATTGCAAAAATGAATGCCAATGATGCGTGTAACGCTGGTGCTGAGTGGCTAAACTTAAAATATTGTCTTCACCATTCCCGGTGACCGATGGAAAATGCTTTTTATTCATTCCAGATATTTTAGCTTGGCCTTGCTGACGAATAAAAAAAACGCCATATTCTTGCTGATAAGGTGTAAATTTTTGGAGTATATAGTCGCCAAGTAAAAGCGGTAGTTTTTGTTTAAGCTCATTGTCGTTAGAAATCTTACAGATACCTTTCCCAACACAACCGACATCAGACTTCAGTATTACAGGGTAAGCGTGCCTCTCTACAAAGCAATTAATTTCCTGTTCTTTTTCTAACGGCGTGAGGGAGTCGAGAATCAAAATTGTAGGTAAGAAATAACTCTGATCAAATGCGAGCTGGCTTTCGTATTTCGAACCAAGCCCTATCTCCCCATGATCTAGAGCGTAATTTGCTTTCGCTAACGATTTAAAGCTGACCCGATTTATTAAGCATTGAAAGATCAAATAAAAATAATAAGGTATTTCGAAAAAACGTGGGTGCCAAAACTCGTGGTGTTTAATCATATATCATGCAATGGTTATAATGGCAGCAGGCAAGCTTAGACCATCTAAAGAGCGTTTAGTTTCAAATAATTCTACCACTACACGCCTAGAAAAAAATGAGGAAAAGGCATATATACTAAAAATTAAATAGGCCTCTAACTAGCGGCCTATTTTTGTTGTCGCTTAACTTAAACAGTTGTTTATATTGCTAGCATGATCAGACTGTTTCCACCTCATCCTCAATCGAAAGGGTAATTTCGTCATCTTCAACTGAGGCATAAACCACGCCGCCATTACTTAGCTCGCCAAACAAGACCATTTCGGCAAGTGGTTTTTTAAGCTTTTCTTGAATCAAACGGGCCATTGGTCGAGCACCCATCTTAGGATCATAGCCATGCTCAGCCAACCAAGCTCGTGCATCATCATCAATATCGAGCACAACGCGCTTGTCATCTAGCTGTGACTGCAGGTGTACCAAGAACTTGTCGACTACCGTCTTAATAACCTCTAGAGACAGAGATGAGAACTGGATGATTGAATCTAGGCGATTACGAAACTCAGGAGTAAATACTTTCTTCAGGGCTTCCATACCGTCCGTACTATGATCCTGTCGAGTAAAGCCTATAGATGCCCTACTCATTTCTTCAGCGCCGGCATTAGTCGTCATGATAATTACCGCATTACGGAAGTCGGCTTTACGCCCATTGTTATCGGTTAACGTACCATGATCCATTACCTGTAATAATAAATTGAAAACTTCAGGGTGCGCTTTTTCAATTTCGTCGAGTAATATCACGCTATGAGGCTGCTTAGTGACGGCATCTGTTAACAATCCACCCTGATCAAAACCAACGTAACCTGGTGGTGCACCAATCAGTCGTGAAACCGTGTGCCTTTCCATATATTCAGACATATCGAAACGAATTAAATCGACACCCATTGATTCAGCTAGTTGTTTACAAAGCTCAGTTTTACCAACACCCGTTGGGCCAGTAAACAAAAATGAACCTATTGGCTTATCCTCAGCGCTTAGCCCAGCTCGCGATAATTTAATGGCTGTTGATAAAGCATCAATCGCCTCATCCTGACCAAACACCGTCATTTTCAAGTTACCGCCGAGCTTACGCAGATGCTCTTTATCCGACGAAGAAATAGTTTTGGCAGGAATACGAGCAATCTTAGCGACAATATTTTCTATGTCGTGCACACCTAATTGTTTTTTACGCTTACTCGGTGTTTGTAATTGCTGATAGGCACCCGCCTCATCAATAACATCAATTGCTTTGTCAGGCATAAAACGATCTGTTATGTAGCGGCTAGCGAGCTCTGCGGCAGCACGTAAAGCTGTGTCTGTATATTTTATCTTGTGATGCTCTTCGAAGCGCGGCTTCAGGCCTTTAAGAATTTTGTAGGTATCTTCCACGCTCGGCTCGTTAACATCTACTTTCTGAAAACGTCGAGACAAGGCGCGATCTTTATCAAAAATCCCACGATACTCTTGATACGTTGTGGATCCAATACAACGAATTTCGCCAGATGATAATAGCGGTTTCAGCAAGTTGGAAGCATCCATAACGCCACCTGATGCTGCTCCGGCACCAATAATAGTATGAATTTCATCGACAAATAAAATAGAGTTATCGCGTTTTTTTAATTCCGCTAACAATGCTTTGAAGCGTTTTTCAAAATCGCCGCGATATTTCGTACCGGCTAGTAACGCGCCCATATCTAATGAATAAACAACACTACCTTCTAATATTTCAGGAATATCTCCATCAACTATGCGTTTTGCCAAGCCCTCTGCAATAGCTGTTTTACCCACGCCGGATTCACCAACCAATAAAGGATTGTTTTTACGACGACGAGATAAAATCTGGGTTACACGTTCGACTTCGTCATTGCGACCAATAAGCGGGTCTATTTTCCCCGATTCTGCAAGCACATTTAAATTAGTAGCGTAGCTTTCTAGTGGATCTGCGTTAGCACTACCCGCTTCGGCACCATCAGCGGCCTCATCTTGCTGCTCTTGCTCACCTGCATTACTATTGTCACCCACCTTAGAAATACCATGAGTAATATAATTCACTATATCCAAACGCGCAATGCTTTGCATTTTAAGAAAATAAACAGCCTGACTTTCCTGCTCACTAAAAATAGCAACCAGAACATTAGCCCCGGTCACTTCTTTTTTACCTGATGACTGGACATGGAATACAGCGCGCTGTAATACCCTTTGAAAACCGAGTGTAGGCTGAGTTTCTCTTTCGCTATCAGTTTCGGGAATTAACGGTGTAGTTGAATCGACAAATTCAATTAACTCATTACGAAGATAGGATAGATCGGCTCCACATGATGTCAACACCTGTGATGCGGCACCATTGTCCAATAGTGCAAGTAACAGATGTTCAACTGTCATGAACTCATGACGCTTAACCCGGGCGCCTTTAAATGCGTCGTTTAAAGTTTGTTCAAGCTCTTTACTTAACATCGTCTATCCTCAAATCGATAAAGTTCATATGTATATATACGCTCACTTTTAGCTATCATCTTCTTCGACGGCTTCAATTTCGCATATCAAAGGGTGCTCGTTTTGCTGTGCGTATTCAATTGCCTGCGCAGCTTTTGTCTCAGCGATGTCCTTAATGTAAATACCGCATACTGCTTTTCCATCAGTGTGAACCTGCAACATAACTCGCGTCGCTTTTTCTCTATCCATTACAAAGAAAGCTTGCAAGACATGAACCACAAATTCCATTGGCGTGTAATCATCGTTCATCATCATGACTTTATAGAGCGATGGTTTCTTAATCTTCGGTTTAGCGTGCTCTAACAACAAACCTCCGCCAAAGTCATAATCCTCTTCATCCTTGCCTTTACTTAAGCGTAGTTGATGTTTTTCAAGAATACCCATATCAAATTGTGCTAAAAATTGCATTTCCTAGGGAACCTCCGAATAAGTCCAGCATTTAGGTTGATTTGTACGCTCCAAACTAGCAATGAAGCCACCGTGAAATAATGCTAACTGACAAAAAATGTGCTTTATTGACCAAAATACACAAAAGTTTGACATTATCACATCAATTGGGTATAAATCGATCGTCGAGTTATAAAAATGACACGATTGAATGATAACATGCAAGCGTGTCTGCCCTATTGAATCCCTTGGATTCTGTTTTAATTTACACAAAAAAGTGCAATCAAAAAGGAACTACCATGGCAACTGGCAGAGTTAAGTGGTTCAATAATGCAAAAGGTTACGGCTTTATCCTATCTGATGATATCGAGGGCGATCTATTTGCCCACTACTCATCAATACAAATGGATGGCTATAGAACCTTAAAAGCAGGCCAAACAGTTAACTTTGACATCATTGATGGTGACAAAGGGTCTCATGCGATCAACATAATACCGGAGTTGGAGCACGCTCTCGAGAATGTAAAAGCTCCCAGAAAATCCTCAGCAGAGACTGACGCAAAACTAGACGAGCACATAGAAGCTTTATAGAACTGTCTACCGACCTAAAATCCAAACCATTTAACCCAAATTCTTGGGGACTTGTCACTCGACTTAATTTTAGTAATAATTTTACTGCTAATCCTTGTGCTATCTATTTAATCAAGGCAAATCGCCAAATTTCAAGTATGTCACCCAAAAAAAGCCCTGGAAACGTTATTACCCAAGTCTTTCACTAGATTATTTGAGTTTAAGCTAAAAACAACAGCTGGATTGTAGCGAGGGATCTTAAGGTATGGAATATAAAGTGATTTTTTGTTTTTTTAGGCAAATTCGTAGCCACCCTAAGGGTGCAACCTAAAAATGCGAAAAATGCTTTATATTCTCTCCCTTAGGCAGCCGCAGTAAGTTCAACTGCCGCTTTTAGTCAGCATTAGTCAGTGATAGAAATCAGGGGCGGAAACCACTAAAAATAGCAATAGTACCACCAAGCATAATTACTAACACAAGAGGATTTTCCGCTATGAGAAGCGTACTTGTCGCACGAAGAATGTCAGCAAAATTGATTGGCTCCAATTAACCATAGGCTTGTCCACCAAGCGAGCGCCAAACGCTCTCATGATGCCAGTGAAGTTTATGATGGAGTGCCGAGTTCACATGATGCTAAGTCAGCCAGTATTTTATCGCGATTTCATCATGATGACCCGAACAAAGTGTGGGTAGAACTCAGCGAGGAAGAGCGTAGCCTCAATGGCTTGATTGATAGCATGAGATGCACCAAAGCCAATGTCAAGGCAATCTGAATCGTTTAGACGCGTATTTAAGCAGCATGTTGGCTTTGCACTCGGCGGGGCAGAGGCCCGGCTTCAGCAATATGACTCGGCACAACGAATCGCAGAAAATGCCGAGCAGGCCACGGGCTAATGTGTAGCAGAGGAAGCAACTTGTTGTGTCGAGAAAAGATAGCCAAGGAGGTTATCAGCCGGCGCTGCAAGCACGCGAGGAGCACCTTGTACGGAGGCTGAAAGAGAGCATATGCAAGCCTTGGCTACCGAAACGGCGCATAGTCGACAGCAAAAAAGCCGAGACAAGCGTACACTGGATCATTCAACATCAAGCTGACCACACACTAACAAGGTCACTAAATGACTTTGTTTAGATAGAAGGGCTCTGGGTGAGTAGCGGCCTGGGAAAATGAGATAAGTTACTGCTTGATCTTTCTATGACAGGTTTAAGCCTTAGAATGCATCTAACAATGCATTTAACGTTGAGCTAGGTCTCATCACTTTAGAAACCAAAGCGTCATTCATTAAATAGTAGCCACCGATATCGGCAGGTTTGCCTTGCACTTTATTAAGCTCCTCAACTATCTTACTTTCATTTTCAGCCAATTTTTTAGCTAACTCAATGAACGTAGACTGTAATTCTGGACTTGAGCTTTGCTCCGCTAGCGCCCGCGCCCAATAGAGAGCAATATAAAAATGGCTACCACGGTTATCTAAACCGCCAATGTGTCTAGAGGGCGACTTGTTATTGTCCAATAGTTGCCCAGTTGCTTTATCAAGGGTTTCTGCAAGCACTTGCGATTTTGGGTTGTCAAACTTTTTTGCAAGGTGCTCTAAGGAAACTGATAGCGCCAAAAATTCGCCTAAAGAATCCCAACGCAAGTAGTTTTCATCAACAAGCTGCTGAACATGTTTCGGCGCTGAACCGCCAGCACCCGTCTCAAATAAACCGCCACCACTCATAAGAGGAACGATAGATAACATTTTCGCACTGGTGCCTAACTCTAAGATGGGAAACAAGTCTGTAAGATAGTCACGCAAAACGTTACCGGTTACTGAGATGGTGTACTCACCTTTAATAATACGCTCTAGAGAAAAACGAGTAGCCTCAACAGGAGACATAATTTGTAAGTCTAAACCACCAGTATCATGGCCCTTTAAATAGCAATTTACTTTTTCGATAAGCTGAGCGTCATGGGCGCGACTTTTATCAAGCCAAAATACCGCTGGAAGGCCAGTGGCTCTTGCGCGGCTAACCGCTAATTTAACCCAATCCTGAATGGGAGCATCTTTAGCTTGGCACATTCGCCATATGTCGCCCTCCTCTACTTTGTGCTCCAGCAAAGCTGTGCCACTAGTATCAACAACCCGAACTGTTCCGGCTGCAGGAATTTCGAATGTTTTATCATGAGAGCCGTACTCTTCTGCTTTTTGTGCCATTAGACCAACGTTAGATACGCTACCCATCGTTGAGGGATCAAAAGCACCGTGCTTTTTACAGAAATTAATCGTTTCTTGATAAACACCTGAGTAGCAGCGGTCAGGAATAATTGCTTTAGTGTCTTTAAGCTTACCATCCGGCCCCCACATTTGCCCTGAAGAACGAATTGCCGCTGGCATTGAAGCATCGATGATGACGTCACTAGGAACATGTAAGTTAGTAATGCCTTTATCAGAGTTGACCATCGCTAACTCTGGGCGCTTGTCATAGCAAGCCTGAATATCAGCTTTGATTTCGTCCTGTTTCTCTTTTGATAAGAGCTCGATTTTTTTATAGAGATCACCTAAACCATTGTTAGTATCGACACCAATTTCTTCAAACAGCTCAGCGTATTTTTCAAATACATCGGTAAAGAATACTGTGACTGCATGACCAAAAATAATGGGGTCAGAGACTTTCATCATAGTGGCTTTTAAGTGAACAGACAGAAGGACATCTTGCTCTTTAGCTGCAGTAATTTCTTTCTCTAAGAAACTTCTCAACGCATTTTTACTCATTAAAGAAGCATCAATAATTTCGCCATCTAGAACAGCTATTGTCTCTTTCAATACGGTGATACTGCCATCGGCAGAAATATGTTCAATGCGAACATTGCCCGCTGTTTGAATCGTCACAGATTGTTCGCTACCGTAAAAATCGCCCTCAGTCATGCTTACAACGTGAGTTAGAGAATCGCTAGACCACTTACCCATCGAGTGCGGATTTTTTTGCGCATATCGTTTTACTGATGCAGGGGCGCGTCGATCAGAATTACCTTCACGTAATACAGGGTTAACCGCACTGCCTTTGATTTTATCATAGCGTGCTTTAACATCCTTTTCTTCATCACTTTGTGGCTCATCTGGATAATCAGGAAGGTCATAGCCTTTAGACTGTAGCTCTTTAACCGCCTCAATTAGCTGTGGCATAGACGCACTGATATTGGGTAATTTAATTATATTAGCTTCAGGCGCTTTTACCAGGCTACCTAACTCAGCAAGAGTATCGCTAACTCTTTGTTCCTCGGTTAATTTATCAGGGAAAGTGGCAATAATACGACCGGCCAAGGAAATATCACGTGTTTCTACTTCTATCCCTGCTGCCTTAGTGAAGATTTCAACAATGGGAAGTAGCGAATAAGTTGCTAATGCTGGCGCTTCATCCGTTTTGGTATAAATAATCTTTGGCGTTTCGGTCGTCATCGTGATTCCTCAATTAAGATAAGGTGAAGGGCATAAACTTCAATAATGTGATAGAAAAATTCAGTTAATCAAGACGGTTTTTTACAATGCTGATATCATCACACGCCTTGTAGTGGGCTTGATACTTTTATTGGATTCCGTATCAGGTTCTGCTCCCATTCGCCTCTATACAATAGATTTAGTATGCTTGCTCACCAAAAGTGGAGAGATTATATCATGGGCCTATTATAAGCATGATACTATTTTCTAATACCGGGTATAACCCTCAGTTATGGCTCTCGGTCAAAGAACTATATTTTACCACTCAGAAAATGACTATCAAAAATTAACTAGGAAAACATGTGGCAAGACTTATTCTTTTTAACAAACCCTATCAAGTATTGTCACAATTTACGGATGAAAAATGTGCTGAACTCAAAATACCAAAGTCAGTTAAGATGGAAAAACGAAAAACCCTTGCTGACTTCATAAAAGAAAAAGCGGTCTATCCCGCTGGCAGGCTTGATTATGATTCAGAGGGATTACTTCTACTAACCGATAATGGCGGCTTACAGCATCAAATTAGCCACCCGAAACATAAATTACCAAAGACCTATTGGCTTCAAGTTGAAGGAGCCCCAAATAAAGAGGCTATTAATAAATTAAAGGCTGGTGTGCAGCTGAAAGATGGAATAACAATGCCTGCTAAAGTCGGCCTTATAGAACCACCTCAAATTTGGGAACGATATCCACCCGTGAGATTCCGTCAAAAGATCCCGACTCATTGGATTGAATTGACGATTACCGAGGGGCGTAATCGTCAAGTTAGAAGAATGACGGCGTCTGTTGGCTTACCTACCCTACGCTTAATGCGTTATTCGATTGGTTCCTGGAATATTGATAACCTACAATCGGGTCAATGGATTGAATTAGAAGTACCTTCTGCAGACAATCAAACCACATCACAAAAACCATTCTTGAAAAGGAATAAGAAATGAGCTCTGAATGATGGAGACCGAATGTAACGGTCGCAACCGTTATTGAGAGCAAAGGCAAGTACTTATTGGTTTATGAGCTGCCTAGAGAAGATGTAAAAGATGGCGAAAGTAAAGCCGTTTACAATCAACCGGCCGGTCACCTTGATGCAGGCGAGAGCTTGGCAGCTGCAGCCGAACGCGAGACGCTGGAAGAAACTGCTTGGGACGTTTCTGCATCTCATCATTTAGGTATGTATCGCTATATTGCTCCCAATGGAATAAGCTATTTACGCTATGGTTTTGTCGCACAAGCTAATAAACACTACCCTGAGCGTATACTCGACAAGGTAATTATCGATGCAGTGTGGATGAGCTATAAAGAAATATGCCAGAACAGTGAGCGGATGCGCAGCCCTATGGTGAAGCAGCTCATTAATGATTATCAGTCAAAAAAATTATATTCGTTGGCGGTTATTCATACGGGTATGATGTATGCCGTTGTTGCAGATGCAAATCCCGTTAGAACCACTAAGACTTCAGTCGCGAGTTCGCTTACACGACACCAGCGCAGGGCCATAATTGTGGCTATTCATGAAACATCCGGGCTAGAATACGCCTTTTTTAAGCCAGCTATTTGTCACACCTATTTATTATGCTCTCTTCTGATTCCAGTCCTTCTCTAGAAACCGCCAATATCCGAGTAATGGTGGGTATGTCTGGCGGGGTCGATTCCTCAGTAACTGCCTTACTATTACTTCAACAAGGATATCAAGTTGAAGGGCTGTTCATGAAAAATTGGGACGAGGATGACGACACAGAATATTGCACAGCCTTAGCTGACTTAGCTGACGCGCAATCTGTTTGCAATAAATTAGGGATTACCTTGCATACCGCTAATTTTGCATCTGAATATTGGGACAAGGTATTCGAATATTTTTTGGCTGAATATCAAGCGGGTCGTACCCCCAATCCAGATATACTTTGTAATCGTGAAATTAAGTTTAAAGTCTTTCTCGACTATTCACGCATACTAGGGGCTGATCTTATTGCCACAGGACATTATGTTCGACGTTCCGATCTTAAAGGTGAAACACATCTGTTAAAAGGGTTAGATTCAAATAAAGACCAAAGCTACTTCTTACATGCAGTTGGTGCTGATGAGTTTTCTAAGACACTATTTCCCGTTGGTGAACTCGAAAAACCAGCGGTTCGTTCTTTAGCAGAAGAGCATGGGCTCGTTACTCATAGTAAAAAAGACAGTACTGGAATCTGTTTTATTGGTGAAAGACGTTTTAATGATTTTCTAAAACAGTACTTACCGGCTCAACCTGGCGACATAATAAACGAATCTGGCAATGTTATTGGCGAGCATAACGGTCTCATGTACCACACTATTGGGCAACGGCAAGGTTTAGGTATCGGCGGAGTAAAAGATGCCCCTGATGCGCCTTGGTATGTAGCCGAAAAAGAGTTAGATAAAAATCAATTGTTGGTAGTCCAAGGGAAAAACAACCCTCTACTCTTCCACAATGGTTTAATGGCAAATCAAATACACTGGATTAATGGAGAGCCCAACAACAATTCGATTCGCTGTAACGCTAAGGTACGATATCGACAAGCAGATCAATGCTGTAAAGTGAAAATGACTCAGGTAGATGGCTCAGCGACTCTAGATGTTGAATTTGATGAGCCTCAGAGAGCAATAACACCAGGACAATCTTTGGTATTATATGAAGGTGATCGCTGTTTGGGAGGAGCCGTTATTCAATCACGCCATCGTTTTTAACTAAAGGGCGCCCCTAAAGTGTATTTATCAACAATAAATCACTAAAGAAAATTTTCACATTTTATCAGGAGATATTTTTTGACTATCGATGTAAGCGGTCAAACTATAGCACTAGCGGCAATATTTCAATTTGCAGCACAGGTTGAGCAATTAGCAAAAACGGGTCATTTAGCACAAGATGAATTTAAGGTTGCCGTAGATAGTCTTTTTTCACAAAACCCACCCAATACGCTCGCTGTTTACGGTAAAATTAGTCATTTAGAATTAGGCTTAAAGACCTTAATTGGTAGCCTTAAACGTAAACCAACTCGAAGTAATGATTGCGTACGTTACGTCATGGGTATTTTACATTTACAAAGACGTTTAGAAAAACATCATGACATGATGGATGTTATTGGATCTAGACTTGATAAGAGTCGTCAGCAAGCCGAGCATTTCTCAAAAAACCATGAGAATGTGATTGCTGGCTTGGCAGAAATATATTCTGACACTATCAGTACATTTAGTTTTCGAATTCAGGTTTTGGGTGAATATCGACACCTACAACAAACCAGAATAGCTAACCAAATTCGAACTTTACTCTTTGCCGGAATCAGATCAGCCGTACTTTGGCGGCAATTGGATGGGCGAAGACTGAAAATAATCTTACACCGAAATAAAATAGCAAGAATTGCGGAACAGTTACTTAAAGATGCTAAACGCGAACAGTTACTTTAGTCTACCAAGAAGAGCTAATCGAAAGTAATACATAAACTATGAATAAATATAGACATAAACGAAACTAAAGCGCTAATTAGACGTCAATTGACGTAGTGTTGAGTTGTTATTAATAATAAAATAGTAATCTATTAAGCAAGCGGAAGGAAAATTAAATTATATGGGTATATTTCTAGATTCACTACGAGCCTGGTTACTTCAACAAATTATCGGTCAAGAGTATTTGGTTGACCGCTTGCTCATTGCTATTTTAGCGGATGGGCATTTACTCGTCGAAGGGGCTCCTGGCCTAGCAAAAACTAAAGCGATTAAGCAATTGGCCTTAGGTATTGAAGGGACGTTTCAACGGGTGCAGTTCACACCCGATTTATTACCAACCGATATTACGGGAACAGATATTTATAGAGCACAAGATCATAGCTTTGAATTCCAGCCAGGTCCTATTTTCCATAATTTGGTTTTAGCTGATGAAATTAATCGCGCACCAGCAAAAGTTCAATCAGCTTTACTAGAGGCGATGGCTGAACGCCAAGTCAGTGTGGGTAACAAAACCTATCCTTTACCGGAATTATTTTTAGTGATGGCCACGCAAAACCCTATCGAGCAAGAAGGTACCTATCCCTTACCCGAAGCTCAGCTCGATAGATTCCTAATGCAGGTCAATGTCGATTATCCCGACCTTGTGGCAGAGAAAGAAATTTTACAACTTGCCCGTAGCGAAGCGAGTCATGTAACGATTGAGCCACCGCAGGTTATTGCTCAAAAAGATTTGCTCGCTGCCCGCCAACTTGTTTTACAAATACATACAGCTGAGTCCTTAGATGACTATATCGTACAGCTTACTATGGCAACCCGACATCCAGAAAAAGTAGATCAGCAGCTAGCGCAATGGATCGAATATGGTGTCAGCCCGCGTGCAACCATTGGCCTAGATCGTTGCGCCAAAGCCCATGCTTTTTTAAAGGGAAAAGATTTTGTTTCTCCCGATGACATTCATGCTGTCATTCACGATGTTTTCCGTCACCGTTTGATCTTAAGTTTTGAAGCGCAAGCGCAAGGAGTGACGGCAGAGAAAGTAATCGATCATTTGATTGATAAGATTGCTATCGTGTAGTGTTATAGGGGGTTTTTGAAAAAGTCGTACACTGTTAATAGCAGTTATTACTTGAAGCCAAGAGACCTTATAACTACCAAAAATACTGAAAGAGACCTTTCACGGATGGTGATTTTAATTTCAGGCAAGGCATACCCCAAGGGCACCTAGAAAATGCACGGAAAGAGTGAGTTTATGTGTTGTGCCGTCAAGCGGCACCGAGGAAAATGACCAATCGAGTACGTTTATCCTCGGTACCCCCTTGAGGGGTAAACCCCCTTGAGAGTAAAATGGCTTTCGTACAAAGGTCTCTGAAACGATAAAACAATGAAATGGTTACTAATCAAAACATAACGCAATCAAAAAGCGCGAAAACCAAACAAACTACAGGAGCTTATGTTGAATTATCAACATTACAAGAACTTCGGTATTTGGCCAGCACTTACTCTTCAAGTAAAAACTTAGCCAACAATGCTGAAAATAGTGGCTCGCATCGTAGCAAAGCACTAAACCGCGGCATGGAATTCGAGCAGGTCAGGCTATACCAGGCAGGCGATGATGTTCGAAATATTGACTGGCGTGTGACGGCAAGAACACAAGCTACTCATACTAAATGTTATAGCGACGAAAAAGAAAAGCCAGTCATTACACTCGTTGATCAAAGACGATCTCTATTTTTTGGTAGCCAATACTGTTTCAAGTCAGTTTATGCTTGCGAATTATCGGCTTTAATTAACTGGTCGACGTTAAAGCGAGGAGATCGTGCCGGCGGCATTGTTGTTGGCACTCATGGCATTCATGAAACTCGCCCTGCCCGCTCCCCAAAAGCCGTTAACCAATGGTTACAACTGTTAAACACAACAAATAATGAGCTGAGCTCCCAAGCAACACACAACGAACCTTCTCTATATGAAAGCTTACAACAGTTGCATAGAATTGCTAAAAGTGGAACTGAATGCATCATTATTAGTGATTTTTATGATTTAGATACAAACTGTGAAAAACAGCTCTACTCACTTGCTCGACATAACCCTGTCAGTTTTTACTGGCTTATAGACCCGCTAGAGAAAATGCTACCTGCCTTACCACACATTATATTAAGTGATGGTAAAGAAAAGTCTCTTTTCTCAATAGGCAAAAAACAGCAACGGCAGCAGGCCAAACTCTTTAATAATAAGCACAAAAATATATCGGGCCTATGTATTCGCTTAGGTATTAAATTAATGCCTGTCAATATTCAAGAGCCGCTCAGTATTCAATTGCTTAATGGAAGTATGCCTGCTTGCTCACTAAACGACACGGGTGAGGCTTAAATAAGCTATGCCACTAATAGATCAGCTATCTCTAGAAGATATCATTGCACCCACAAGTGTTAGCATGTGGCCGCCAGCTATTGGTTGGTGGCTGCTGCTAATAATAGTAGCTACTCTACTTTTTTTCGCCATCACCTATTATCGTTCTTATCGAAAAAAATGGGGGTATAGAATAGAGGCTCTCAATTTATTAGAAGTAACGATGAATAATTGGAAAGAAAAAAAATTAAACGATGAATTAGCCATTCAGCATTTACTTACTGTTTTAAAGAGAACTGCTGTAACCGCTTATTCAAAAAAAGACAAAAAAAATACGAAAAATATAGAAACACTCTATGGTGAAAAATGGCTACGGGTATTAAAAAGACAAGCTTCAAATATTAATTACAGCCAAGAGCTTGATGAAATAATTTGTGCGGCACAATATCAAAAAAAATCAGAGTTTAGCCCGCCCATTGTCTATAAATTTTGCAAACAATGGATACGCCAACATCAAACACAATGGCAGGGAGTACCAGACTAATGCTTTCGTTTCAATGGCCTTGGATTTTCCTATTTATACCTTTACCGTTAATTGTATTCTGGCTCTTCAAGCCAATAAAAAAACAGCAAGCGGCTGTGATAGTCCCCTTTTATCGAGAATTCATTAAACTCGAGAGAAAATCGATTGATTTTAAAGTCATTAGTCGCTCGAATTATAAACTGTTGCTGCTAATGCTCATTTGGCTCTGCTGGATTACTGCAGCTGCACGTCCCTATTGGTCCGGTGAAGCGCTGGCTTTACCGACATCAGGACGTGATTTGTTAGTCGCTGTCGACATTTCTGATAGTATGCAGCAAGCTGATATGGAGGTGGGTGGAGATCCTGCAACACGATTACAATCAGTAAAGTTAGTCGTTAATCAGTTTATACAACGACGCCAAGGAGATCGTATTGGCTTGGTTTTATTCGGAACTAATGCTTATCTACAGGCTCCACTTACTTTTGATACAAAAACCGTCGCTAAATTTTTGCAAGAAGCGCAACTAGGCTTTGCTGGCCCAAAAACCGCAATAGGCGATGCAATCGGCTTATCGGTTAAGCGACTAGAAGAACTAAAAAACAACAATATGAATAAAGTCGTCATTTTACTGACTGACGGGGCAAATACTGCAGGCGAGATAGATCCACTACAAGCCGCTAAGTTAGCGCAACAGACTAATATAAAAATATACACAGTGGGCATTGGCGCTGACCAAATGACTATTGGTGGTTTTTTTGGCCCACGAACAATTAACCCTTCTGCTCAACTCGATGAAAAGACACTAATTGAAATAGCTGACTCTACCGGTGGACGTTATTTTCGTGCTCGGGAAACAGATGAGCTGGAAAAGATCTATCGTATTCTTGATGGCTTAGAACCAGTAGATCAAGACCAAGAATGGCTACGGCCCATTAAGTCCTTATTTATGTGGCCTCTCACATTAGCATTATTGATTAGTGTTGGTTTTGTATTCTTATCTATTAAACCTTCGTCACTCTTACCCAAAAAACGGTCACGGAAATTATCCCCAAAAGCATCACTAAAAAGCACGGAGCAAAAATAATGGGTGTTTTCATAGACTTTCATTTTCTAAGGCCCTTTTGGTTTTTAGCGCTAATCCCTTTGGTCTGGGTTTGTTATAGACTATGGCAAAAACGCCTAGAAAATACTGGCTTGGAATCCTGCATTGATAAAAATTTACTTCCTCATCTAGTGTATGGGAAAAACAACACACGCTCTTCTCTTCCCATCGCCGGCTTACTAATAATATGGCTCATCAGCATTATTGCTCTAGCGGGACCAACCTGGAAAAAGATTTCTCAGCCCCTTGTATCTACAGAATCTGCCGTAGTCATCGTACTGGACTTATCGCCCAGCATGCGCGCTGAGGATCTTAAGCCCTCAAGAATCATTAGAGCACACTTAAAAATACAAGATTTTTTAAGTCGCCGTAAAGAAGGACTCACCGCTTTAGTTGTCTACGCTGGCGAAGCTTATGTAGTTACGCCTTTAACTGACGATACTAAAACCATTGGCAATTTGTTGCCGACACTTAAACCTGGAATCTTACCGTTGCCTGGAAGTAATACGGAAATGGGGCTATCACTTGCGGCAGAATTAATTATTGACGCCAAACTAACTAAAGCATCGATATTATTAATTACCGACAATATCGATGAAAGTGCCGAGCCTAAAATTCTAAAACTATTCCCACGTTCAGTCAGCCTTAGTATTTTAGGACTTGGCAGCGAAGCCGGCTCCCCCATACCTAATAACGGTGATTTTCTTAAAGATAAAGCAGGCAATATTATTATCGCAAAGCGTAATAGTGCTGTGATGCAATCTATCGCAACAAAAGTAAACGGCTATTATTTACCGTTACAGGCTGACACTAGCGATATCGATTTCTACCATCAACAGCTAGAAAAACAATTCGATACAAACCAAGTAAACGATGAAAATCAACGCCAATATGACACTTGGCATGAATCAGGCCCTCTACTGCTTACTTTGATGATTCCGCTTATAGCATTAATTTTCAGACGCGGCTTAGTTATTGCGCTTTGCTCCCTATTCTTTAGCTTTGGAGGTTTTTTTCCCTCGAATGTTTATGCTGCTTCATTATGGGATTCTCTTTGGAAAAACAGTAACCAACGCGCATTAGAGTCCTATAAACAAGAAGAATATGCAGGCGCGGCCAAACAATTTGATAATTCTCAGTGGAAAGGCAGTGCTTATTATAAAAATGACGATTACGATGCAGCCTTAGCTGAATTCTCAAAGCAAAACACAGCAATTAATAATTTCAATAAGGGCAATGCTTTAGCGAAATTACAGCGCTACGATGAGGCGATTGCGGCTTATGATAGCGCTTTAGAGAAGAAGCCTGACTTAAAAAAAGCTAAAATCAATAAAAAACTAGTTGAAGAAATAAAAAAACAAGAAGAGGATCAGAAGCAGAAAGAAGAAAAAAACCAGGAAAAAAGCGATGATAATAATCAGAAAAATCAAGATGAACAAGAACAAAGAAAAAACAATGAAGATAAAAAGGACCAAACTAACGGCAATCAAAGTTCGGATAAGCCAAGCGGCACCCCAAAAAACAAGGAGCAAGAAAATAGCCAGTCTAAGCCTTCGGAACAAGAGCGCGCGGCACTAGAAGAAAACAAGAAAAACCCCCATCCGAATAGAGAAAATGAAAAAAGTAATAGCAAAACAAAGGCTAGCGCCGATAAAGAAGATGAACTTTCCGATGAAGAACGGCAAGCACTGGAACAGTGGTTACGTAAAGTACCAGATGACCCCAGCGGTCTATTAAAAAGGAAATTTGAGTATGAACACCAAAAACGCCGTCAACTTTATCAAAAAGGCGAATGGCAGCTACCAAAAAATAATGCCCATCAACGCTATTAACATTTGTTGACTATGAATAAATTTTGTTTTTTATTAACTTTCTTGATTAGCCTGCTCTCTATCAGCATTAATGCTAATAGTCTTATTTTAAATGCCGCAGTAGATCGGAGTGAATTAGCGGATAATGAATCACTGCGATTAATTATTACAGCTGACGAAAATTCAACAGATACAATTGATTTCACTGAGCTATTGCTACAATTTGACATCATTAATACTCAACGTAGTAATCAAACCTCAGTTGTTAACGGTAAAGTATCTGCCAATACTCAGTGGATTCTCATATTAAGCCCGAAAGATTCAGGAGAGTTACTGATCCCCGCTTTTGAATACCGAGGAGCCTATAGCCAAGCCATTTCGATAATAGTAGACGAAGCCGGTACAGGCAAAGCAGTAGATAAAGATGCATTTCTGCAGTTAGCTATTAATAAAAGTACAGTTTACGTACAAGAACAAATACTTGTAACAATTAGACTTTATTATAAAACAGCGCTTTCTAGCTATGATGACGAAGTGCTCCGGCTCGAGAACACAACAATCACTTTAGTTTCAGAAAATAATTTTCGAAGTAATGTGAAAGGAGTCCCCTATAATTTATTTGAAAAAACTTATGCCCTCCATCCGCAATCAAGCGGGGAAATCATCATCCCTACACAGTCTTGGCGGCTTGAAAAAGCGGCAGATCGTTTTGATTTTGGTCGCTCAGGTAATCCCTATTTATACGTAAGAAGTGCGCCTGTTACTGTTAATATACTGCCTATCGCCAACACTAGCACAGCAGATACTTGGTTACCTTCCACTGCAGTAACCTTAGATGCAAAATGGAAGCAGTCAATCATTCAGGCAAAACTGGGAGAACCACTAAATTATCAACTAATATTAATTGCTAATGGCTTAACCGCGGCGCAGCTACCTGAAATATCACTACCAAATTCTGATAAATTCACCATCTACTCTGATCAGCCCACTATTGATAACGACAAGAGCTCAGCAGGAATAACTGGAACTAGAATAAACAACTTCGCGATAATACCGCGAGAAATAGGTATCTTCACTTTTCCCGGAGCCACCGCTAAATGGTGGAATACAAGCAGTAATAAAGAGGTGATTGCCACCATAGCCCCACAAAAAATTGTCGTTGTCAGCCCAAAAAAATTAGGTTCAGACAAGTTGCCTGCACTAACTGAAGCAAGCGAAAACACCGGAGCAAAAACCAACCATAGCGCTTCCGCCTCACTATTAGGGAAAACTTTAACCTCATTATTTGCCATTAGTAGTTTATTACTGGCCTATATTCTATTTACTGTTAATAAAAGAAAAAAACCTGACCTTGAACCAGATATAAAAAAACAGGGGCTAAATACGGTATTTAAAACAAGCCGAAAACAACTTATGACTGATATTACAAATGCAATTAATAATGAAAACTGGGATTTACTCAGAACAACACTACTGCAATTGGGACGGCATCTTACACACAAAAAAAGCCTAAACTCATTGAATAAGTTCGTAGAGTTTTATCCGGAACTAAGGTCAGACCTAAGGAGTCTTGACAGTCAAGTCTTCGGGAAAAAGCAAAAAGACGAAAACTATAGGCCGGAAAAATTACTAATTAAGCTTAGTGCACTAAAAGAAATAGATAAGAACAAACAGTCGGCACATGCATTAAAAAATCTTTACACAGAATATTGATGTAGCTTTTATTCTTTCCCTTGTTGCAACCATAGGCACTGTCCTGCACTCTTCTTATCAATGGTTGCCAACTTATCTAGGTGAGCCGTTACTTCGTCATCGCTGGCCCTGATGGTAGGGGTATTAAATGTGCTGGTAAGGCGACGAACACCTTCATTCTCGCCTAATTGTGAATTACCAAAGTTATCATCTTTGTCACTTAGCAGGAGAGCCGTCTGGCCTCCAGTCATCATTAAATAAACATCGGCTAATATCTCAGAATCTAAGAGTGCGCCGTGTAAGTCCCTTTGAGAGTTATCGACAGTATAACGTTTACATAAAGCATCGAGATTATTTTTTTGACCCGGGTGTTTCTCTCTGGCCATGGCCAAAGTATCAATAATTGAACAATAGTCAGTAATAGCTGAATACTTTCCCTTAAACAACTTTAATTCATTATTAATAAATCCAACGTCAAAAGGGGCGTTATGAATAATCAACTGAGCGCCATCAACAAAAGCCATGAACTCATCAACTATCCTAGAAAAAACGGGCTTGTCTTTTAGGAACGCATTGGTAATACCATGAATTTCAATAGCTTGCTCTTCTATATCTCGCTCTGGCTGAAGATACTGATGGTAATGCTTGCCCGTTAGTTTACGATTAACTAACTCTACACAGCCGATTTCAATAACTCGATGACCTTTAGATGGCTCAAGCCCTGTCGTTTCTGTATCAAGTACTATTTGCCTCATTGCGGAATTCCCTTATTGGCTAACTGGTCAGCAATTTCATTTTCACGATGACCGCTATGGCCTTTAACCCAGCGCCAGTCAATTTGATGCTTTTGAGACTGTTCATCCAGCTGTTGCCATAGATCGCTATTTTTAACTGGTTTTTTTGCGGCATTTTTCCAGCCATTCTTTTTCCAATTAACAATCCATTCTGTAATACCTTTACGAACATATTGTGAATCAGTCGTTAATATAACCTCATAGGGTTCCTTTAAACTTTCCAAGCTCTTAATAGCAGCCATTAATTCCATACGATTATTGGTTGTATTATTTTCGCCACCATACAACGGTTTCTCATTCGCATCATAGCGTAATAAAGCTCCCCAGCCACCAGGCCCAGGATTACCTTTACAGGCACCATCAGTGAATATTTCGATTTTTTTCAATAGTGTAACCCGTAATTTTAATGTGTTTGGAAGATCACCAACTTTTTCTTTGCTATTATTTTTTAATACACTCTAGAGAATCTTTAGTCGAGTGTTGCGTTATAGAACCTTTAGCCCAACTGGGCAAGCGTGATACTTTTTTCCATTCAGGTTTTATAATTGTCATTGGAGTGATGCTTTTACGCGCTACAATAATATAGAAGCTACCGAATATCGGAAAAAGATTTCTTATATACTCTTGAATTTTTTTCCCATATTGATTTTGAACAGGCCAGCCGTGATCGCCATATTCAAGCAGTACAGGCTCGAAGTCTAATAATTGCAACCAGTCAAGCAATCGGCTCCTACGCAAATTATGGAAACGTCTTTGTGCATTAGGACTTATCAATCTACCCAGTTGTCTTTTTGTTGTTGAAAAACTCCAAGGATTAAATCCAACTACAATAATATAGCCATTCGGTATAATTGTGCGAGCCGTTTCCCTTAATAGCTGATGTGGTTTAGTAGAATACTCTAAAACGTGATGCAATAATGCAACATCTATTGATTCCGCATCTATCGGTAAACTTTCGAACTCGGTTACTGCTCCGACCTCATCCTTAGGCTCGACCCCTAGTGAAAAATGGTGAGTCACTGGGCTTTGTCGTGACAACGACAATGAACCGCTATCAACACTTAACTGCATCAAATGATAGCCGTACATTTCTGGCATAATACGATTTAACTTTATTTGTTCGGATTGCAATAGCCGCTGCCCAGCAGAAGTAGAAAACCATGAGCTGATATCTGACTGTGACTCAATTAAAGGCTTAACACCAAAGCGAGCGTTAATTATTTCCTTAAATCGTTCAGGCGCCTTCGTTAGGAAAGAGTACGGCATATTATTGCTCAGAAAGACTCTTGCTAACAACCTCATATACGTCTTTTGACAGCTCATCGACCGCTAAAATATCTTCTAAGGCTTGCTTCATCAATTTTTTTTGTGGCTTTAAATATTTCTGCCAACGGGTCAGTGGCGTCAGTAGACGCGATGCAACTTGAGGGTTGGTTTTATTTAAAGATATAATTTGTTCTGTTAGAAATTTATAGCCATCCCCACTTGCCTGATGAAAACTAATCGCGTTACTAGAAAAGGCGCCTACCAATGATCTTATTTTATTGGGGTTTTTAAGCGAAAAGCTAACGTGATTCATTAAGTCTTTTACAGCATTTAAGGTATTTTCTTTAGGGTTTGATGCTTGAACAGCTAACCATTGATTAACGACAAGTGTCTCGTGGCTCCATGTTTCATAAAAATGACTTAAAGCCGAGGCTTTTTCATCTGCCAATGAATCAAAATTACTGTGCACTAACGAGCGTAACGCGGCCATTGAATCGGTCATATTATCAGCTTGATAATACTGTTCAATACAGGCTCTGTGAAACTCAGGATCATCAATTAACATTAAATAATCAAGCGCTGTGTTCTTTAGGGTGCGTTCCGCTATTGCATCTGCACTTGGCTCGTAGGGTTTAGTGCCAGCAAGAGACCGGTACACTGACCATAAGCTGTCTTTTAAGTTAATGGCAATACTGTTACGAAGACTGTTTCTTGCATAGTGAATGGCGGCCACATCTATTTTACCGGAAATTTCTGCCAAATAAGCTTCCGAGGGTAGACTTAACATATTAGCGACCATTGCTTTATCTAAAGACTGATCACCGATTAATGCCTGCAGCCCTGAACTTAAACTTAAGTCAATTGGACATTTTTTATTTTGTTGAAATGCAGACATTTGCTCTTGAATAATAGACACCGCTAACTGTTGGCTTGCATTCCAACGACTAAAACCATCGCTATCGTTTTGCATCAGCCTTAAATAATCGTCGCGCGTATAATCAAAAACTAATTTTACAGGACAGGAAAAATTTCGAAGCAATGAGGGTACCGGCTTTTCAATTACCTTGTTAAAAGTAAAGGTTTGCTCTGCGTCACTTAATTCAAGTATCCAGTGAGTATTATCGGCTTGTTCCTGTAGGTTAAAGCCTTCAGGGTGTAACGCAAGACACCCCGCATCTCCAACTAAACCCATAGCGATAGGCATATGTAATAACTTTTTATCCGCTCCCTTAGATTCTGGTGTGTCAGGCTGGCGTTGTTTAATCGTTAGCTTATAGACTTGATCAGTTTCATTGTACTCATCCTTTACCACAAGCGTTGGAGTACCGGCCTGTGTGTACCAGTTTTTAAATTGCGATAAATCTTTGCCCGACGCACTTTCCATAGCGCTAACGAAGTCATCAATGGTCACTGCTTCACCATCATGACGCTCAAAATAACTATCCGAACCTGCTCTAAAGGCTTTTTCCCCTAACAAGGTATGTAACATGCGAACAATTTCAGACCCTTTTTCGTAGACCGTTAAGGTGTAAAAATTTGAAATTTCAATAAATGAAGGCGGTTGTACTGGGTGCGCCATAGGCCCGGCATCTTCTGCAAACTGTAGCGTCCGCAAAAAGCCAACATCTTCAATTCGTTTAACAGTAGGAGAACCCATGTCAGCAGAAAAAGCTTGATCTCGAAACACCGTAAAGCCTTCTTTTAAGCTTAACTGGAACCAATCGCGGCAAGTAACCCGATTACCTGACCAGTTATGAAAGTATTCATGCGCAACAACGCCTTCAACTCGCTGAAATCCGGTATCAGTTGTTGTTTTAGAATTTGCCAGTACGCAAGCAGTGTTGAAAATATTTAATCCTTTATTTTCCATCGCCCCCATGTTGAAATCATCGACGGCAACAATCATAAAAATATCTAGATCATATTCACGTCCATAAACGGTTTCATCCCAACGCATTGCATTCTTTAATGAGCTCATTGCATAGTCGCACTTATCTAGATCTTTAGACTCTACAAAAATCTGCAAAGTGACCTGACGCCCTGACATAGTAATAAATTGATCTTCAATGTTATCTAGTTTTCCTGCAACCAGGGCAAAAAGGTAAGCAGGCTTTTTAAATGGGTCTTCCCATAGAGCCCAATGACGATTATTAGCATCAGTTCCCTGCTTTACTAAATTACCGTTCGATAACAAAACGGGGTAGTGCTCTTTATCCGCAATAATTTTAGTAGTAAAGACACTCATTACATCTGGTCGATCTAAATAATACGTTATTTTACGAAAGCCTTCCGCTTCACATTGAGTACAATACATGCCACTAGACTTATACAAACCTTCTAATGACGTATTTTCTTGAGGTGAAATATGGGTAACGCACGTTAGTTGACCATAATCAGGAATCTCAACTTTCAGAAACTCATCATCCACAGAAAATTCTTCTTCAGATAATTTTTTACCATCAATACTAACAGAAATTAATTTGAGATCTTGTCCGTTTAAAACCAAAGGCTTTGTATTTTTTACCGCAGCATTACGACGAATGGTTAAAGTAGACGTCACCTTTGTCACCAATTCATTGAGCTCAAATGTTAATTCTGTTTTCTCAATCAAGAAATCGGGCGCTTGATAATCTCGAAGGTAAATAGCTTGTGGTTGTGCATCGCGCATAATATAAATTGTCTCGATCTATTTAAAATTAAGAGGCCTAATATCGTCAGTGCCCGTTTTGTCAGTGCTATTATCAGTACCGATAGTCACTTCGCCAGTTTCACTACCACAATGGGTATGCTTTTTTGTCTGTATGTAACCGGTATGCTGCTCCGGAGGTAGGTACTTTTTTTCATAGGCAATAATAGCTTGCAAGCACAGCTGCTTTTGCTCCGCCGATAGTTTGTCACCTGCAGGCCATTTTCCCAGCTCAATAGAACGCATGAGGTTTTGATAAATATCAGGGGTAATATTATTAAGTAATTCAGCTACGCTTTTCATATAATGCTTATCAATAATTAAAGTTTAAATACTACTGGAGCAGAATTGAGCAATCTTCTCCATTATCTTATTTCTCTCTAGCCTTACCGTTACGGTCCATTAGCATGACGAATAAACCAATAATCGCACCAGAGATCAAACCAACAACATGAGCTGCATTCGCAATACTTCCGCTAATAAAGACATCGATAATGCCCAATGCTCCCAATAGTAACCACACAATAAAGAAAGCAATCGCCGCTTTATTAAACTGAAGTACTGGATGATAAATGAATTGTTGATAAACCGCTATATACCCTATCACTCCATAAACAACACCGGATAAGCCACCAAAAATAGTATTTTGTTGAGTCATATATTGAGCAAAATTCGACATGACACCAACAGAAATAATAATTAATAGGATGTGCGATGGTCCTTTTACTAACTCAATACGACGACCTATTTCCCATAGAATAAGGCTATTAAATATTATATGTAACAAAGTAAAGTGTAAAAAAATAGGCGTCAACAATCGCCAGTATTGTCCTGAAGCCATTGTTTCTGCAAAAGAAACAAAATATCCATCCTGTATCGCTTGAAACAAAAAAGGCTCTGCGTACGATAGATTTTGATCATCTGCAAATATTATCAGAGCTCCCAAGAAACCTAAGAAAATAGCCGTTAACGTGACGGGCACTAATTTTATCAATTTTATAGCAGCGTTAATAGGGTGGGTTTCAGAAGCTTGAACACCCTCAGCTTTGCTTTCTGGGACTAAGTGGCGACTTAAATCCACCTCTCCTGCCAGCCAATTTGCTGTCAATTCAGCAACGTCGATAATTCTTGGTTCGTCTGATATCCAAAGCTGCTGCTCACCCCCCTCCTCGGTTACATGATGCAGTAATGCTTGCGCTTCTAAATAAGCCAATAATGGTCGCATATCTTTTTCTAAAGGTAAGCGAATCACCGGGTGCCAAACTAAATTAATCATGACCACGTTCCGGTGGATCTACGTAAAGCCAAACATAGTTGCCCGGATCAAGCTTTTCTTCGCCGTCCATACGATAAGCCACTAAGCGACCATATTTTACTGCGCTATAGTCTAAGCAACAGATATTGTGTTTTACCGGTGCTGGCTTGCCATGGAGCCAATAATGACCAAAAAAGACGGGCTTTGCCTGTGTAGGGTAATGAATAAGCCGCTTTAATTCTCCATCACTCAGTGGCCGCTCAATCAAGTGCTCAGGTAAGGCGTCTGGCTGAAACACCACATCACTGTATGTTACAGGGGTATCAGACCAAAATTTAGTCCGAAATAAGCGGCGTTCAAAGCCATCTCGACTACGAATAACTTCGTCATCAGGCAATGGCAAACTGGTGCCGCGCATTAGTCTATCGAGTACTTTACCCTCAAAACTGGTCAAGTCACTAGACTTTACAATTATTTCAGGAGAAACCTGGTTAGTTTGGTACTTTTTTAAATAATCATTTACATACTGCTCATCCCAACAAGCATGAACAACACGAAAATTGGGCATTTCCAGAAAAAGGGGTAAGTGGCTAAACCAATTGAGATACTCTTTGAAATCAGCAGAGTAATTAGCGAATTGCTCAAAGGTTTCTGAGACTAAACGTTGGTTGTGGGTATTGTGCTCGCGAAGATAACAGGTTTTACCGGTTTCGCGTGTTTTTACTTCATCAATAGTTGCGTAACAGTAAACATTATACTCGTGATTGCCCATGACAATTTGAGCATGTCCACGAGTCACCATATCGTAAACCACGTTCAACGTTTTCCGAATATGTGGCCCACGATCAACAATATCGCCTACAAAAATCATCTGACGTTTAGAATGCTGATAAACACCATCACGTTTTTTATAGCCCATAGCCTCAAGTAGCTTTACTAGAGTTCGACCACAACCGTGGATATCCCCAATAATATCGTAACCTTCGAAACGGTTTTCAAATATTTCCTGATTCACTGTATCACTGTCTTAATCAACATCTATCAATTCGTATTAGTCTTTATCTGTAGTAAGGTGGCGACCCCAGCCTAGTTTTGTGCGGCAGGTCTCATAATAATTATGATCTGAAGGATGTATCAACATTAATTTTTTTGGCTTCTTGGTAATATGAATCTCATCGCCCGCTTTGACTAAATCTGAGGCTTGACCGTCACAAGTGATATTCAACGAAGTTGTCATTTGCTGCCCAATCAGTAATTTGATTTGGCTTTCACCATTGACCACGATGGGTCTACTACTGAGGGTATGCGGATTCAAAGGCACTAATACAATAGCATCTAAACTGGGATACATTAGCGGACCCCCTCCACTCAAAGCATAGGCGGTAGAGCCTGTGGGTGTAGAGACAATCAAACCGTCAGATGACTGACTATAGACAAATTGGCCGTCGATATACAGCTCAAATTCAATCATGCGAATATGGCGGCCTGGATGCAATACTACATCGTTTAAGGCATCACCTTTGGCTCTGACATTACCATCTCGTACAACAGTCATGTCAAGTAAAAAACGAGATTCAGTTAGGTATTGCCCGTCTAGAACCTCGCCTACTTTTTGTTCAATATCTGCAGGCATGATATCCGTCAAAAAACCGAGTCGACCACGGTTGACACCAAGAACAGGCACCTCATGGCCAACCATTGTTCGAGCTGCTCCCAACATAGTGCCATCGCCGCCAATGACGATAACTAAGTCACAATGGTCGCCAATAAATTTTTCATCGCCTCTGGAAGCCAAGTCGGGCTCGTTTACAAAATCGGCTAAACCTTCAAGTAAAATAACGTCAATATCACGAGTTTGTAAAAAATGTACTAGCCTCAAGGCTGTGCGCTTAGTTTGATCGTTATAAACTCGACCAACAAGGGCGATGGAGGAAAATTTCATCATATAAACACTGGATATAGAATTATTGTCGTTGAGTCAACCATGATACCATGGGCTGATGGCAATACCTTCAACTAAAATACTTCCAACTAGTAGCCCTAGCTCTCATGAGCATCTTCACCGATTCAAGCATCGAGCGGTTCGAGATTTAGCTTGGGCACTGTCCTCACCGGCTTTATTTTTAAACATCCCAGACCTTTTGCCTGAGTGGTTTAAGCAAGACTATGTTGATGATGAGGTCTGGCCTTGGCTTTCAATAGTAGATAAAAAGCCTGAACCTCTTTATGAACATCTAACGCAACAGCGCTCTACTCGTTTGGGCATTTATTTTGAACAATTACTTAGTTTTTATTTTGAGCAATTTCCTCGCTTCACACTGCTTGCAAAAAACTTACAAGTCCCCTGTCGCACTAAACATGGCCAACAACGTACTTTAGGTGAGTTTGATTTTATTATTGAAGATAAAGCCGATAATAGCGTTAAACATCTAGAAGCTGCCGTTAAATTTTATCTGGGCCATAATAACTACCGAGGTGAAATCAGTAATAATCAAC
Organism: Cellvibrionaceae bacterium; assembly: GCA_047629215.1. Classification (GTDB taxonomy): domain Bacteria; phylum Pseudomonadota; class Gammaproteobacteria; order Pseudomonadales; family Cellvibrionaceae; genus CANLBN01. The sequence goes on along the minus strand of JBLHWO010000003.1, from coordinate 24,091 downwards.
AGCATTACAATTGGCATAATTGGGTTGGCCCAAATCAAAAAGATACCCTCGCTATCAAAATGCGTCATTTACAGCAGCATCAATTACCTCTTATTCAGACAATACCGGGGAGAGAAACTTTAAATGAGATTAATGTAAAGAGTGAGGCCATCACTAGTCGCCTATTAATTAAAGGAAGGTTTTACCTGCCTATTGATACAAAAAAAAAAGGTTATCAAAAAACAGAGATGCCATGTTTTTCAAATAGCGCTTTAGTAAAAAATTACTGGCTCGGTACTGACGCTCTATTTGAGGCGCCCTCCTTTTTAGACAAAAATTTTCATTACTGCATACTACCAAGATCTACTTGGCTCAGTGAACTGACTTCTGCTGATATAGAACAGGAAAAAATTGAAACGTTGCGCAATGAACAGCTTATTTCAACAATCAAAGATGACCTTAAGCAAGATTACAACGAGTGGCAGATAGCCAAAATTGATTTTTCAAATAAAGATAATGCGGAACTAGAACGTTTTTTTCTTGTTAATAGTCAGAACTTGCCATTTGATAAATAGAATCAAACTCACTTACCAAGTTGTTTTTGACATGCTGCAAACTAATACTAGCTAAACCGCCCGCCAACAAACTTACCTTATAACCTTTTCGTGCAAGTAAGAAAGCCGCGGCACGACTACGGGTTCCAGTATTACAATAAACCAGATAATGTTTATTGGGATCAAGTAAACGAATCTTCAAACGTAATAATGTCAAAGGAATATGAATGGCATTAATAATATGTTTATAATCAAATTCTTCCTGTGTTCGCACATCCAAAAATTCAAACTCACTGCCCTTCATTGTTTTTATCATAGAATCTATTGTTTCAAATTCCATATTATTAACTGAAGGAGGAACCAATAAATCTTTAAAGTCGTTCTTATGCAGACACATTACAATCCCATCTGTCAGCATTTTCACGGTCGCATTACGAGTTGTATTTTGAATTAAGGCATCTTCACCAAAACATCTTCCTTCACCAATTTGAGCAACTGGAATAGCCTCCTCCCCCGCTTTCGGGATACGCACCACCTCAGCAAGACCTTCTTTAATGAAATAGCAAAAATCGCCTTCTTGGCCCTGCTCTAGAATAACGTCATCTGTTACTACATTTCTGGCAGATACTTTTGAATAAATGGACAATATATTTAAAGGGGGGATTTTGTAGAAAAGATTAGAGTCAAGAACAGAACGCAACCAATCAGCATCTTCATCGAGATCGCGGTCATAGGAAATATCGACCTCTAGATAATCAGCAACTTGACTCCATGTTAATAAGTTATCTAAAACTAAACGATCAAAACGCAATATTTCACAATCAGTAATGGCTTTAGCAGAAAAATCTTCGGCTTGAAATTGAACGATAGGTAGCCAGTGAAAATCTCCGGTAATAATTCTGTCACCGCCTTGCTGATGCTTTAATAGTATTTCACCCGACAATAAATAATAAAGAGAATCTTGCGATTCCGCTGCTTCAAACAAAGTATCGCCTCTGCAGGCAGTGATTTCTTGAGCATGCTCTAGTGCCACTAATAAGTGCTGTTCACGCATGCTACTTAATGGAACCAAGCTACGACACTGCTGTAATAAATACGAACGACTCATACATTTAACCTGCAACACTCAAAAACTCTATATTGTTTACAATAATGACAAGACTACACCATTGATAACCCAAAACCTCTTCGCCCTTGCAGGCCACCACTATGCAAAGCGACAATTTGACTTCCTTTCGCCCAATATCCTGTTTTTGCTAAAGACTCAATCGCCCATAGCATTTTTGCGGTATATACAGGGTCTAATAGCAGTTCATTTCTTTGCTCAAAGACTCTCATAAACTCCAACAGTTCAGGGGTAACCTTTGCGTAACCACCATGATGAAAGCCCGTTTTTATTTGCCAGCGTTCTTTTTCTACACCTAACAACGTAAGCCACTCACTGACCCTTAAGCTTAATCTGTCTTCTCCTTTTAAAACACTAAACCCTAAACAATCTACTTGGTTCGGAGACCCTGCCACAAGGCCGGCAAGGGTTGAGCCTGTTCCAACAGCCGAACACAATGTATATGGCTTATTGTATAGCTGTTTTGACACCGCGTGAGCAATGGATATACAACCCCTAACACCCGCTACGTTCTCTCCACCTTCTGGAATTAAATAATATTCGCCATCCATCCCTCTTAGTATAGGCAATAGTGAACGAATGTCTTTCCGAGCATAGTCTTTCTTCCCTAAAAAGAAGATTTCCATACCCTGGCCAATAGCATCCTGAAGCGTTGGCGATAGAACTTTCGGTTTATAACCTCGAATAATCCCAACGCTGCATAAGCCCAAGGCTCTAGCGGCCACTGCGGTAGCATAAATATGATTGGAATAGGCGCCTCCAAAGGTAGCAATGTTATTGCAGCCCAACTGCTGCGCATTTAGGAGGTTGTAATAGAGTTTATAGAACTTATTACCTGAAGCAGCGTTTAGCTCGTCATCTCGACGAAGGTAGGCTTTGATATTACGTTTTTTGAGTTCGGGCCAGTCTAATTCTTGCAAACGAACGCTTTCAGCAGTGACGCTTAACTGTTGTTTGAAAAATTCAGACGACCATTTTTGTTGATATTGACGATTGAGGGAGTACTGGTACGGTGCTCTGGGCAGCAATCACTTTCTCCAATGATAAATTGGCTTGGGTCATCCAAGCGTTTTACTAGCTTATCGCACAGTTCACCATTATCCAGCTCTCTTTGGCAAGCAGGAGTGTAAAAATGGTCCAGCCAAACGCGATAAAGGCGCTCATTAACACTACATTGCTTAGCAACATAGGCTATTGGGTTTTGCAAGTAACTTAGAACACCCGTGGCTTTTATCGTCAAATGTCCTGCGCCGGGATGATAGATCACGAAATTAACGCCCGCTTCATTGAGTCGCTCAAGAACCACATCACTCGATATATCGAGCAGTTTCTTATTGTCTTGCTGAAGCTTAATGATCTCTTCTTTTAGCTTGGTTTCACGTTCACCGCGATACATCAATTCAACATCACGAGATTGTAATTCGGCTTGACATTCTGCTTTTACGCTATCAATTTGTAAGAGCATCTCAGATTCATAATGCGCTTCAAGGGCCCCTACCTCATCATCACTTTCCTCATTACCGTTTTGCTGAGCTAACTGTATTTTACTTTCAAAGTATTCACGCATCCCAGCTAGCTTGTCGTTTTGACCAACAATGGTCTCCTTAAGCTCCAAATTTAGAGAGCCCTGCTCATTTAGTTGCTGTTGATATTGGTTTAGCTGTTGCTGATACGCCAATACCCGCTCTTGATGATCTAAGCTGAGCTGACGCATATCTTGATTAGCCTTCGTCGATAACAATTTCTGTTTTAGACGTTGCTCTTTAATTAATAAAGCAGCTCGAGTGCGCTCATGACTGTAATCGTCATCACTTCTAACTTCAGGTTTTTTCTCAAATATAAGGCCCAACGTATTGTTTTTAATGGTTTTTTTAATTTGAACAACATCATTCAAGGAAGCCTGCATCAATGGATCCCAAAGACTATTTCTATGCCAGCCTATTGGGCATTGACTGTAACAGGCAAGCGCTATAGGTCCCGAACCCATATCGGGGCCCTTAGCTGCATTATCTGCTAAATTTTGGAGCGGAAGGTTCCAACTTTTTTCAACGAAGCCGTCTTTATCAAAGTCTATTTTAAAAAAGACTGCTCCGGTAACATGTAAATTATGATTGATTCGAACGAAAACCGCTTGCATATTGCGGTTAGCTATATCGTGAAGAGGGACATAACTGTCCAGTATCGCTTGAAATTCAGCATAAGTCATCTCCTTAACAACTTGATGGTCGTCAAAAAAGAGGATTGCTTCAGCAGAAGAGGATTCGGCCATAAGAGTGTTTTTATTCTCCATCAATATAAAGTAAGTAAAGTACTGCACACTTATCATGGACAAAAAACAAGCTAAACGATGTGACCAGTTATGCATTTCATGAAAAAAGTTCTTATACTTCGCAGTTTATTTTAATAGGCTAGTAAAGTAGAGTGTTAAACAATCGATTTATATATCCGAAAAATCATCCCCATAGTCGTTGTCGAAAAAGCAGCCTATAGTTAATCTATGCCCGCACGTATTTACAGCTGATCTATATAGCCTTCCATGTGATCTCTCACCTTTTCTTTATCATGAGACCTTTGCACGAAATCCATTTCACCTTCATGCTGGCTTATCCGACAAGGAGGCACCGAGGAAAAAAGTACTCAATCGGTCATTTGCCTCGGTGCCACTTGACGGTATAACGTATAAACTTCCTCCTTGGACTAGCACCACAACGTCCACTGACAGAGGAAATGCAAATAGATGGCTAGGAACAATCTTTGACCTTGGCGTTCGAGCAATTTTTGAGTCCCTGAAAGCATATCCAAAGGGCACCTAGAAATTATCTTCCGTGCAAAGACCTCATTATTTTTATTAAAGACAATGATTAAGAGAAAAAGTTGACGGTTTGATGACAAATAAGACTTTGAGCCCAAAAAGTGACTGACTAATTATTCTGCAATCCAGCTTGCTTCTATTAACACCTTATCATTTATCAAAATTTTTCCTGTGAAATTCGCCCCAAACACTACCTCACCTACCCCTTTTGGGGTTCCCGTCATAATTATGTCGCCATCCTCTAAGCTCAAAAAGCGTGTGATTTCATCTAGAATGACTAGCGGCTTAAACAACATAAGATCAACTCCTCCAGCCTGGCGGCATTCTCCATTAATATAGAGCTCAAGCCTTAGGCTATTGATTTGCCCTTGCTCTACTGCGACAAATTCACTGAATACAGCAGCACCATCGAATGACTTGGCCCTCTCCCAGGGTAAACGGGCTTCTTTTAAGCGAGTTTGAGTTAGCCGCTTAGTTAAGTCGAGGCCAAAACCAACAGCGGTTAACTGGCTCTTCTGAACTAGAAAACAAATTTCTCCTTCATAATGATTAGCCTCTTTAGAAGCGGCTAAGAGTATGTTGCTAATTGACGAGTTTGGTTTAATAAAAATTACAGGTTCAGAGGGCACTGGATGTCCCAGTTCTTTGGCGTGATCGACGTAATTGCGTCCAATGCAGACTATTTTTGAAGGTGCTGTTTGAGTATTGCCGAAGATGACCTTGTGCATTAGAGATACCTTGTGAATTAAATTATCTTCATATTTATCTAGTTAACTGTTGATCGGCGTAACTGTATAAAATTATTAACGAAAAACACTAAATGTTATTTAGGCGTAAGATGTGGAAGATCGACTTTACTATGATGGCACCTGCCCACGTTGCTCCAAAGAGATTGGAATACTCAAGCCAAGCGCTTCTGAGCACGTAGACTTTATCGATTCACAGAAATTAGACTCAACCCAATAATACCATCCCTCGCGCGAGAAATTGCTCAAACGCTTGCACCAAAGAAAATCAGATGACCGATGGCTTAGATACTAATATTCACGCTGGGCCCTTTAGCCGCTTTGGTTTTTGTCTAAAGGTATTGAGGTGGCCACTAATTCGTCAAATTTCAGATTTTGTTTATTGTGCTTGGGGGCGGATAGGCGGTGTGCGAAGCGATATGACTGTGAGAATTGTGGACTCTAGGAGCCAAGATTGAGTGTACCTCGCCTCTGCGCGGTTTATTGTTACGTGGCGTCATAAAATTATCTGTCATTTTACGCATACTTATTAAAGACTAAAGCCACAATAAATCTTATGGCGTCGTTAACTTATGGATTGCAGCTCTATACAGGAAACCTCCACATTATCTGTTGTACCGGAAATGAAAAAAGTCTTTTCGCTAATGGTGATAGAAAGCTCCATTTTTCGTTCAACTAACCCGGCAAGGCTTTGCACCTGAGGCCAATTAAATTGATTAATATTTATATTCAATTTATTAAATGATGATTGCTCTTGCTGCCACCAAGTATCGCTCTTACGATTAAAGCTATAAATACTCACTGTTTTGGCAAGCCGAGATGCTTTCTTAATCCGCTCGAAGGCAGGCTCACCCACGTCTATCCAGTGCACCATGCCCCCCTGTAAGTCCATCTCAACAATATCTGGCCCATCGGGCTTGGATAGGCCAGCAGTAAAGGTAAGCCGCCCACTCGATGCATTTTTACAGTACGCCAATACCCTGACAAACATCCGCTCAATCGTCTCTGAAGGGTGTTGTGCCACGGTTAGATTAAGGTGATCATAAAAATGTTTATCTATATCCGACAATGATATCGATAACTTATAAATTGTTGGCTTAAGAGCCAAAATAATTCCTCACTTTTTAATTATTAAATATGAATTTTTTATTTAAAGCCGTCATTAAATAGGCACTTAAAACAACGAGACAGATACCTAACACATTCTACAACATAAGTTGCTCATCAAACAAAATTTACGCAAGCATTAATGTGAAGGGCGGTGACAAATAAAAATAACTGGCGGCAACATTGGCTGAATTATTTTGATACAAGATATTAATCAACAATACTGCACCAATTGACAGTACGATTGCCAGCCAAAATGAGGCGAAGAAGAGGTCGATATGCCATACAATAGATGTGAAGCTACCGTTTTCGAAGATCAAAACCGACGACATGAACGCTATTCCAGTAGGGATATACTGTAAAAACGCCGACGAGACAATATGGGCACCTAAGCAGTGTTTTTTCTGATAAATAGTACCGTAAGTTATTGCAAAGACAGACACAATTACAGGAAAATAGGACAAAACACCAAACTGCTCATTATCGACAGCACTCTGCACAGATAAGACCAACATTAAGCCAACAAACCCCAACAGTGCGACCAACAGCAGTTTCATAGATAAAAACCGCGTCGCAAGTAATATTGTCAGTACCGGCTGAGCAACGACAAATACAGCTCGATAGTCCTTTAGCCATTTAGGCATCGGAGGTCGTAAGGCAAGAGTGATCCCACCGAGTAAAATTAATGCTATCAAAAAGCGCAATGCTAAAAAGCTGGATATAGGGTAGACCATATTTGGCGCCAATAAAGCCCGTCGACCACGATAAAGGGAACAATAATGGCGAAAATTGGATAATAGCTCGCTTAAGAAAAGACATTATAGGCATAGATAATTTGAAATACTATGGCAACAAGCAGTTCACTCAGGGACGAAATGATAATCATTAACAACTGATTACTGATTAAATTAACGACGGGCAACTGAGCCGTAAATACGCAGTTAAACACATTTAGAGACCTTTGTACGAGCTGACAAACATGGCGTATCAACATGACCGGCCCTCTATTGCCCATACCCAAAAGTTATAAAAAATAACTCAAAAACCGATCAAACTCATCGTTATTAATGGTGCCGGTCACATCGACATTCATGATTTCGAGAATTATATAGAAGGATTATCACAACTTTTACCTTCAAGCTGAAAGCGGTAATTAAGCCAATTTTGGGCATCTATTCCCTTGTCCCATTCATACGCCCTGACATCATCACGAAAGTCTGCAAAAGTTCTTAATGTAGCTAAAAAACTGTAAAGTTTACTCGCGACCAATAAGGTCGCCAGGTGATTCTAAAATTCTCTGCGCCTATACTGACATAAGTATGGGACGTGGACGACTCCTGCACCACGGCAACTGCCGATTTTAGATTGAACATAGTTAACTTACCTCCGGCAGAGCCGGAGGCTTATTGGGTGATGCCCTAAAAGGGCTTAAGTAAGCGCCCGAGGCGCAAAAGACTAACTTTAAGATTCAATTAATCTCGATGAATATCATTCTTTACCTGGTTTCTAATATATTCTTTAATCATGCCTTCACCTAAGCCAACTGTAGAAACATATTAGCCTCTAGCCCAAAAAGCTTCGCCATTAAAGTTTCTTTGCCGCCCCTTAAGCTGTCGAGCTATTGATATTGCACTTTTCCCCTTTATAAACCCAACCACCTTGGATACCGCCACTTTCGGAGGAATACTCAGGCACATATGAACATGATCAGACATCAAATGGCCCTCCTCTATCACAACACCCTTCTGCCGAGCCAAATCATGGAAAACATTACCCACAAGTTTTCGAATAGCGCCAAATAGCAACTTTTCTTTTCTTCGGAATAAATACAACGTGGCATTTACAATCCCAAAGGGTATGGCACAAACTCTTAGGGTCTCGCATAGGTTTTTCTCTCTTGTCTTTTGGTCGAAACCTGAGAGTACCTATACCGCGGTATAGGTAAAACCTATGCGAGTCGCCCCAGCAGAGCTGGGGATTTACACCTTGTTAATTACAAGTAGAAGAGGCTATTATCATGTTGGCATACGACGGATCTAAGCGAGCGACCTTTGCAACAAAACCAAGTCTAACTCAAGAGTCTGTATGGGACTATCCATGACCACCTTCTCTGCAACAAGATACGAAAACCACCAGTCTTTACGATGGGAATCAACTCGCTGCCAAAAGCTCACCATGTTATCGCGTACGTAATATAGCAGGTCCCCCTACTTTTTATATCCCGGCTAATGATATTGATACCAAACAATTACGAGCGATTGACGGCGGCTCTTACTGCGAATGAAAAGGTAAGGCTAGCTACATGGCACTCAATAGCGATCAGTCAATACAAATAATTGCATGGAGCTACCCTAGTCATACGGAAGTGTTCGTCCGATTAAAAATTATATGGCATTTTACCCGGACCGCCTTCATTGTTTTATTAATAACGAACAAGTTAGGCTAAAGGTGGCGGCCTTTAGGGAGGCTGGGTTAGCGATGAGATTCTAGTTCCGTGAAAGGGTGGCGAAGGCACTGACCACTGCTAGACTGGACCAGCTAAACGAGGAGGCTACAGTAAGAGCGCTAAACTAATGACTGTCAGGCCAATAATCGGGAAGGAAATTTATCAACAACATAAGGGATGTAAAAAAATAGTAACCAACGGTGATTACAGTAAAGCGCCTGCAAACCCAAATGATGTTATTGGGCATCACAATGAGAATGGTGTCGCTCATGTTTTGCGAGAGCGACTCAATGTATAAACCCTTTTACTCATTCGTAAGACTCAATCATTGAACCCAGCAAACAACCTTGGCTATAAGCACTTACAGTTTTTTCAAAAATGATGAATAATACTAAACAACAAAATCAATTACTTTAGAGATATTGGAGAGTATATTAATGCGTGACATTACAGCTAGCTTAGTTTTCTCAGTACCATCCTTTTTTTTATTAACGTCACTATTTGCGCTCGCATCGACTACATTTGCAGGCACATTAGACACCGTTAAATCTAGAGATAGCTTAAAATGTGGCGTCACTAATGGGCTCACCGGCTTCTCCAACCCCGATAAACAAGGCAACTGGGAAGGGATGGATGTCGACGTCTGTCGCGCAGTTGCCGTAGCGGTATTAGGCGACGCCAACAAAGTGACTTATGTTCCCACCTCAGGCAAAACGCGCTTTACTGCCCTGCAAACGGGAGAGATCGATTTGCTCTCGCGCGTTACCACATGGACATTAAGCCGCGATACTAAACTAGGCCTTAACTTTGCCGGTGTTAACTTATATGATGGCCAAGGTTTTATGGTGCGTAAAAGTTTAGGAATAACAGAGGCAAAAGAACTTAACGGCGCCTCTATTTGTATGAACACCGGCACCAGTACCGAGACAAATATTGCCGATTTTTTTATCGCCAATAACTTGCGATATAAAACCGTATTATTTGAAAAATCGAGTGAGGTAGCGAGTGCTTATGACCTTGGTCGCTGCGATGTTTATACCAGTGATAAATCTGGCCTTGCAGCACAAAGACTAAAAATGCAAAAACCTGACGACCATATCATTCTAAACGATACTATTTCTAAAGAACCATTGGGGCCCGCTGTTCGTCATGGTGATGACGAGTGGTTTGATGTGGTTAAGTGGACATTAATGGCATTAATCGAAGCAGAAGAATTAAACATCACCCAAAACAATATTAATTCGTTCGGCAATACTAAAAACCCACGCATTATGCGCTTTTTAGGCACTAGCGGTGAAAATGGTAAAAATCTAAAGTTAAATCCAAACTGGTCAGCTAATATTGTTAAAGCTGTTGGCAATTATGGTGAAATTTATACTCGTAACGTGGGAGCACGGAGCTTACTTAAGATACCCCGCGGCTTAAACAAACTATGGCGTGATGGTGGAATTTTATACGCAATACCGCTTCATTGATATTTAGTAATCCCCAGTAAATCAATCTCGATGCTAGACTTTATTATTTAATCATTATGCCTATATCTTTGCTTAGCATTGAAAAATCAAACCATTAAAAACACTACTAGAGAGCACTAAGAAAGCATCAGTATAACAATGAAATCAATTCTGAGATTCTTAAATAATACGCGAGTCAGAAGTATTGGCTATCAGGTCATTCTCTCAATAATCGCTTTTTCATTTTTCATTTTTATTATTAATAACGCCAGTAGTAATTTAGTCGATCAAGGTATCGCTACCGGTTTCGGTTTTTTAAACGATAAAACGGGTTTTAACATTGCCTCAAGCCTGATTCATTACGACTCTTCTAGCACTTACTTACGCCTCTTTATTACCGCGTTACTCAATACTTTACTCGTTTCTTTTATATCCATCATTTTTGCAACGATAATTGGCTTTTTCGTTGGCATTATGCGTTTATCAGGCCACCCTATTGCCTCGCGCATTGCTGCGACTTATGTAGAAACATTGCGCAACATTCCATTACTATTGCAAGTTTTTTTTTGGTACTTTGCAATATTGCAACCGCTACCCTCGCCTCGCTCCAGTATAGAATTTATTAATAATTTTTATTTGAATAATCGTGGCTTGCACTTCCCCAGCCCTGAATTATCTGGCCAAAGCGGGTGGTTTTTCATAGTTATTATTGTTAGTACCATAACAATTTTATATTGGTATAATAAAGCGAAAAAATATCGCATTATAAGTGGCAAAAATAAAAAAAAATCGTGGTGGGCATTACACTTATCACCATTACTTTTTATTAACATAAGCGCTTACATCATTTCCAACACAGATTTACACTGGAATTTTCCTGTATTAACAGGCTTCAACTTTGAAGGTGGCGCGGTTATCACACCAGAATTTTTTGCCCTATTTATTGCTCTATCTACCTATACTGGCGCCTATATTGCCGAGAACGTTCGTTCAGGCATTCAATCTGTTGAAAAAAGTCAGGTCGAGGCAGGCCGTGCACTAGGTTTATCGCCCTTTAATATTATGCGCTTTATTATTATCCCTAATGCGATGCGTGTGATTATTCCACCGCTTACCAATCAATACTTAAGCTTAACCAAGAATTCATCTCTTGCCGCTGCCATTGCCTACCCCGATATCGTTTTAATGTTCGCAGGCACAGCTCTTAACCAAACAGGGCAAGCTATCGAAATATTATTAATGATAATGCTGGTTTACTTGCTTATCAGTTTAGTGATCGCTTTATTGATGAACATTTATAATAAACGATTCCTGTTAGTGGAAAAATAGATGAACATTAAAAAAATAAAAAGCCGATACCACCGTCGTTATAAACAGCTATATAAGCAATTATTTGGTGGCATAACTAACGCTGCTTTAACACTGGGATCATCCTATCTTTTATATCTTATTATTCCGCCAATCATTAGCTGGGCAATCATTGATGCAAATTGGTTTGGCAGCAATGCCAGCGACTGCACAAAAGCGGGAGCTTGCTGGGTGTACATATCAGCATGGTGGCAACAATTACTATTCGGACAATACCCTAGCGATCAACTTTGGCGACTTGTGCTTTGTAGCACTTTATTTATTACTTTACTAAGTGCACTTCTTTTACATAAAAAACTGCACACTACACAGCAAAAAAAATGTTTATTATTGGCTATTCTATGCTACCCAGCCATTGCATTTATTTTAATGTACGGCGGCTTTTTTAATTTAGTTATTGTAGAGACACGCTTTTGGGGTGGTTTATTTTTGACCTTAGTGATTGCCGTTGTTGGTATTGTCAGCTCATTTCCCTTAGGTTTATTACTAGCGCTTGGGCGTCAATCAAAATTAAAGATGATCCGCTTATTCTGTATTGGTTTTATCGAACTTTGGCGTGGCGTCCCATTGATTACCATTTTATTTATGGCCTCGGTAATGTTCCCTCTATTTATGCCACAGGGAGTTAATATTGATTCACTCTTGCGTGTATTAGTAGGCGTCAGTTTATTTTCGGCTGCCTATATGGCAGAAATTATTCGCGGTGGCTTACAAGCAATACCTAAAGGCCAATTCGAGGCAGCCAAAGCAACAGGCTTGAGTTATTGGCAATCGATGTTTATCATTATATTGCCTCAAGCAATCACCCTAGTTATACCGAGTATTGTCAGTGCCTTTATTAGCTTAATTAAAGAGACGACCTTAGTTTATATTATTGGCATGTTCGACTTTCTAGGTATTGTACAATTTACAGCTAGCAACTCAGAGTGGATACGCTACACCAAAGAAGGTTATGTATTTGTCGGTGCTATCTTTTGGATTATCTGCTATTCACTCTCACGCTATAGCCGTACACTCGAACAAGAACCTTTGCGATAAAATTTCAAGTTAGAATACAAAATAATGAGTGAACTTGAAGTAATAAAAGATCAGCCCAAAAAATTTTCAAAAGAAAGCATTGGGTGTAATTTCATTCACCTAAAAAAATAAGCAGGGCAATAAACGTAAAAGTAGCAGAACTTGCTGAGCATTTTCGATGGATTAATAAAGAGAATTTTTATCACATGGGAGCGAAAAGCAGTATACCATTGCTATAAAAATTGCCCATATACAATGTATTTAGCTTTATTTGTCGATCACTAGCCCCTCTGCTTACCGTTGGGGCCAGCACACGATACCGCATCAGGTTCACGTGTGGTTTCGGTACGAAGGCGGCCTGATAAAGCCCTGCTCAGCGGCGAACCTATTTTACGGGTAGAAACCACTATTCCTGTTTTACTGACACCCCTGCCAACTTAAGCCATCAATCAATTTAAGCGCTTAGTTATCCACACGAATTTTACTAGTCTATACTCAAAGTAATGTGTCGAGAATATTCAGCTTGGCATCTGATGACTAATATCTTATTTGAGCCGAAATATGCAACAGGTTAACTTCTACAACGTCTATAAAACTGTTGTTGAACATCTGATTAATAACCAAGAACAGTTACCTAGCTTGCCCTCAATCACCCTAAAAATTCGGCGAGCCATCGCAGATCCCAATGCTACCAACGCATACATTGCTAAACTAATACAGCTTGACCCTAGCCTATCTGCCTTATTACTAAGGCAAGCGGCTAGCCCTATTTATAGGCGGGAAATACCAGCTAGAACTATTGATACTATTATGTCCATGATAGGGCTCCCAGCTTTAGAAGGCCTAGTCATGCAGCATAGCATAAAAAGCCTATTTGTGATGAAAAGTCCAAAACTAAAAAAACTCTTCCGTGACGCCTGGGAACGGATGATCTACAAAGCGGCCATCAGTCTATTTTTAGCAAAAAAATTAGGCTTTCGTAATGCCGAAGAAGCGATGTCTGCCAGTATATTAAGTGAAGTAGGGACACTGGCGGTACTCTCGGCCTTTAGCGCTAATATTGAAGTGCCCGATCAAAAAATTTATGTCCTACTGTGCAAAAAATACAGTAAATCTCTCAGTACTATTCTGTTGCATAAATGGGGGCTCGATAATTACTTGGTATCTCTGACGCAATCATCGGGAAATTGGAGCTTTAGTAAAAGTAATGAATTAGGGATGATCGATATTATTAACTTAGCGATCTATACAACAGTGCAACATAGAAACCCAGATAATGATTTACCGCGCTTAGAAGATATTAGTGCTTACCAAAAATTACCGGCAACGCTTAATAAAGTTACAGAATCAAAACAGCTGGCCATTATTGAGTCCAACCTAGGAACCATTGACAATATTTTCGTTACGCTTAAATAAAAGAATATAACCCTATAGAACTTATGGAAAAATTATGAACCCGGATGATACAGACCATATCTACAATACCGTTATCCAAAAAATAATTGATAACGAAGAGCAATTACCCAGTTTACCTTCGGTTACCTTAAAAATACGTAACGCCTTAAGTAATCCTCACACAGAAATAGATGAAATTGCCAAGCTTGTCCGCCTTGACCCCAGCCTTTCAGCCTTGCTACTAAAGTATGCAGCAAGCCCTCTTTATAAACGACCCGTACCCCCCAAAACTATTGAATCTGTATTATCAATGATCGGCTTACCTGCCCTAAATAGTCTAGTGATGACGCACAGCATTAAAAGCTTGTTTATTTTAAAAGACCCACAACTCAAAAAACTGTTCCAACTCACCTGGGAACGGATGATGTATAAAGCCGCTGTTTGTGTGTTTTTAGCGAAAAAACTCGGCCTTCGTCCCGCTGAACAAGCGATGACAAAAAGTTTACTGACAGAAATAGGTACTCTAGTGCTACTATCGGCGTTTAGTGCAGAGGTAGCGGTACCCGATGAAAAGACGTATATTCAACTATGTCGAAAACACAGTAAACGGCTGACGGTGATAACGCTTAGCAAATGGGGCATGGATAAAAACTTAGTTAAACTGAGTCACTATACGGGAAAATGGGATTTTAAATACTCTGAAAAAATGACACTACTCGATATTATTAATATCGCCATCTATTCAACGGTTCAACACCAAGCTTCTAAAAATGATCTCCCCAACATTCAAACCGTGCATTCTTACTCTAAATTACCTAAAGCCTTAAAGGAACTGACGGAGGACAATAAATTAGTGCTAATTGAAGAAAAGCACGCAGAGATCGATGGTATTATCGGCAGTATTAAATAAACAAATAATGTTTTTTATGGCGTTATCACTTATCGAGTTTAGATAATAAGAACAGATTTCCAAGACTAGACAAGCAAACCTGTTGACTAGCCTATATTTACACTGTCACGAACCATGACGAGGGTTATCAATTGTTTCAATTAGAGCCTTAGCAAAATCTTGTCGAGTGATCAACCCTACCAGCTTACTATCCTCCACCACCGCCAATCGTCGGCGCCCCTCCAGAAAAAAATCTGCTGTAGAAAGAATCTCGTCATCTGCATTTACCTTATCTACCTCAGCCGTCATATGGTCGCAAACACGGTCACCTGCCTCCTGGTAATAGCCCCCTTGAAGAGCTTCTTTAAGACAATCTATTTCAGATAACATGCCGACTAGATTTCCATCCGCATCCAATACAGGGCCGCCAGAATGCCCAACTTTTAATAATTTACGTAGGGCAGCAATAATATTTTCTTCAGGAGAAAAACTTAAAACGCGTCGGGTCATGTAATCTTGTACTTTTACTGACTTCATTATTTTATCCTCAAGCTTATATCTCTCTATTACCGCCATTAATGCCAGATAATAGCTCATCAAATATAAATGGTTTGTTATTGGCCCCAAGATCTTAATAAACTGCAGGTTTAAAAACAACTAATTTAACAAAAATATCCCTCAGGCACATATCACGCCAAGTTCTATCGCAATTTATCCCGGCCGGGTCATCATTAGGCATTTTTAATACTCGAGACAAGCTTTATGGTTAATTTTAAAGGCGTTCACTACCCAAAGAATGTCATCCTTTACGCCATCTTCCTTTATGTCAGATATGGAGCTTCTTATCGTGACCTCGATGAGATTATAGCTGAGTGAGGCGTTAACGTTGATCAATCAAGCTGATATCGATGGGGCATTCGTTACTCACCTCAGATAGCTAAAAAAGCCCAAATAAAAACGCAAACGGTGGCGGTCTCTTGGCGAATGGATGACTAATTTTTCTGCAAAAAAATTGGACCGCTTTAGCTGTACCCCAAGGGGAGAGCCTCACTGAAGAGGCGAAAAAACCTAGACTAAAGCAAAAGACGATTGGGCGTATTTATATCGAGCCCTTGATACAATCGAGAATACCAATGATCTTAAGCTTCCTGAAAAATGATTAAACCTGTGTATTTTATGATATGAACAATGAGCTGATTCAACACTTATACGCACCATCTTTTTTATGTCTGATATTTGAAAGGTCAGACAATACGCAGGCATTATCTGCACAATTAAATGGAATACAAAAAAGTAGTTAGATGGCGGGCAATTGGAGTCTACAGACCGGCGATTAATTTCATCCAAACATCAATGGTATGTGATCGATATTGATAATAACTGTAGTGGTCCAATAGCACCGGACACATGAATGAGAGACAATTGCCGTCAACCATTGAGGTGTCAATATGAGTCAGGAATGTACCTACAAACAATACCCCCGAGAGTATAAAGAAGAGGCAGTTGCCTTGGTAACCAATCAAGGTTATTCCGTGCCCTAGGCCCCTAAATAACTGGGCATCAACCCTAACATACTCTACAAGTGGAAACAGAAATTTGAAGCTGAGGTTCAGGGTCAGTCGCTTCTTGAGCCCGAGCGAGATGAGCTTAAACGTCTGCGTCGAGAAAACAAAGAATTGCGGATGGAGAAAGAGATTTTAAAAAAGGCCAGTGCCTTCATAGCGAAAGAAATGAAGTAAGATTTGACTTCATCAAAGCGGAATCCAGATAATACCCTGTGACGGTTTTGTATCGAGTGATCCGAGTGAGTCGATCAGCGTACTATGGTGGGTGCAAGCCCGGGCATACTCATTGAGGTGAACACGCTGCGCTTACATCGACGTATGAAGTGCTTGTTTGAGCAGAGCCGACAGAGTTTACGGCGTCGCGAGATGATGAAAAACCAGGTGAAGAAGGCAGTAATATTGGCCGTTATAAAGTTCGGAAGTTGATCGGGAAGCTTGGCCTGAAAGTCAAGCTGCGTATTAGCTAGAAGGTAACCACAACACGTAAGCATAGTGATGCAGTCGCTGTTAATTTGCTGAATCAGAACTTCAATCCAGTTGGCCCCGATCTAGTATGGGCAGGCGACATTACCTATTTGAAAACCGGTGAAGGCTGGATCTAACTGGCTATTGTGATGGATTTGTTTTTACGACGTATTGTGGGCCAGCATATCGATAAGCGAATGGCAACGGATTTGATTAGCAAAGCGATGATTAAGGCTTACAACCTACTTCAACCGCCGAAAGGGTTAGTGTTCCACAGTGATCGTGGTTCGCAATACACGAGTAAACGCTACAGAAAGCGATTAACTGGGTATGGAATCCGGGCGAGTATGGGTGCCGGCTGGGACAATGCTGTGGTAGAGCGATTTTTTGGTGGTCTGAAACACGGTTGTATATTTAAAATTGCTCAACCAACACGGGACCACATGAAAAAAGATGTGGCCGCCTACATGAGATACTACAACTCAGATCGTTTGCACACATCGAACGATGATATGTCGCCCGTAAAATACGAAAGGGTTTTTAATCAAGCCGCTTAAATTGATTAAGGATTTTGTGCCATTTTTTTTGCACAAAACCGTCGAGCAATTTAAGTGGAATGTAAGCGAAGCGCGTGAGTGCCTTTTATAAAAATTATGTGTCCGAATTAACTTGACCAGAACATCCATGGGTGTCCTCTGTGCCTCTGCAGGAGAGGGGGGTTGCTGATTGTATTTGTTGAGCTATATTTCTTATTGTGTTGACTGGTAACATGATATGTATCTTATTTAATAAATGATTTGTTAGCATTGGCTTAATAAAACCGACGTGTAGCAAGTGCTGCTTATCTCCATGAAGCTCCAATAAAAAGTAGAATATAGCAGCGTAATCTACTTCAGAACTATCTTTCGTCGCTCTGTTGGCGTAAACCCGAAAGAATATCAACTCTGTGTGGTTAATCGCTTTTGTCGCAAGGTCTTGTTCCTTCAAGGTGAGTGTGTAAAAGTCAAGATCATTAAACAGGCCTCTCCAGGAGCTTGATTTTGAGTTAAGCGAGATTCTGCCGGATATAGAGGAGCTTATGCCCTCTATATGAGGGGTATTTGACTCCTCGATAGAAGTAACCACCTTTGAGAACTCAGCGCAGGTGGGGCTGTAGCGGTTTTTGTCCGTTTACGAGAGAAAATCCCTAGCGCCCCTTTATGGCTAGCTAAGGCAGTAGCGCGATATATCGATCATCTTTCTTAGGATTCAGCACATGAATAGTATCTATGTGAACCTATCGCAGCTGTGAATTATTCTAAAATAGCGCTCTAGGCTATTAAATAGTAATGTAATTAAATTTTTCCACAGATACTGTGGATAAGTCAGTGGATAGGTAATTTAAAAATAGCCTGAAGGCCTGAATTTGGGGCGAAGCATCAAGCTGTTTACTTTTTGACCTTATTGATTTTTTCGATTAAAATCAATGACTTATAAAAATCAATGGGCTGAAGTTAAAATTTATATAGATTTTTAGCTTGATTATTACACTTTAACTCAGCATGTGCATAAAGTTCATTAGCGGGTCTTAACGCTGCACCGCACACTGCTTGGTTTAAAGGGCAAAAATGGTGAAGCGAAGTTAACTATCTTGGCCAGAAAGATAACAACTAATCGTAAAGTCAACGATTAATTAACGAAAGAAACGGCTTGCTTGTAATTGATCCAACGCTCCAGTGATAGATCGCTCTATAGCGGCTTTAACAGCAACCCCTAAACGCTCAGGTAAAATTTTCTTGCTGGCATAGCTAACTTCAAAAATAGCATTATATTTAGCCAACGATACAATATAATTATCACTCGTTGTTAGCTCGTAATTCAATTGTATGTCTCTTGTCTGGATACCAAACAAAATTTTACCGGTTGCAACAGCCTCTATATATTCTCTACCAGGGCGTTGTTATTTTACATACTATTTTAAAGGGGTCGGGCGCTAGCACTAAACAGCGTATTGATGCTGTTCGAACAGGCACTGGGACTCCAATAGATATCCAATTAACAAAACTGAAAATAAACATGCAGCGCTAAAAGAAGAGCTTGAAATAAAAAACTAGAACAGGAGCTGGCGGAATTAAACACGATCAATTAAATTTTGTCTGTATGGAGTTATAGGAACATCTTTGTAATCAATACCTTGTAAACGCTAAGCGAGCAATCCAAAGTGTAGACCTAGTATTTTTGGTCGACACAGCAAAATTTCAACGCTTAATCTAGAGCCCAGCGAATGACCATGTGTTATGTACGAAACCAAAAGAAATATTTAGAAGAATTGACAATCTAGGGCTACCCAACAAGCCACTGAAGAATAAGACAAAACCGACAGTCATAAAAAACCACAAATAAAGGTGGCTTGATAAACGCTATTGCTTGTTTTCTTGATAGGCATCCCATGCCAAAGCAAGCCACAGTTCCGCATAGATAGATACACACGTTAAGGCTAATAGCCCATTCAACATATTCAATCTCTCCAATTAGGTGCGATATGAGTCGGTATTGAGTCAGTCCAAATAGGCTAGCTCCTGCAATAACCACCAATCGGCGTTTTCGTAATATGAGGCAACTCACGCAATAATCGCGAAAAATCCCTCCATCGTCCCAAAAAAGAGTTTTTCGTGGAAGGAAATATCGGGTTTTAGCTTATCGATTTTAGGCATGATTTGGTCTCTATTTTGGTGTTGCGTAAGTGTGTTGTGAGGCCAATAAGTAATGATAAATTACATTATCTATAAGTTTTAATCCTTTGATAGCTATATAAATAATCCATATCTTCGGGCTCTTCCACGCTTTGTTGAGTCTAAAGAGATGCTAGCGCCCAGCTAATCTGTTGAAATGTAATGTATCTCACCACTTTACATGCATTGGGTCCATCAGCACTAACATCCCGATAAAATATATTGTGCTTGAAAGGGCAGCGATTCAACAAAATCGAACACAATAAAGCGATGCAAAGGGTGATTGTTCACTGCAACCGCGATAAGCGTTTTAAAGCAGTAGACCCACAGACAAAAAAAGAAGGAACTGTTAAACAATATATCAGGCGACAAGTCAGAGACGTTCCCTTTATGGGCTTACCTTGTGTGTTGAATATTGAGCGGGCACAAGCACGCAGTGACACCAAAAAACGTCGTATTGAAACCTGTGAGTTTGTTGATAAAAGCAGTCGTTATACAAAACGATTCTGTCGATTAGTCATTGGATTGTATCGCCATATGAGTATTCAAGCGGTGGCTCGTCACTTGAATATTCCTTGGGATACGGTTAAAAACAGGCCGATAGATTACATCTAGAATCGACCCTACCCGCTCTTGATCCCAAGCAGTTAACTGCTTTGAAATACATGGGTGTTGATGCGGTTGCAAGAGCGAAGGGGCACAATTACATGACCGTTATTTACGATATGGAAAAAGGCCATTTAATTGGGGTTGAAACGGGCAGAACAGCCTATTTCTTCTGGCTTTCTAAGGTTCTACCAAAAAAAACGGCTTTAAAAATAGAGGCTGTAACGATGGATATGAAGCCGGCTTACCAAAAGTCAGTCCGTAATGCTTACCCAATGTGGATATTGTGTTTGACCGATTCCATGTGATGAAAAATTATAGCGAGGCCCTCAGTAACCAACGACGAATAGAGTTTAGAAAGGCCAATAAAGCCGGTAAAGACTCGCTTAAAGGAACGCATTATCTAGTGTTAAAAAATGCCGATAAGCTTAACGAATCACAATCTGAAAAGTTACAGAAACTGCTAATATTAACACCTATACATTATGAAAGAAAAGTTACAGGCTTTATGGGAATCACAAACCGCTGAGCTTATGCGGAAGCGGTTTGGTGTCTGATTGCGGAAGCGTCCCCGATGTACTATTTTAAAAAATTTGCAGCGTCGTTAAGAAAGCACTGCGTTGGTATTTGTAATTATGCCAAATATCGGCTCATCAGCGCTAGGATTGAAGCAGGAAATGTCAGTATTGACATGATCCGAAAACGCGCGCGAGGCATCAATGATACAGAGTACTTCAAACTAAAAATCAGGTAGTCTTCCGTATATGATAATCAATCCATGTGATATGAGTTGGCTTAAACAGACTCAACAAAGCGTGAAAGAGCCCTTGACCATAATATTTATACCTTATATTTCAATCACTTAAATATAATAATGCGATCAAGAGTGTAGGTCTACTGACATTTACTTTTTGTAGCGTAAAATTATAGCTATTTATTGGCTAAACAGGTGTCTTGATTTGCGATATTTAGGAGGGCGGCGTTTTTGAGATCACGCTTATATCCGGTTATAATCAGCCTAATTGACGATAAGCTAAGGTTCGGTTTAGCAAAATTATCCCCCCCCCCCCTCAAATTGAACCACTTAACATAACATCATCCTCGGCACTCCGTTTTTGCTGGGAATCTTTTCTCTCTCTCGTGCTCGTATCAAATTCATTTTGAGAGAGTGTGAACTCTCTCAAATACTGATTGACATAGTTTACAAGCCTGATTAAATCATTTTCGGATATCGCGCTTTCTTTGGTGAATTTAACGATATCATCATTGATGTCATTCATTTCATCGTTTTCTTCAATAACTTGTTTAATTAAGCCTCTTTGAGAATCGATTGCATTATAGATTACGTAAGATTTAACAGTTATTTGATTAATTTGCTGATGGATTAAATCAAACTGTTTTTTAACTTGATCAATGTTTTCTACGCTACTTTTACTTGCTTCGCGACTTTCATGCATGGTCTTCATGACATTATCAACATCGGTCTGGATGACCTGAATCATTTTCTCGATTTTAAGGGTTGACTCTTGAGTTTTAATCGATAGATTGCGAACTTCGTCAGCAACAACGGCAAATCCACGCCCAGCTTCACCTGCCCTAGCGGCTTCTATGGCTGCGTTCAAGGCTAAGAGGTTAGTTTGCTCCGCAATAGTATTGATCATTCCGATAACCTCACCAATTTCTTGGCTACTTACATGGAGTTTGGTAGAAATAGTAGCGGCTTGTTCTGCTTCTTTTGCTAATCGATGAATTGCGTGATAACTGCTGTCGACTGCCTCAATGCTGTCTCTGATAGTGCAATTACTCTTTTCTGTCACGTTAATAATATCAGTAACGGCTAATGACATTGATTCAGAAGACTGTTCAACATTAATTAGGTTCACAGCAATATGCTGGTTATGGCTCTTCTGAATCACATTGCGTTGACTCAAACCCATATTTGTATCGGCAAGCTCTCGAGACATGGGTTCTAGGCGCGCGGTTGAAGCACTGATATTAACCAGTGTTTCGTTAAAGTGGCTGGCTAGGTCATTAAACATCTTGATAATATTTGCAATGCCTTCTGAACCATTAACAGGAATTTGGATTGCCAGATCTTTATCTTGTATTAGATGATGTATTGAATTTTTGAGCTTGGCTAAGGGCTTATAAACAGCGTTTGAGTAGAAAATATAAAATAAAGTAGCGAAAACGATTTCAGCCCCGAAATACACCATGGTGACCACGCTCGCTGATACATTTTCATTGTCGATCATCCATATACATATCATACCCAAGCTTATTTGGGCCACAAGCAGTGGAGCAATAAGTAAAGTTAAGATTTTTTTCACAGAGGATCCGCTATTATATCGTTGGTATCATTAAGTTAAGCAGACTTTAATCATTCTGCTTTTTATTTTATTCTGGCTTTGATCATTAAATTTTTTTACCCAAGTGGCGTCATCACCTTATCTAATGAGGTGATTTGAATGGTGGACAGGGTAAGGTGAAGCATTTTTTGTGGCGGGTAAGGATGCAGATGTGGAAAAAACCTTGGTAAGTGTCGCTTGAGTATAGGAATTCTAAACCACCTTTTCCTCTCACGTCGGGGTCAATCTAGTCCTAAATTAACCCAAATACCTCCTCTATTACCGCACATGAAGCACCGCCTTTAGCCACAAACACCTCTTTTTTGAATGAGGAATGATCGCACGCCGCTCTTCGGGACTCTTGTCGAGCCAATCTGTATCGGGTGATAGTCGATAGTTAAAACGATGTTGTTAATTTCAACAGGCCGACTAGACTTTAAAGGTAATCTTTTATAGTCGGTTATTCCTCTATTATGAATATTGCACTTCCATTGACTAGCAAAAAAAAGCTATCTGTGATCTGCCGTGTTGAACCCGGCTGTCTCGGGCCAACGGGAGTCGATCATATCGAGCAATTCTGTCATTTAGCTGAGAAAGGGGTTGCCAGAGTCGACGCTGATTTTGTTCACTGGCATATTACCCCTCGCTATAATAAATCCCTGTGCGAGATGAATTATTCGGTAGATGGCAAAGACTTATCACACGATAAGGCAGAGAAGTACCTCCAATTATTCCAGAAAGATCTAGATGAATTTGAAGGTCACTTACAAGAAAATTTAGCCAATATGATTAATCTGTACTTGAATCGAATAAATAACTGATTAACATTGAACGGCTTATTATAAATCGATTAAACTTCGGCAATGATTAAATCTATCGCATCAAAAATTCTTACCTTGCCTATCACTCTCCTAGCCGCTCTTGGCGTTGGTTCCTGCACCAAAAAGTTGAGTACCGAAGAGATAAATCAACTTTACCACCCCCCCCTTTCGCCTGTAACGAGCCCTCTGACGGTTTATCATTTAGGGCACAGCCTTGTCGGTAAAGATATGCCATATATGCTAGCTCAACTGGCTGGTGAGGAACATCAATACCACTCACAGCTAGGCTGGGGGTCAACCTTGCAGTCCCACTGGGAATCGGATATTCCCATCAGTGGTTTTGAAGCAGAAAACAAGCATCAGCAATATAGGGACCCATTTGAGGCTATTGATAGTGGCGAATATGACGCCTTTGTGATGACTGAAATGATCGAGATTGATGCCGCTATAAAATATTTTAAAAGTAGTGAGTACCTCGCTAAATTTGCAGAAAAGATTAGTCAAGCGAGCCCTAAAACCAGTATTTATTTCTATGAAAGTTGGCATGAAGTGACCGACCCATTCGGTTGGATAAATCGTCTTGATCGAGATATTGGCTTATATTGGGAGGATAAAATTTTACATAAAGCGCTGGCTAGACTAGACGGTCAGGTCAGTATTTATATGATCCCCGCTGGCCAGG
>JBLHWO010000002.1:0-52224 GCA_047629215.1 Cellvibrionaceae bacterium | reverse complement strand
CAGTGTATGGGTTATGCATGAGTATTTGAATACGACCTCAACGCCGCCAGCGGGCAGAAAGATAATTTTTAGAGGGGTCCTTAAGATTTAGGCTGAATTAAAAGCTCTACGCGACGGTTATCGGCACGCCCCGCCTGGCTAGAATTGTTAGCGATAGGCCGTGACTCTCCATAACCTACTGTCACTAGACGACTAGCGCTTACCTTTTGGCTTTGGAAATAATCGCCGACACTGTTAGCTCGCCTCACTGATAACTCTTGATTGTAGTTAGCCTCACCTGAGGAATCCGTATGTCCCGCCACCTGTAAGCGAGTTTCATTAAATTCGTTTAATACCTTAACAACTGCATTGAGCGTACCGTAGATTGATGTACTCAAGGTGGCTTGGTTGACACCAAAAGTAATGCTATTAGGCATAACCAAACGTAGATTATCTCCGTAGCGCACCACCTGCACTCCTGACCCAACCAGCTCAGCACGTAACTGTTTCTCTTGGGCATCCATGTAAGCACCTACACCGGCACCCGCTAACCCACATGCCGCAGCTGCGTTACGGGCTCGCTTACTGCTTTCTCTAGATCCTATAGCCCCACATACCACAGCACCAATCACGCCATAAGCTGTCGCTCGGTTGATCTTGCTGTCCCCGGTATAAGCATCCTGGGTTGTACAGCCCGCTAACACACCAAGTGCACTAACAACAACAATGATTGATTTTACAATATTCATAAACTTCACCTTACTGAATTGAAAATTAAGTCTAACATTTATATTAAAGATAAATAACTAAACCTCCTCTGTAGACTTCAAACGTGATTAAAAAGTCATTCTTTATCAAAAATCAACATCCTAAATCACGCATATTTAACCACCAAATACGTGCACTCTTGAGCTTATGGACTATCCTGAAAGAAAATGATACTTTCAGTTTATAGGAGCGCTTGTGGATCTCAACAACCTAATATCTAACGCACAAAACATGCCCAACATCCCTAAGGTTGTGCAAGAATTGATCGAAAACTTTAATGCCGAAGATGTCAATAGTCAAGATATTGCTACTAAAGTCAGCCAAGATCAAGCAATTACCGCTAAAGTGCTGAGAATGGCAAACTCTGCTAAATACGGAGGACACCGCCAAATTGGCTCAGTCAACGACGCGATTGCACTACTGGGCTTTAACTCACTGAGAACCTTAGTCCTAGCATCGGGACTAACGGGTGCTTTCAGTACACCTGATGGCTTCGACATTCGAGAGTTTTGGAAAAAAAGCTTTTCTATTGCAAGCATCAGTAAGTGGTTGGCAAAACTTACCAATGAGGTTGATAACGAAATCGCGTTTACCTGTGGCATGTTATACGACGTGGGAGGCTTGCTGACACATATCTTGGTTAATGAAAAAGCGATGGAAGTTGATAGAGTCGTTGCTCAAGGCGCTGATCGAATCGAAATGGAGTCTAACCGTTTAGGCTTTACTTACCCAGAGGCTGGTTCTGAGCTAGCGAATCGCTGGAAATTTCCGGACGACATTGTTGATGGTCTTCGCCACCAATTGGCCCCTTACGTTAGCGAAGATGATTATAAGCCTTTAGCTGGAATACTCTTTATGGCTAAATATTTATATGATAATCAAGACCTTGACAGCGAAACGTTAATTGCTAACTTTCCATTTGAGCATAGCGCGAAACTCAATCTAGACATAGTCACGTTACTAGATAATATTGAAGAAATTAAAACATTAGACAATGGGATAGAAGAGCTTTTAGATTAACACTTAGCTGTTCAAAACAAAAAAGCCACGTTATGTTTAACCTAACGCGGCTTTTTTAGGATTTTTATGTAAGGCTTTGCGTAAAATTATTGGACTCGTAATATTTTTAAGCCATTAGTGCCGCCTTGTAAATTATCGTAATCGCCTTTGGTCAAAATAACCAAATCGCCACTTTTTACGTAGCCACGGGTTCTTAGCTCGTCAATCGCACGCTGATAAGTTGCGTGCTGATTTTCTTCAAAGTTAAAAAATGGAATGGATTCTACGCCTAAATACAACTCGACTTTTGCTTGTGTTTTTGTATGACGTGAAAAGGCATAGATAGGCAAAGAAGAATTAAAGCGAGACATCATCAATGCTGTCGAGCCGCTTTCTGTAAAAGCAATAATCGCAGCAACACCCTCTAAATGATTAGCCATATACATTGCCGCAAGACCAATGGTTTCATCAACAGCAGTAAATTTTCGATTAATACGATTATCTGTTACCCGCATACTAGGGTAGCTTTCGGCGCCCCCGATAGCACGAACCATCGCCTCTACTGTTTCCACAGGAAAATGACCTGCTGCGGTTTCTCCCGACAACATCACTGCATCCGTGCCATCGAGAACAGCATTAGCCACATCAAAGACTTCTGCACGTGTAGGTAAAGGGCTATTAATCATCGACTCCATCATTTGGGTAGCGGTAATAACACATTTATTTAAAGCACGAGCGCGCGATATAATGCGTTTTTGAACTGCAACCAGCTCTGCATCACCAATTTCTACACCCAAATCACCCCGCGCCACCATTACTGCATCTGATGCACAAATGATGTCATCTAATGCTTCATTGTTTGCAACGGTTTCGGCTCGTTCAATTTTGGCAACAATACCCGCATTTCCGCCAGCTTCTAACAGCAACTCACGAGCACGATTGATATCAGCGGACGAACGCGGAAAAGAAACAGCTAGATAGTCTACATCAATTGCAGCAGCTAACTTAATGTCAGCATAGTCTTTATCAGTCAATGCCGGAGCTGACAAGCCACCACCCTGCCGATTAATACCTTTATTATTGGATAATGAGCCGGCGACTTTAGTGATGCAAACTATTTTATTATCTTCAATAGATTCAACTTCGAGTACAATCCGCCCATCATCCAACAGCAGCAAATCACCACTATTACAATCATTAGGCAACTCTTTATAATCAATGCCTACCGCCTGTTGATTACCCTCATCTCGCTCGAGAGCGGCATCAAGAATAAACTTATCTCCAATCACGAGTGTAATTGGCCCATTCGCGAAACGCGATATTCGAATTTTAGGCCCCTGCAAATCACCCAATACGGCAACATGACGTCCATATTTTTTAGCTAGCTCTCGAACCTCTTTAGCCCTTGTGGCATGATCTTCTGGTGCACCGTGGGAAAAATTCATTCTGACAACGTTAACCCCTGCCTGTATTAATTTATCTAACACACCTTCTTTATCAGTGGCGGGCCCAAGGGTTGCAACAATCTTTGTCCGTCTTTGCATTAAATTATTCTCATTTTTGGTCAATAAAAGTTATAACTTACTAGATATAGCGTTATTTGATAGTTCATTACACGGCTATTTCTACATAGCCCGCTTACAGGATAGCGATAAAAATGCTCAAAGCAGCTAAATAAATTTTCATTACTAACAATTTGTAGCGCTATTTATAGTTTTGCTCAATATATTCATTAACAGCCTTCGCTTCAGCGCTTATAATAACATGATTATCTTACAGCCCCATTTCATACCCGAGAGAAACATTGGACTTAGAAACCGCATCGACAGAACAGCTAGAGCAATGGCGCTCTGAATTAGAAAACGAATACAAAGGCTATCGTCAGCAATCGATTAATCTTGACTTAACCCGAGGCAAACCCTCGAGTGAGCAATTAAGTATTTCTGATTCTCTAGATGGAAGCCTTAACGGTAACTACCTAGCAGATGATGGGACCGATACTCGTAACTATGGTGGCCTCGACGGAATTAAAGAATCCCGTCAGCTTGGAGCTGAGCTACTGGGTGTAAAGCCAGATGAGATTTCGGCTCAAGGCAATAGCAGCCTATCATTAATGTTTCTAACCGCTTTATTCGCCAAGGACTATGGTTTAGGTGGCAGCGAGAGCGCTTGGAAAACAAAAAACAAGATTTCATTTATTTGTCCCGTCCCTGGATACGACCGTCACTTTAGTGTCTGTGAGCAACTTGGGATTGATATGCTCACCGTTCCTATGACGGCGACGGGTCCCGATATGGATGCTGTGGAGAAACTAATCAAACATGATTCGTCTATTAGAGGAATGTGGTGCGTACCCAAATACTCTAACCCAACCGGTGTTATCTATAGTGATGAAACTGTCTCACGCATCGCGAAGCTAGGGCAAATAACGGCCGATAATTTTCTCGTGTTTTGGGACAATGCATACGCTGTTCATGACCTAAATGGCTACAAACCTCTTGCCAACATTATGGACTACTGTCGTGAATACGGCACTGAAAGTAATTTAGTTCAATTCGCGTCTACGTCAAAGATTAGTCATGCCGGTGCCGGGGTGGCATTTATTTCTAGCTCTGTTCAAAACTTGTCAGGTTTTAGAAAAGCACTTGGCATTATGTCTATAGGGCCCGATAAAGTAAATCAACTGCGCCACATGAAGTTGATTCCTGATTACGACAGTCTGTTATCACACATGGAAAAGCACTCCGCTATTCTTAAGCCACGCTTCGCTTGTGTATTGAGACATTTACAAGAAAATTTTGGCGATAATAAATTAGGCCGATGGGAAGCAGCTGAAGGCGGTTATTTTATTTCTTTTGATGCTAAACCTGGCCTAGCAAAAATAATTGTGAAATTAGCAGCAGAACTTGGCGTGAAACTCACTCCAGCAGGAGCAACCTTTCCTTATGGTGATGATCCCTTAAATTGTAATATTCGCATTGCGCCAACTATGCCGCCCTTAGAGCAAGTCGACCAAGCTATGGAGATTTTTGTCCTTTGCGTAAAGTTAGCTAGCCTGCGCCAAAAACTAAGCGCTTAGCTTATGAGTTATTGTTATGCCTCTTGAAATGTTAACGTTATTTACGTTGAGCATTTTCATTCTTGCAATCACCTAACCCCGGTGCTTTATTAACAGTGGCGAAAGCGAGTGTTGGCTGCATACGTCACGCTAGCTTTACTATTGCAGTAATAGTAATAGACGATATTATTTTTATTTTACGGGTCACCTTAGGCTTAAAGTTGTTTGCAGAATCCTTAAACACACTATTTATTGTTATAACGAGACATAAGTATGAGCCAACTTCCCCCCTGCCCTTCTTGTAATTCAGAATATACTTATGTAGATGGTCTTCAATATGTGTGCCCCGAATGTGCTCATGAGTGGTCTAAAATAGACGATTCAGACACATCAAGTGAGAATATAATCAAGGACTCAAATGGCAACCCTTTGCAAGATGGCGATACGGTCACTGTAATTAAAGACTTAAAAGTCAAAGGATCATCATCAGTTATAAAAGTAGGAACCAAAGTCAAAAATATTCGTCTAGTCGATGGTGACCACGATATTGATTGCAAGATTGATGGCATTGGGGCAATGAAATTAAAATCTCAGTTTGTTAAAAAAGTGTAATCTATATTCCATTATATTTAGTAAGCAAAACCGAAATAGACAAGCATTAAAGAAAAGAAAAAAGGCAGTAAAAAGAGCTATAAAAGATAATCCTTTCTCTTTTATAGCTAAGCGTCTTACATTTTAGTGACTAAGCATCCACGGCCGCATCGAGGGAAACATTTTATCTCCTTGAGCCGTATACATAAGCTTTGGCTTCCCTGGCTTTTGTTTACTGCAACCACACCCCGAACTATGCTCCTCATCGATATCACAGTTACCCCCGTGTTCACGTGGCGGGAGGGTACGAGTTCCTTCTGCCGCCGCGGCATTCCTTGCAGCTTACCCATATGAGCAGTGTCACCACCACCCGGAAGGCAGGCTAATGCTGGAAGTCGATTCAAACAACTCTTTCTCGAGTATTCTACTCATCTAGTAATTCTTGCAAAGGCAGACAGCCGATAAGGCCATAAGTCCGCATATTCAACGCCGGGTACGTGACGTGATTTAGTGAACATGCCATTGATATCCCAGATAGACTTTTGCGCTTCCGGGAAGTATTCAGTTAAAAAACCACCCCATTTTTCTTTGTAAGGAATCCGTTAAAACCCCAAAGACTTTCTTCAACCGTACCTATGTCTAGAATATCTACTACCAACAAATCACCCGGTTCATCGCCTTCGACGCCAACCGGCCCAGAAAGAAAGTGCACCCAACTTAGATCAGCATCTCTTACATCCGCAGCATCGTCGTTATTTTCCATTGCGACGCTTATCATATTTTTTCCTTAGCGACGAAGGCATGTGTATAAATCACCGCCTTCTTTTTTATTAGCCCAAATATAAAGGTAGATAGTTTCATGGCTCAGCAACTGTTCTCGCACTTCAAGTAACCAGCTCGATATTGGTTCTGAACTCCACTCCAGACGCAGTTTTGATTCAACAAAAGCTATCAGTTCAGCGGTCATCTTTGTAGACTTTACTGCCGATATACGCCGCTGGTCAGACGTCGTCTTTGACTGTTTATGTCGATAACCTTTTTTACCCGTATTACTAGCCAGCTCGCGGCTGACAGTAGATTGACTCGTACCGATAATCTCCGCAATCTCTCGTTGACTACTGCCTCTTTTCTTTAGCGCTGAAATCTGGCATCTTTGCTCATAGGTTAGTTGTTGGTAAGTTTTCGTCATTACTTCATCTCTTGCCGGAGAAAAAGAAGGAAAGCTTACCTTCAGCTAACCTCTTGTTCTACCTTAATGGATGATGCACTTCGAATTTGAATCCAAGTGATTTATACGTTAATAGAATTAGCTAAAATCACTCATCTACCTGAATTCAAAAAGATGTTTAACCAGTTGGATATTACCGGAAAGTTAAGCCCGGCTTTTTCACTTAAAACGAACACATGGTTGCAACAAATTCGTTTTGACAAAATACTGAGGCATATAAAAAATG
Source organism: Cellvibrionaceae bacterium (assembly GCA_047629215.1). Taxonomy (GTDB): domain Bacteria; phylum Pseudomonadota; class Gammaproteobacteria; order Pseudomonadales; family Cellvibrionaceae; genus CANLBN01. The sequence goes on along the minus strand of JBLHWO010000002.1, from coordinate 45,375 downwards.
ACCACACACATTAACTCCAAGCTAATGAACGGTTTAGTGTTAATTGTCGACGACTCGTCCGATACACTAAGCACTCTCAACGAGGCTGTAGACAACGAGGGCATGGAAACTCCAGTGACGCTAGAAGGTGAGCAGGCATTATCTATTGCTAGAAAGATGATACCTGATATTATTTTACTTGATGCAGTCATGCCATCCATGAGTGGGTTTGAAGTCTGTGAAAAATTAAAGCTCGACCCAGAATTACGCTCAATACCTATCATTTTCATGACCGGTTTAGTGACACCGATAATGTTGTCAAAGGGTTTAAAGCCGGCGGCATTGACTATATTACTAAACCAATTATAAATTCTGAGTTAATTGCGCGAATGCGCGTGCATTTGGCAAATAGTCGCATTGCACTTATTGCTCAGTCAGCGCTAGATTTAGCTGGTCAATATATTTTTGCCGTTGACCAAGCAGGCAATACTCGTTGGCCAACGCCTCAGGTGAACCAATTACTTGAAGCTGCCAACAATAATCATACTTGGCTATCGGAAGAACCACCTCAAGAAATACAGGCTTGGTTTGAGCACAAACCAGCGATGGGCATGAGTCAAACATTAAACGCTCCATCACCAAATTTGAAGATATTTTTTCTAGGAAAGGCAAGCGGCTATGAATACTTGTTAATATTGCTTAGCCATTCATCCGAAAACGAATCAGAAATACTTAAGTGACACTAGCCACTAACTAAGCTTGAAGCAGAAGTATTACTTGGATAGCTAAAGGCAAGACCAATCGAGACATTGGGCAAATACTGGGGGCTAGCCAAGGACCATCAACAAGTATTCTGAAAAATATAAGAAACTGGAAGTTGAAAATAGAACCTCAGCGGCAGCTCTAAAAATATATTTTTTACGCGATAACGGCGTCAGCTCCCTACTCGACCAATCTGACGGGAGCAGATTTGGGCTTGCTCGAAGAGTGAATAACAAGGATGTTATTCATCAAACCTAATTTACTCCGTGTAAACTACGGCTCTCCGTGCGCTGCCTCTTTGCTATCACGTAAAAAACACTATTTTTAGAGGCCCCCATTACTGAAAGTTATGCGTCAACAATAGCTTTTAATGCAGCTTTTAGCTGAGGATATTCAAATTGAAAACCATTATCTAATAATTTTTTTGGCACCACCTTTTGCCCTTCTAAAAGTAATTCGGAAGCTTCGCCAAAAATAGCTTTCACTACAAATGCAGGCATTGGAAAAAATATTGGCCGACTTAGTGCTTTAGCAAATTGCTTAGCAAACTCATTATTGGTGACCGGGTGAGTAGCTGTAGCATTAACAGCACCTATAATAGAATCATTATCAATAATAAAAACTAACAAGCTAACCATGTCTTGTAAATGTATCCAGGGAAACCATTGCCCACCACTACCGACCTTTCCGCCAAGACCCATCTTAAACGGCAACCACATGCGCTTTAAAGCGCCACCATGTGCAGCTAATACCACACCGGTTCTAAGCAGACAAACCCTGACGCCAAGGGATTCAGCTTGTAGCGCTGCGCGCTCCCATGCTTGGCACAACTTACTAGCAAAACAAGGTCTTGGCTTATCAATTTCGGTGATAATCATATTTTCAGGATAATCACCATAATAACCGACAGCAGAACCGCTGACAAACACGACTGGCTTATTAACGCAGCCCCTCATCCACTCAACCAATTCATTTGTTAAATCGATACGACTAGCTTTTAATTGTTGCTTACGCTTAATCGTCCAGCGTTTATCGATAATAGCTTCGCCCGCTAAATTAATGACGACATCTGCCTCAAGGCCTGAATCCTTAATCGAACCAATTAAATTAACCCTATCGCCAAATAAACTTTTCGCTTTTTCAAAATTGCGACTCAGTAGGGTGACTTGCTCTCCACGAGCAAGCAAAAGCTCAACCAAAGGTTGCCCAATAAAGCCAGTACCACCTGTTATTAAGATATGCATACACAAGCCTTTATTTTAATCATAGTTACAACTCATTAGTGTCCATCCATAAATGGCTCGTGGCGGGGGAGAAAAAAAGGGTCAGATTTATACTACTAAAGACAGGTGTTTGCTTATTGCAAACAACTACCTCTAGTAGTGCGAAGATAGCCGTTTTAATTTTTCCGCAGCAGAGCCCTACTTTTGGATGGGCACTAATTACTTCCACAAAAGAGCCGCGCCTCTTACACCCGACGAATCGCCATATTTTGCGGGGATAAATTTAGTCGTATTTTGATCTGAAAAAATATATTTATCCCAACGCTTTGGGATCTCGTTATAAATAGTATCAACATTACTCATACCGCCACCACATACAATGACGTCAGGATCGATAATATTAATTATCTCAGCAACGCTTTTTGCTAAACGCTCGTAATAGCGCTGGACGCAGTCACTTGCAATTTTATCCCCTATCATAACAAGCTCCACAATCGCCTCTGCTGGTTTGACGTCGCCTGTGCTACGCTGATAGTCATCACTTAAGCCTCGCCCTGAAATCCATTTTTCTAAACAGCCGCGCTTACCACAGTAGCAAAGCGGCCCTGGGTGTTCAGTTGCCGCCAGTTCGTCTGTGAAATAATGCACTTCTTGTTTACGATGGTAAATGGCGGAACGTTCAGTTTTTCTTGACTGATCAAAAAAATCAATTACATCCTTTTGATTAACGTTTAAATCCTCATCCCGGGACTCACCGCTATAAACCAGAGGAAAAGGCAATGGGTTATGCCCCCACTCACCACCAAGCCCGTTAATGCCTGACACTAACTCCCCATGGGCAACAATGCCACCGCCACAACCGGTTCCTAATATTGCACCAAATACGACATCGTCGTTTTTTGCAGCACCGTCGAGCGCTTCCGACAAGGTAAAGCAATTGGCATCATTTTCAATTCGAACAGGCCGCCCAAGCGCCGCTTCTATATCTGCTTTAAATGATTGGCCATTTAACCAAACAGAATTAGCATTTTTAACCGTATATGTTGTTGATGAAATAGAGCCGGGAATACCGATACCCAAAGAGCCTTGGTGAGACAAGCGCTGCTCTGCATCTATAACCAAGCGTTTGATCGTGTTGACGGTATCGAGGTAATGATGTTGCGGCGAAGCCACTCTATGGCGATATAGCTCCTTGCCCTGGAGATCAAGACAAATAATTTCTGTTTTAGTCCCGCCTACGTCGATGCCTATATACATGAATCACTTTATTTTATTTTAGTACTCAAACATTAATTAAAGCAGTTCTCACTTTAGCAAGAAATCGTTTAACAATGCGAGTAAATAATTCCGGCTTTTCGGCATGTAGCCAATGCCCTGTATCGTTGATTATTTTTACATCAGCGTTTGGGAAAAGAGTCAGTGTTGCCTCTCTGTATTCTGGCAAAATATAATTAGAGCGCTCGCCCTTAATAAAAAGAACGGGCTGCCTGTAGGGGGGGAAACCCGAGGTATTAGCAGAAATATATTCATCGTAGTCTTCTGTTAAAGCGTTCAAATTGATACGCCACCCCCATCCGGCATCTGTTTTTTCAAGGTTTTTTAATAAAAAACTACGTGTAGATGCCTCACCTACGAAAGATTGCATTGCAAGATCGGCTTCACAACGGCTTTTTAATGATTTGAGATCAACAGCGCCAAAGCCTCTGAATACATCATCATGCCGCCGAGGGTAAACGACTGGGGCAATATCGGCTACGATCAGGGCCTTTACTCGCTGAGGATAGCGCAAGGCCAGCTCCATAGCGACCTTACCGCCTAGGGAATGCCCTAAAAAATAAGCGTTCTCCAAGCCCACTCCATCCATCCATGCAAACACACTCTCTGCCATTGTAGATAAAGACGAGGGGGAGAGCCGAGGGGAACGACCATGATTAGGTAGGTCTAAACCGTAAACAGAGAAGTCATTTTTAAGAAGTCGCGTGATCATACCAAGGTTTTCCATTGAGCCAAAAAGCCCATGAATCACGACAACACTTGGAGAAGCAGATGCACCCCAATGGCGATGAAATAGTGGCAACGCCATTAATTAGTCATTTTTAGGCCGGGTAGGTTTAGGCATAAAATGCTCTGAAACCGGGAAATTGGCTACTTTATCAGAAGATTTAATTTCTTTAATTTTACCTTCGCCACCTCGCTCTACCTCGTCGATACGAATAATCGCCTGTATCGGTATAAAGGAACGCTTAACACCGGCAAACTCATTTTTTAACTTTTCCTCACCGGGGTTTAAAATCAAGTTACTGGGTTCACCAAAGACAATCTCTTCGATTTCAATAAAGCCATACATTTCGCTTTGATAGAGATCTTTGGCATAGATTTCATAAATTTCACCCTGATTATAGAAGATGACCTTATAAACTGACTGGCTGGGCATAAAAGACTCTATTTTATGTAGGAGGTTATATTAAATTGATGACGTTGATGGAGATTAGTTAATGGAAGTTAAAGGTAACCTTGCATATCGCCATTAATATGGTGCTAAAGCCACAAAAAAACAAGCCCTACCGCCCTCAAAAAATCGTATTTTAAACACGAATATCAATAAGCCCCCGCGAACTATTCAAAAGCTCCTTGGTCTAGAGCCTATCGCCATTAAAGCATAGGCCCTTGCGCTAATAAATTCCAAACATCAAATCGATCTTAAAGGTACAAGAAAGGTATCAATAGCCATGCAAAACACATCATTACTGACCCGAAGAGCCTTAATCAAAACTAGAGTAATCACCGGAGCTACCTTAGCCAGCCTTGCAGCGCCAATAACGCTGCTAGCACAAAGTCAATCACGAGTAATACGCGGAGAAATAGCGCCGGAGCTTCAGGCACCTTATTCGATAGACGGTAAAGGTAAAGAGCGAGCTGCTTTTAGCGTGACAGTTAACCGAAAAAAGTGGGTATACTTAAAATGCTTTCAACACTGGTGCCCTGGGTGCCACTCTATCGGTTTTCCCGGGCTAAAAAAATTAGTGTCGGCCTTCCCAAACCATGATCAATTGGCCGTTGCAGCGATACAAAGCACCTTTAAAGGCTTTTCAACCATTAACCTAGAATCACTACAAAAAAACCAATTACGTTACGATTTAGACATCCCCTTTGGTCATGACTTTGGAGACAGTTCGGCACCTTATCGAGCTAGCCAACGTTCCCCCCAAGACCATGCTCTCTTACCGCACAGCTGGAACTCCATGGATAGTCATCATCAACCCCCAAGGGCAAATAGTCTTTCAATGACTTTTATGCCAATAGAGACAAACTGATAACATTCTTATCGCAACAATTCACATAAGTACTTTTATAAAAGGCAACATCATGACAACAAAAAGAAAAAATCGAAATCAAAAATCACTAAGGTTAAGAGTACGTCACCAAAGCCATTGAACTATGCAAAAATCGTAAAGCGATGTTTAATTACCCTTTGCTTTTTAGGCGTTATCGCCGTACCAGTTATCGCTTACGCTCAACAGTCAGAAATAGAGCACGACTTGTCAGCTCTCGGTAAAGGCACACCCACCGTAGTACAAATTCACGACCCCAACTGCCAGCTATGCCAGCAACTCAAAAGTAATATTGGGAAATTAAAAGGCGAATTTAAAGACGACATTCAATTTAAAACAGCCAATATTATGACAAAAAAAGGGAAGTGCTTTGCCAACAAACATAATATTCCGCATGTGACTTACTGTTTTTTGATGAACAGGGAAAGTGAGTAAATACACTGCAAAGCGTTCGCCCTAGCGATGAGATTCAGTCTGCCCTAAGCTCAATCAAAACAGGGTAATAAATCCTTGATTTATTACCCTGTTTTGATTGACTAAATACAAGTGATCTCCTATACCTTAATATTAATGTATTAAAAAGGTGGCACCATGCTCTTAAAGCATAAGTTTATAGCAGTTTGTATTGTCGTTCTTGCCTCTATGTTATTTATGATTGCTTTAGGCTCTTATAAAACCAATAAAATTCAAACTTTTAGCGAGCTTAGCCTCCACATCAGCCAAGTTGAATCGGCTATGTTGCAGCTACGCAGAAATGAAAAAGATTTCCTCGCACGTAACGATCTAAAGTATCACTCCAAATTTCAAGACAATATGGCAGCCTTGAATACTCGAATTAGCAGCTTAGAGCAATCCACTCGCAAAGCTGAACTTGATACTAATAAGGTCTCTGAAATGAAAGAGGCTGCAAAGCAGTATCAAGCTAAATTTAATACTTTGGTCGAAGAGCAAAAAGCAATTGGCTTAAACCCAAAAGACGGTCTCTATGGAGGATTACGCGAAGCCGTGCATGCAGCCGAAAAAGAAATAAAAGCGGCAGATAACCAACGGCTGCGTGCTGACATGCTCCAACTTAGGCGCAATGAAAAAGATTTCATGCTGAGAAATGATACTAAATATATCGAGAGCTTCAGCAAAAACATTACCGTTTTTAATAACAGCCTAGCAGCGTCCGAGATACCCGCAGATAACCGAAGTGTTATCAAACAAAGCATGCAGGAATATCAAAAAAAATTCACCGCTTTAACTGCCGGCTATATTAAGAAAGGCCTGAATAGTAATGAAGGAGTTCGCGGTGAACTTAGGGCCATCATCCACACTGCTGAAACACTTTTAAGTGAGCTCTCGCAGAAGATGCAGCAAACTATCAGTAATAAGCTGGGCAGTATAGATCGCCTGTCTTGGACTATCGCTTTAATTGGCCTTGCTCTAACCGCTCTGTCGGTTGGAGCCATTGCTTGGATTGTCACTGGTGTACTGAGGTCCTTACAACAGCTGATGAACTCAATGCTAAAAGCCAGAACAACAAATGATCTCACTCTTCGAGCCAGCGTCAACAGCCGAGATGAAATTGGTACAACGGCAGATACCTTCAACAAAATGATGGAGAATTTTCAAAGCATTATTGAGTTAGTAAGCCGATCATCGACTCATATCGCGACGGCGACAGAGGAGATGTCAATCACATCAACCCGAACCAATGAAAAAATACAAAATCAGAAAGATCAAACACGCAACTTAGCGACTGCCATGAATGAAATGGCTGCTACCGTTAGTCACGTTGCCGAAAACACAAGCTCAGCATCTGAGACAGCGAAGAGCGCCAGCCAAGAATGCGCCAAAGGTAAAGAAGTCGTTACCGTTGCAGAAGCAACCATGGACTCGTTAGCAAAAAGCGTACAAAAAGCGGCGGATGCCATTAGCCTCGTTGAGGATGACAGTAACAGTATCGGTTCTGTTTTGGATGTTATAAGAGGGATTGCAGAACAAACCAACTTACTCGCACTTAATGCGGCAATTGAGGCTGCACGTGCCGGCGAGCAAGGAAGAGGGTTTGCGGTAGTGGCGGACGAAGTCAGAACATTGGCTGGTCGGACCCAAGACTCGACTCAAGAAATCCAGCAGATGATAGAGTCGCTTCAAGCACGCTCAGAACAGGCGGTTTCGCTAATGGCTGAAAGCCATCGGCAAGCCCAAACGGGAGTTGAACAGACAGCATCCGTTAACAGAGCCCTTTCAAGTATTGTCGACGCCGTTAACCAAATCAATGGCATGAATACACAAATTGCCACAGCGGCCAATCAGCAGAGTCAAGTAACGGAAGAAGTGAATAGAAATGTAGTCAGCATTGACCAAGTCGCTGATGAGTCTTCCCTGAGCGCGCAAGAAATTGCCACAGCCAGCAACGATTTAGCCAAGCTCGCCACTGAACTTCAAACAATAGCGAGGCAATTTAAAGTCTAAAAAGACTCAGCAACTACTCATTTAATCTAACAATCATAAAATAGTAACGAAAGCCGCGCCATGAGGGGGAGTAACAAAAAAGCACCCTACGCGGCTTCCAAACTCATCGAAATATAGACCCGCCAAATGTTCATGTAAGTTGGGACAAAAAACGCTATAATCACGCCTCAAATTAACTCAGACTACCTCGAATCCCATGACAGACCCTAGCGCCCAGAAGAAACTCTATATCAAAACCCACGGCTGCCAGATGAATGAGTACGATTCATCACGAATACGTGATTTACTGGGCGAGTCTCATAATATGGTAAGTACAGATGACCCGGAAGAAGCCGATGTTCTGCTAATTAACACCTGTTCGATTCGCGAAAAAGCCCAAGAGAAGCTTTTTCATCAGCTGGGCCGCTGGAAAAACTTAAAGAAAAAAAATCCTGATCTGGTTATTGGTGTGGGTGGCTGCGTTGCTAGCCAAGAGGGTGAGGCCATTGCTGGACGCGCGCCGTTTGTCGATTTAATTTTTGGCCCACAAACCCTGCATCGCCTACCCGAAATGATGGAAACACCCCGCGAAAATGGTGCCGTTATTGTCGATATCAGCTTCCCTGAAATTGAAAAGTTCGATCGCTTGCCGGAACCAGAAGCCAACGGCGTTAGCGCCTTCGTTTCTATTATGGAAGGCTGTTCAAAATATTGTACTTTCTGTGTTGTACCCTATACCCGAGGCGAAGAAGTCAGCCGACCCGTCAGCGATGTACTGGCAGAAGTCGCCCATCTTGCCAGCCAAGATGTAAGAGAAGTGAATCTGCTCGGCCAAAATGTGAATGCCTACCGAGCAGAAACCGATGATGGCCAACACGTCGACCTCTCTGAGCTTATTACTTATGTTGCCGCAATAGAGGGCATTGACCGCATTCGCTTTACTACTTCACACCCCGTTGAGTTTTCCGACAGTCTTATCGAGGTTTATAATGAAGTTCCTGAACTGGTCAGCCATATTCACTTGCCAGTGCAAAGTGGCTCCGACCGAATTTTAATGGCGATGAAACGTGGCCATACCGTATTGGAATATAAATCTAAATTACGGCGATTAAAAAAGAATCGACCCAACATCAGCTTTTCTTCCGATTTTATTGTGGGCTTCCCCGGAGAAACAGTGCAAGATTTTAAGAACACCATGAACCTAATTCAGGAAATGGATTTTGATATGTCGTTTAGCTTTATCTATAGCGCACGCCCTGGCACACCCGCTGCGGACTTACCTAACGATATTCCAGAAGATACCAATAAAAAACACCTGAAAATACTGCAAGAGCGCATTACCCAACAATCTCAAGCCATCGGTCGGCGTATGGTAGGTAATACTGAACGTGTACTCGTGACGGGCTATTCCAAAAAAGACCCTGGGCAACTTTCTGGCCGCACCGAAAATAATCGCGTTGTTAATTTTCGTTATGATAAAGCGGAGTTAATCGGCAAGTTTGCAGACATCCTGATAAAAGAAGCCTTACCTAACTCCTTAAGAGGTGAGCTAGTGTCCAGTGAGCTAGACATTTAGAATAACAAGCTTTGCCCCAAACCTTTTCTTCAAGCCCACCCTATAGGGTGGGCTCCTGGCAACCTCATGGCTGCAAATAGCAATACTTCCCTCAATACCCACTACCTTTCTCAAACTATTTTTTCGCTAAAGCAGGCATACCATCCTACACTTAGGTCTTAAGGCTTTTATATTCCTTAATAAGTATGATCGGTTGATTAGCATATAACCGATTAATCTTTTCACCCCCGCACCTTGAGAGAATTTATGTCATTTTCATTGCGTCAATCCTTATTAATCGGCTTCGGCATCATATTGACCTTATTTATTTTGACCTCACTTTACGTTAGTTACGAAACCAGAAAGATTCATACTCTTGAAGATAGGCTGTTAAACCTCCGCTTTCCTACTGTACTGACGGGCGAAAAGTTATTAGATGGTATCGATCTTTCTCTAGCCAGTTTACGCGGTTATATGATTTTAGGCTCTAACCCTGCCAAAGCAGATAAAATGAAAGCCGAAAGAGCGACGGCTTGGACTAAAATCGATCAAATGCTCAAGGATTATGAACATTTATCGCCTTCTTGGACCGACACACGCAATGTCGAGCGCTTAGCTAACATAAATAAACTAATTGAAGCCTTTCGCCAAGCTCAACAAAGAGTAGAAGATGTTGCTCACACACCGGCCAATATTGAATCAATCAATCTATTGCTGACCCAAGCAGCTCCTGCTGCCGGAAAAGTTATTGCTGCCATTACCGAAATGATTGATATCGAGTCGACATTAACGGCCACCCCTGAACGTAAAGCCGCTCTAAAACTCATGGCCGACAGCAGGGGCTCGTTCGCCTTAGGGTCGGCAAATATTCGCGCCTATTTATTATCGGGTGACCTTAAATTTAAACGTGATTTTGATAAAAAATGGGCAACCAACGAAGAGCGTCTCAAACAACTGTCTCAAAGAGAGACTCTATTCTTTGGCACCCAACAAAGCGCTTGGAACAATTACAAAACGTCTAGAGCCACATTTTCTTCCCTACCCCAAAAAATGTTTAGCCTCCGTAGTCAAGAAGATTGGAATAAAGCGAATTACTGGCTAGCAACAGAAGCCGAGCCTGCGGCAGGGGGCATCAAAAAATTGTTAGCCGAATTAAATGATTCGCAAGAAAAATCAAGCCAAAAAGACACCGAGTCGCTCTTAGCAGAAGAACAGCATTTAACCTTAGTGAGCGGTTTAATGTCTGCCATTAGCGTTATTTCTGGTATCGGAATTGCCATTTATTTAAGCCAAACTATATCAGTACAACTGAAGCTTATGGTGGCTAATGCAGAAGAAATGGCCGAAGGCAATCTTGTTATCCCAACCCTAACACCTGGAAAAATTTCTGACTTTAATTTACTCTCCAATGCATTAAACAATACACGAGATAAACTTAATCAATTAGTTAGCCGTGTTGTTAGTTCAAGTGAGAACTTACAACAGCACTCAGGACAACTCAAAAGTCTTATCGCTGAATCGGAACAGGCGGTTGAACTACAACAACAGGAAACCGATATGATCGCTACGGCGATGAATGAGATGAGCGCCACTGTAAGGGAAGTTGCTCAGAACACTTCTGATGCGGCCATGTCCGCGGAGGATGCGGATAAATCAACAATGTCCGGCCAAAGTATTGTTGAAGAAACCGTTGAGAGCATTAACGAGTTAGCCCGAGCCATTGATCACGCAGCCAACACAATTAACAAACTCAGCGATGAAACCAATGATGTTGATACTATCCTTGTATCGATTAGTGGTATTGCAGATCAAACTAATCTATTAGCATTAAACGCTGCCATTGAAGCCGCGAGGGCGGGAGAGCAGGGCCGTGGCTTTGCAGTAGTGGCTGATGAAGTTCGAACTCTAGCAGCAAGAACCCAAGAATCCACTAGCGAAATACGCACTATGCTTGACCACCTAAAAACGGGCGCAAATAATGCTGTTAAAGTGATGGGAGTTGGCCATAAACAAGCTCAGGCCAGTGTCGAAAAAGCCAATATTGCCAAGGAAACTCTTCAACACATAACTGAGACCGTTAACGTCATTAGAGACATGAACACCCAAATAGCAACCGCAGCAGAAGAGCAAAGCGCAGTGACCGAAGAAATGAGTAGAAACATCACCTCGATTAATACTGGCTCACACAACATAGTTGAACAATCTCATGCCAGCTTACAGTCAGCCAATGAAATGGCTGGAATGGCGAGCCAACTTGCGGAGAGTGTTGCTCAATTTAAAATTAATCGAAATAGTTCAGGTAACGCTTAGGGAAGCTCTTTTTAAGGTCATCCCCACTTTCGAGGCTGTCGCAAAAAACCCCTCTTCCCGTGCGTTTTTTACGTGCCCTTGGGGTATGCATTGCCCTCCATGGAAGGAGATTGCACCCAAATGGAGCACCTGAAAGCATACCCCAAGGGCAACTAGAAAGCATCTTCTGTGCAAACATCTCATATTAATAAGTATATTTTTTTTAATCGCACCAAGAACGAGGAATTATCATCCTGGGGGTTCATTCTTCACCCCAACCTAAGGGATACCAACTCTTACGACAATTTCTTTCACGGGCATGACGTGGAAAGTTTATTTAGACAACGCTTTGGGGGGTGTTTGCAAAGCACTTTATATAAAGTATTTTTTACATTCTCACCTGACCAAAAATTTTTCCGAAAAAAATTTATCCTTCACTATTTTTTAAAATCTTCCGAACCATGCCTTTCGGGTAATTGCTCTTCAGGTTGCCCCCAAAAACGATTGACCATTTCCCCCCGCTGCACCGCAGGACGTTGGGCGATTTCATTAGCCCAGCGAAGCACATGGGTATAAGTGGCGACGTCTAAAAATTCTGCTGCATCATAAAGCTTGCCTAAGACTAGCGCACCATACCAAGGCCAGATTGCCATATCGGCAATAGTGTAGTTGTCACCCGCTATGTATTTTGACCGCGCTAACTGCTTGTCTAATACATCTAGCTGGCGTTTCGTTTCCATCGCAAAACGCTCAATGGGATATTCGTATTTTTCAGGCGCGTAACTGTAAAAATGACCAAAACCGCCACCCAAAAAAGGGGCACTGCCCATTTGCCAAAATAACCAATTAAGCGTGTCTGTACGCTTAGCTGGATCTTGCGGTAAAAATTCGCCAAATAATTCTGCAAGGTAGACTAGGATAGAGCCGGATTCAAATACTCGCTGCTTGTTATCAGTATCGATTAAAGCCGGTATCTTAGAATTAGGATTGAGATCAACAAAACCACTACCGAATTGATCCCCCTCGCTAATGTTAATTAAGTAGGCGTCATATTCTGCGGCTTTAATGCCTTTATCTAAAAGCTCTTCAAATAGAATGGTGGCTTTAACGCCATTAGGCGTGGCCATAGAATAGAGCTGAAAGCGATTATCGCCCTGAGGTAATACTGCTTCGTGGGTTGCCCCTGCAACGGGGCGATTAATACTGGCAAATTTGCCGCCGCTTTCTTTGTCCCAAGCCCAGACCCTAGGTGGTGTGTAAGTTGTCATTAATGTTACCTTTTTAAATCTTGATGTGCTTTGCGAGTAAGTAGTGAGCGAAAGCATGGATGCGATAGCGCCAAAAACACAGGACAGATTTTGATTGCCTGAAAAAAAAATCATCTTTCCTGAAAGATCTCTGTGAACACTGGAGCAGTGAATTGTTTTTTATCTGGCGTCTAATACGCGTATGACAAGCGTAATTAGAAAAGTTACCGACGCCTGTAAATATAAATTCAAATCATTTAATCATTTAATCATTTAATCATTTAATCATTTAATCATTTAATCAGCCTAACAAATCCGTTAGAATAGCCAAAAAACAAATAAAAGGTGTCTATATCTCTTTTGTCTAGCTCAACTAACTCTCCCCAAACACTCGCCAGCGATATTACTTTCCAGTTGGACTCTGCCAACACTCAGCAACTAGCTCAACTTTGCGGCCAATTTGACGCTCATTTAAAGCAAATTGAAGAGCGCTTAGGGCTTCGAATTGTTCATCGCGGCGATCAATTTTCTATTCAAGGCAATAAACAAGCTACTCAAGCTGGCGCTACAATCTTACATTCGCTTTATGATGACATTCAGCAAGGACAGGACATTAGCCCCGACCATGTCCACCTCTCCATCCAACAATTCCATCATGAAAATAGAAGCGCTCAGGAATATAGCCTAAATACGGACGGCTTAACGGTTGTGCAGACTAAAAAAGGCAAGGTCAAGCCTCGCGGCATCAATCAGCAAGCTTATGTTAGAGCGGTATTAACTAACGATATTAATTTTGGCATTGGCCCCGCAGGTACGGGGAAAACTTATTTGGCGGTTGCCTGTGCCGTTCAAGCCATACTAGACGATGAGGTTGAGCGCATTTTATTGGTTCGCCCCGCGGTAGAGGCCGGTGAAAAACTCGGGTTCTTGCCGGGTGATTTATCTCAGAAAGTCGATCCCTACTTACGCCCACTTTACGATGCACTCTATGAAATGCTTGGCTTCGAAACCGTTGACAAATTGATCGAGCGCAATGTGATCGAAGTTGCTCCTCTTGCCTATATGCGCGGACGCACCTTAAATAATGCCTTTGTCATATTGGACGAAAGCCAAAATACGACGCGTGAGCAGATGAAAATGTTTTTAACGCGTATTGGCTTTGGCACAACGGCTGTCATCAATGGCGACCCCAGCCAAATCGATTTACCCCGTGGACAACCGTCCGGCCTAAAACATGCCGTTGAGGTATTAGACGGTGTTGACGGCATTAGCTTTACTCATTTCACCTCTAAAGACGTGGTACGCCACCCCATTGTTCAGCGTATCGTCGATGCCTATGAACGAGCCGAAAATGGAACGAGCCAAAATTGAAGGTTAGCATTGACGTAAGCTCTGCCATCGAAAGCAACTCTGTATATGTACCCACAATAAAAGAATTCGAGCTATGGGCAAACACTGCCCTCCAGTCTTCGGCTATCAAACCGTTACCAAAGGCTCCAGAGATAAGCATTAAAATCATTGATATTGAAGAGAGCCAAGCGCTTAACAGAGACTATCGAGGCAAAGATAAACCGACCAACGTGCTCTCCTTTCAAGCGGAGTTCCCAGAAGAGGTCGATATTCCGCTATTGGGCGATCTAGCGATATGTGAACCCGTAGTGGCTCAAGAAGCGCTTGAACAGAACAAAGAGATTAAGGCTCACTGGGCACACATGACCATTCATGGCATCCTGCACCTACTGGGTTATGACCACATCGAAGATGATGAAGCCGATATTATGGAATCCATTGAAATAAGACTATTGCGATCACTGTCTTACCCCAACCCCTACAAGGTAGACATTAAGGGCATCTCTGATTAAATTTGTGGGTTGAACTCTTGATGCATAAGATGGCCGTATTTGAAGCGATAATTAAAGGTAATAGCAAGCTATTGGCGAAATCATCAACACTTCCTCCCCTGCTTACTCACCAGGATGTGATGTATTCCAGCATTACATCGTTACATGGAAGTAACTTATTAGAACAGCGCAGGAGCAGTTGTCGAGGAGCAAACACCGGCGACGCTCATTACTTGCGTCCCTGCAAACAACGGAAAATACGGTTATTTTAGCCCTAAAAATAAATCCATCACTAAATCAGAGGCTCCTTAGTAAATAAGATATAGACGATGTGTGCAGGCACTGCTAACATTTGCTTCCTTCATAGCCAACAATGATGATTAATGAGCGACGAACCCCCGAGCAAACCCTCAACAAATACCAGCCAAGAGAAATCTTGGCTTGAACGACTAGCGTCTTCTTTCTCTGGTGAACCACAATCAAAAGAAGAGCTGCTTGATATCATTAACGATGCCGCAGCTAACCAGCTACTCGATCAAGAGGCTTTGGGGATAATTCAAGGCGCCTTAGGTGTATCCGCTCTTCAAGCGCGAGAAATCATGATTCCTCGCGCTCAAATCATTACCGTTAACTACAATGAATCACCTGAAAAATTTTTACCCAACATCATTAATTCGGGTCACTCCCGCTTCCCTGTGATCGGCGAAAATAACGATGACGTAAAAGGTATTTTATTGGCCAAAGATTTGCTTCCGCTCATTCTCAAGGGCCATGATAACTTCACCCTTGACTCTATTATTCGTACGGCAACCATCATTCCCGAAAGTAAAAGGCTCAACGTTTTATTGAGAGAGTTTCGCGAAAATCGCTACCATATGGCATTGGTGATCGATGAATACGGTGGCATCTCCGGCTTAATCACTATTGAAGATATTCTGGAAGAAATTGTCGGTGAAATCAGTGACGAAACAGATGACGAAACAGATGACGTTTTCATTAGAAAAGTAGCTGACGACGACTTCATAATCAAAGCCCTTACTCCGATTAATGACTTTAACGACCACTTCAAAAGTAAATTTAGTGGCGAAGAATTTGATACTATCGGCGGATTAGTAATGAAGGAGTTCGGTCACCTGCCTCAGCGTAATGAAGTGACCCATCTGGGCTCCTTTGAGTTCAGGATACTTTACTCAGACAACCGCCAGATACATTTATTACGCTTAACTCTCCCCAAGAACCAATAATTTTTTTGATGCGCTCATCGCTATTATTATTTTTAAGTTTACTCGCCGGAGCGTTGACGACTCTGGCGATACCTCCTTACACATTATGGTGGCTAGCCATTATTACGCTTGCGGTGTTCGCTTACAACCTGCATCAACAAACCACAAAAAAAAAATTATTCCTTCACGCATTTTTATTTGGCCTAGGTTTTTTTGGCTCAGGGGCATCATGGGTATTTGTCAGCATCCATGAGTTTGGGGAAACTTCTCTACCTTTAGCAATAGTCATGACAAGCTTATTTGTCATCGTTAATGCGCTTGCCTTAGCGCTTCCTTTTTGTGGCTTAGCTTATTTCAAACGAAACGAATGGCGGCTATTACTAGGCTTCCCCCTATTCTTCGTTTTAAGTGAGTGGTTAAGGAGTTGGTTATTTACTGGCTTTCCTTGGTTATATTTAGGCTACGCCCATATCGACACCCCCATAGTTGGCTGGGCACCCATTGGCGGCGTATTTTTTGTCAGTCTAATTGGCGCTTTTTTTAGCAGCGTACTGTGCGTGCTATGTATCCCTTCTATTCAGTCTAAAATAAAAATTTTATCTGCTCTCGCCGTTGTTATGTTTTGGGCCGAGGGCAAAGCGCTGACTGCTTTTGAATGGACCCAGCCCTCAGGCAAAACTATAACAGTTGGCATTGTTCAACCCAACATACCTCAAGAGTTAAAATGGTCGCCTGAATTTCGTGAACCTACATTAGAAATATTAACCGCATTATCTAACGATGTGTGGCAGCAGGATTTAGTCTTATGGCCAGAAGCCGCTATTCCTGATGTATTCAGTCATTCTAAAAACTTTCTGGACACTATCAATCAGAAAGCGCTCAAAACCAATACAAGCTTAATCACTGGCATTTTGTACGATGACCGTAAACAAAAAAAATATCTAAATAGCCTAGTTGGCTTAGGCAATGCTGAAGGCATTTATTTTAAACAACGCTTAGTGCCATTTGGGGAATATGTTCCTCTAGAAACTTATTTAAGAGGTCTAATTAA
The DNA here is from genome assembly GCA_047629215.1 of Cellvibrionaceae bacterium. Classification (GTDB taxonomy): domain Bacteria; phylum Pseudomonadota; class Gammaproteobacteria; order Pseudomonadales; family Cellvibrionaceae; genus CANLBN01. The sequence goes on along the minus strand of JBLHWO010000002.1, from coordinate 28,431 downwards.
TTTTTTCAACTTACCGACGTCAATTATCGCCAAAGGTGATGCCAATCAAAATGCAATAAGGGTTGGCGACCAACTTATTTCCAGCGCCATTTGTTATGAAATAGTTTATCCCGCACTAGTCGCTGAAGAAACAAAGAATACCAATATGATTATTACTGTTAGCAATGATTCTTGGTTTGGAAAATCCATAGGCCCATTACAACACTTTCATATGGCGAGAATGCGCGCGGTAGAAACAGGACGCTATGTCGTTCGCAGCACAAATAATGGTGTCAGTGCAATTATTGACAACAAGGGGAACATTCAAGGTCAAAGCGAACAATTCATACGAACGACCTTATCAGGAGAGGCAACACCGATGAAAGGCAACACACCTTTCTTAATCTGGAAAAACTACTTTTTGCTTAGTCTACTATTAACAATGATTATCGGTATGATTAAATTCAATTGGATAAATAAATCTTAGAAGCAAGCGGAAAACATTAGATAACATTGAACCTAAAACCGCAGCTAAATCAAAGAAAAAAAGCTAACGCTACACCCTTATACCGAAGCCTGATCAAAACCAGCAATCTTACCTTGATAATAATCAATTTTTTGCTGTGTAAGCAACTGAGATTTCGAATCAATTGGTGTATTACCAACCCAGTTGAACTGCCAACCGTACCAAGATTCTTTTTCGCTGCCATCACTTGTTGAAGAATTAACACGAAGCTCGATCATAGAAAAATTTTTCACTGTTCGACTGAAGCGCTCGCGCAACAGAAACACAACATTTTCAGCATTTTTTGCCAACAAGGAATGATGGGATCCTTCGGGCACTTTGACCAAAACACATACTTGATCATTAGATAAAGAGAAAGAATAAACCTGAAGGGTCATACCTTGACCAAGCCTATTACGCACTAGTACAGACTCAAATGGGTAGTTATAGGCCATTGTAAACTTACATCCTTTGCATAATTTTTAACTTAACATACTAACCACCACGTCAATCAAGGCTCTATAATTTACAACAATGATTCACAGTAATAACCAGTAATACTATTGTCTCATAATTCATTATTCTTTGATGGCGAACAGGTCACAACAACAATAAATTCAAGCATTCGACTTAAGGGCACCTCTAAAAACACACTTAGGCCAGTATAGGGGCTGAATACAAAACTTCTAGTATTATTTTATTATAATAATGGGTAAATCTATTACCCTCTTAAAAATGGAGCATTTGAAAGAACATAATAGCATCATCCATCGATTAACCACTGCTCTAAATCCGCATTCTGCCAACTATTTAACCGATTCAAGCTATCGTCTACCACTCGCCAAAATATGCCGATTATATTTATTACCCCGTTAACAATGCCTCACTCTTTCACCATAGTGGTTGTGGCTTTCAAATATCCCCATCAATTTTTTTCAACAAAAAACCCAACTTATACTCATAAACTTTTATAGTCAGCAAGGTTAGTAATTTCCCAGTTAAATTTGCCTGCAGGTAAGTGGTCAGTTTAAAAAGACTTTCTCGCTCCCGCTCTTCACACGGCAAAAGACTATGTGATTTTTTCATAATCCTTTTCACAATAGCCGGTGGCAGCTGCGTGAATAGACGAGGCTCTTATTATGCCTAATAGCTCAATAAAACGAGGGGGCTTGTGAGGAGAAAAATGCAATAACTTTTGCCAAATACTTCCCTCATCAGGATCATCAGGCGCGCCTCTTTGCAGCATTACCTCCATCATTTCTATAGCGCAGGGGCAATGAATCTTCTCAATTAATCTCCCCATCAATACGAGTAACTGACCAATAAAATGTGAATGAAACTCAAAATCTTCAAGCACTGAGTCTTCTTGCCAATTATCTCTAATAGTATTCCATGCAAAATGGAGACGCTTTACATCGGTATGACTCAGCAGCAATGGCGATTGATTAACAAAAGCCGTAATTAATTGAACACGTCGATTCACCTGTTGTTGCAGGAGAGCAAAGCCATCAAGAAGAATTTTATTTCCTGCTAACAGCCCCATGCTGAAGCCTCAGCGCCGCTGAACGCCACGACAAAGATAGTTAACCTGCTCCATTAAGTTGAATACGCTTAGGCGCTCACTAAAGTCATCCGACGCCTTGACAAGCGCGGATATCTACAGCTGTTCTTAATAGCTTGAAGTGGCTCCCTCTACTGAACCGTTTCTATTTGCGGCAGAAAGCATTATTTTTTCCGTACTCAATGATATTTGAAGTGTTGAGATTATTCAATAAAAGTGGGTCGCCCTTTTAGAGAACAATCGCTATACAAACGAAGGTACACAATATCCATACCAGCTAAAATGAGATTATAAGCCAAGAAAGTGAATATTCAGCACCAATGCAGTGCTGCTTTTCATTTTCATTATTGAAGCGCCGGTTTAATAGAGTAAAGCAGCAAACCTAAAAATTCATGCATTACTGTGCGGCTTCCCATCAATGATTTCGCCCTTGGCAACCATGCATCTAACCACTCCGTGTTTGCCGCACTGAAAAAACCTGTCGCCATGGGGATGACGTCAACACCTGCTTGCTGGAAGGAAAATTCTGCTCGACGCATATGATAGGCGTGTGTCACCAAAAATACTTTACTAAGCTGCCTACTATCCAACAAGCGAGCTGTATTCTGGGCGTTTTGCCAAGTATCTCGACTCTGGCCTTCCTGCAAAATGTCGGTTAACCCAAAATCTTCTTGCAATAGTTCCGCAGCCAGCAAAGCCTCGGAATCTACCTCGTAAGGATATACCGTTCCCCCTGACACGATAAGCGGCAGCTGGTATTTTTTTGCCAATCGAGCCCCGTAACGGAGACGCCATAGTGATTGATGGCTAACCTGATCACGACCATTATACTCCGGAGCATTAGATACACGACCTCCCCCAAGGACAACAATCGCTTGAGGTAATATGTCGTCATGAACAATACTTGACTGCTTCAAGTAAGGTCTCTCTAAGTACGAAAACAAATTCACGCTGACAACGGGCAATGATAATACCCACAAACTTCCCCAGGCTAAAAACATGAGCAATCGAGACATGAACTTGTATCGACTCCATAAAAAGGTAGCAATAACGACCATAATTAGCTGCAACGCAGGTGGCAACAGTAATGTTTTTAGCAAAGTGGCCGTCAAAGCAAGCACTTATGGTATCTCCCATTCAACCTAAATACCCTAGTGAATCTGCTGCAGCTGCCTAATGTACAGAATCTAAAGCTATCTTTCACTTTTTAAGCTAGACCCGCAGGATGGCGGCGAAGAGCAAAAAAAAGTAAAACCCACTTTATATTGCGCACCTTAACTCACCCTCGCCATGACTCAACCGTGGTAATTAGATTCAGACTCTGAAACTAATTTATCGATAATTATTCAGGCATAAGCGTATAATAAGTGGCTACTCTTTATACCGTTTTTTATTTTTCACCTAACAGGCTAACCACACCCAATGGAAGAACAATATCATCCCGCAGCCGTTGAAACTAGCGCCCAAGAGTATTGGCGAGAACATCGCTGTTTTGAGGTTACTGAAGACCGCTCAAAAGAAAAGTTTTACTGCTTGGCGATGTTCCCCTACCCTAGTGGCAAACTGCATATGGGGCATGTACGCAATTACACTCTTACCGATGTGATTGCACGCTATCAACGCATGCAGGGCAAGAATGTATTGCACCCGATGGGATGGGATGCTTTCGGTTTACCCGCAGAGAATGCGGCGATTCAGAACAAAACCGCGCCCGCTAAATGGACCTACAGCAACATTGAATATATGAAACAACAGCTTAATTCCTTGGGATTTGGCTTTGATTGGAGCAGAGAGCTAGCGACGTGCCAGCCTGATTATTATAAGTGGGAACAATGGTTTTTTACTCGCCTTTACGAAAAAGGCTTAGTCTACAAAAAAATGGCTACCGTCAATTGGGACCCGGTTGATCAAACCGTACTGGCTAACGAACAAGTCATCGACGGCAAAGGTTGGCGCTCTGGCGCTGGGGTTGAACGAAGAGAAATCCCCCAATGGTTTATAAAAATCACTGATTACGCCGAAGAATTATTAGCCGACCTAGATAAACTGCCCCTTTGGCCAGAACAAGTATTGACCATGCAGCGTAACTGGATCGGTAAATCTCGCGGAATCGAGATGACATTCAAATTAAGCCATGCGGTCAATAATATAGCTAGCTTTGATATTTATACGACTCGCCCCGATACACTAATGGGTGTTACCTACTTAAGTCTGGCAGCTGAACATCCTATTAGTCTCGCATTAGCAGAAAAGAAACCCGAATTAGCTGATTTTATTGCCCAATGTAAAAAGCAATCTGTCTCCGAAGCTGACATGTCGACTATGGAAAAGTTAGGCATCAATACGGGCTTAACCGCCATCCATCCCTTAAGTGGCAAAACTGTGCCCGTTTGGATAGCCAACTATGTATTGATGGATTACGGTTCAGGTGCGGTTATGGCAGTGCCTGCCCATGATGAGCGCGACTATGAGTTTGCAAAAAAATATTGCCTAGAGATAAAACACGTCATTCGCCCTGTGGATGAAAGTATTAATGAAGGCGCTCATAACGAAAGTCATGAAGACAGTCATGAAGACAAGGGCGATACCAGCAAAGCCGCTTACACCGAAAAAGGCATATTGATCAATTCAGCCGAATTTAACGGCATGAACTTTGATGATGCATTTGATGCCATTGCAGGCAAGCTAAGCAAAGAAAACAAGGGCTGTGTAAGCACTAACTTCCGTTTACGCGACTGGGGTGTATCACGCCAGCGCTATTGGGGCGCCCCCATCCCAATACTAAACTTACCCGACGGTGGTGAAATACCGGTTCCACTTTCTAAATTACCCATCATCTTACCGGAAGAGGTGGTAATGGATGGCGTGCGGTCACCCATTAAAGCCGATCCAGAATGGCGTAAGACAGAACTGGACGGCAAAGCTGTTGAGCACGAAACCGATACCTTTGATACCTTTATGGAATCGTCTTGGTATTACGCGCGCTACACCTGCCCCCAATCCAGCAATGCTATGCTCGACAAAGACGCCGCAAACTACTGGTTGCCCGTCGATCAGTACGTCGGTGGTATTGAGCACGCTATATTACATTTACTGTATGCGCGGTTTTTCCATAAGCTTATGCGCGACGAAGGCTTGGTTGATTGTGACGAACCTTTTGAAAAATTGCTGTGCCAAGGCATGGTTCTAGCCGAAACGTATTTCAACAAAAATGATGACGGCAGCACAACTTGGTTTAATCCTGCCGACGTGCACTTAGAAAAAGATGGTAAAGGCAAACCTATCAAAGCTAGCCTTATAAAAACAGGCGAATCAGTAGAAATCGGTGGCACCACCAAGATGTCAAAATCTAAAAATAATGGTGTCGACCCGCAAACGGCTGTCGATGCCTACGGCGCAGATACTGTTCGACTTTTCACCATGTTTGCTTCGCCACCGACCCAAACATTAGAGTGGAGCGATTCAGGTGTAGAAGGTGGTAGCCGATTCTTAAAACGTTTATGGCGTACAGTACACTCACATTTAGACGCAGGCCAACCAGCTGCACTAGATGCAAGTAAAATTGATAAAACTCAAAAAGATTTACGACGAAAAACTCACGAAACCATTGAAAAAGTCAGTGGCGATTATGGCGTAAGACAACAATTTAATACTGCTATCGCCTCGGTGATGGAGTTAATGAATGATGTCAACAAAATTGCCGACAGAAATACAGCGGAACATTTAGCCGTGGAGCGTGAAGCGATTGAAGCCGCTGTTTTATTAATAGCGCCTGTAGTGCCTCATATCTGTCATTCACTTTGGTTAGCGCTCGGGCACGACAGTAACGTTATTGATCAGGCTTGGCCTACTGTCGATAAGGCTGCTTTAGTAAAATCAAACATCACTTTGATTGTGCAGGTGAATGGCAAAGTTAGAGCTAAACTCGACGCCCCAAATGACGCCCCAAAAGAAGATTTAGAGGCCCTGGCATTAACGGACGAACAAGTTCAAAAGTTTATTGAAGGCAACACCATTCGCAAAGTTATTGTGGTACCTAATAAGTTAGTCAATATTGTCGTTAGCTAGGAATGGCCTGCCATTGGGAGACAGGTTAATATGAAAAGAAAAATACCAGAGGCAAATAGGCAGAACAGCCAATCTACCCACCGAAGGTGCCCGCTGGGGATATTTTATGGTAGAGGCTTATATAAATGACATGTTTACGATAGCATTGCTTCTTCGACTTCTGAAAAAGCCCATGGGCGAATTTTTCGGAAACCAATAAATAGTGCTGATGAGCACAGCCCACCCTACCGAGATTCGTTATACCATGCTGAGGATTGGCTACAAAAAAACACTCTGCTATTGTTTGTTTTTATGCACTATAGTTGCATTAGCGAGCTGCAGTGGTTGGCGCATACGCGGCAATGATGGTGGCCTTACTACACTATCTGAAAATAGTATTTATCTGAGTGGTCCTAGCAGCGAAACTTATCGGCGCATTGAGAGTCAGCTCAAAAAGAAAAACATAATCACTAGCTTTACCATTGCAAAACAACAACTAATTTTAGGCGATGAAAAAGTTGAACGCAGAAGCGCTTCACTAAATAGAGGAGCGTCAACTGCGGAATATGAACTGATATTAACCATCCCTTATAAGATAATTGACTCAGCCCGGCAAATTACGCTTAGAGAAGCTGAAGCTCGCGCTGTAAGATCTTATACTTTTGACGAAAACGATATAGCCGGAAAAAATAAAGAAGAAGAGCTTATCCGCCGCGACATACAGAACATTGCTGCGAGACAGATTTTACAACAACTTGAGTTAACACAACGCTAGAACTGGCGTTTCATTACTGGTAAATAGCAATGGGCAAACTAAGAACAGACCAACTTGTTCGCCACTTACAACAGCCACTCTCACCCACCTACCTAGTGAGCGGGGATGAAACTTTACTTGTCGAAGAAAGTTGTGACGCTATTCGTCAACGAGCACACTCCGAAGGCTTTACTGAGCGCGAACGTTATTATATTGACAGTCAATTTGACTGGTCGCAACTCTTATCAGCGGCAAATAGCCTGTCTTTGTTTAGCGATAAAAAACTTATCGAGTTACGTATCGAAAAAGGGAAGCCCGGAGACAAGGGCAGCAAAGCAATCTGCGGCTATATCGATCACCCCAATGACGATAATCGCTTATTAATTATCACCCCAAAACTCGATACGAACGTTCTGCGTAGCAAGTGGGTTAAAGCCATCGAAAAAAAGGGACAATGGCTTCCCGTTTGGCCGGTTTCTAGCGCACAACTACCTCGCTGGATAGATCAACGTATTAAGCAAGCAGGTTTAACCGCCGACAGTCACTGCATTGAATTATTAGCGGCAAGAACAGAAGGCAATCTATTGGCGGCGCACCAAGAAATTGAGAAATTAAAGCTATTGAGCATTGATGGCTATCTAACACCGGAATTAATTGCGGGAGCTGTTGCCGATAGTGCTCGCTACGATATTTTTGGGTTAATAGATAAAATATTATTTGGCGATGCTCGCAATGCCGCGAAGACCTTGCAAGGTCTTAAAACAGAAGGAACTGAACCGACCATCATTTTGTGGGGACTGGCTAGAGAAATTCGTGCTTTACTGTCTATAAATAAAGGGCTTCAAGAAGGACAAAATTTTAGTTGGGCGGCAAAGCAGGCGGGCATTTGGGATAAACGCCAAGCCCTTGCCCAACATGCCAGTAAACGCATCAGTAATCAACAGCTACAATTATTACTACGTCAGGCTAACGCAATTGACAAGTCGATAAAAGGTCAACGCAAAGCCGATTACTGGAATGAGTTACTCGATCTAGCATTAAATTTTTCAGGCACACAAAGTCTCAATAGAAAAAACCTTCGCCTCTCAATGCTCGCACTATCCTAAATAAATCAGCCGGATCGCAGCGAGGGCACCTAAGGCGCGAAAGATAAAGTGATTTTTCCAGATTTCATGCAACCCTGTAGTCACTCTACAGGTGAATTTACAATTTGGGAAAAGCACGTTAGGTTCAATGCTTTAGGCGTATGTAACAGATTCAACTGACTTATTTAGGATTTCAGGGCCACTATGATACAAAAGCTCAAAACCAAACAAGACGCACGCAATGAAATGGACACAGAAATTCAGGAGTATCTAAAGACGGGCGGGGAAATCAATCAAATTGACCAAGGTATTAGCGGGCGAGACAATAATGCCAACTTAAATCATACAATTCCTTTTACGCCTAGCGAACACCCAACGCGCACTCTCGTTAACGATAGTGTTAAGGCTATAGATGATCGCAAGCAAAAGAAAAAACTGCCCACGACTACGGCAAAACATAGACCTAAAAAACGCATTATTTACGATGATTTCGGGGAACCGGTTCGTGAAGTATGGGAGTAAATAGTTAGGCCTTTATTTTTAGTAGAGACGCTTACACCGAAGATTTTTTTGCTTACAGGCACTCAAAAATTGCTCGTATACTATGAACGGTGTGAGTATCGTTCTTGAATCGTTAACTTAGTACAGATCCACAGTAGGCGCTCTTAGGCATGCTGGTGCAATTACCTAGGAGCAAAGAAAAGAGGCTATAACATCCAAAACTATAGGCAGTACGTATTGCCTATTAACAGTTGAATATCAATAATTGAATACTAAGCCTTTATGCTATCCCTCAAAACACTTTCGTCTTACGGCTTTCTTGCTTTTCCTCTTGCCGCTGCGTTTATTGCCCTACAAGTTTTAATTCCCACCCATTACGCTGAAGTGACATCCTTAAGCTTGTCGACTATTGGCGGAGTCGTTTTACTGGCACGCCTGTGGGACACCATTACTGACCCTATCATTGGATTATTATCTGATAGAACACCTGAGCAATGGGGCCGACGCAAACTCTGGATATGGTTAAGTATTCCATTTATTAGCCTATCAACTTATATGTTATTTAATCCAAGCAGCGATGCTGGGATTGGCTATTTACTCATATGGACCTTTGCAATTTACGTCTCTGGCACCATGGCAATTGTGCCGCTTAATGCATGGGGAGCAGAGCTGTCACCTGACTATAAACAGCGCAACCGAGTTACCGGATCGAGAGCTTTTTTTGGTCTCTTAGGGACAATGGCGGCATTATCCATTCCCGCACTGCTGTCTGATAATGATTCCATTAACCTCAATGACTCTCTCTCCACTATTACCCTGTTAGTGATTACCGGCCTTATCATTGCCGCTTTTTTGATCTCATTTGTATCCGACAAGTACGAAGTCTCTCTGCCTGCCAATCAACTGCGGTCGGCCATTAGCTTAATTAAAACGCCCTCTCCTTTTCGCACCTTACTTTTCAGCTTCCTGAGCAACAGTATTGCCAATGCTATTCCAGCAACGCTATTTTTGTTTTATATCACCTATGTCTTACAAGCTCCCGATTATGCGGGGCCACTGCTATTTCTCTACTTTATCTGCGCTGCAATTTCGGTCCCTATCTGGGTCAAACTTGCCAGCCATTATGGTAAGCAGAGGACTTGGCATGTATCGATTTTGATTGCCTGCTTGTTGTTTATGGCAACACCCTTCTTAAGCGAAGATACTTTTTGGGTGTATATTATTATTGTGTTAGCCACTGGCTTTACAACGGGCTGTGATTTAATAATCCCCTCATCCATGAATGGCGATCTAGTTGAATGGGATGCGGCAACTACGGGCCACAAAAGACCCGGATTATTTTTTGCACTTTGGGGGACAACAACTAAGCTGGCCTATGCTCTGGCTATTGGAATTGCCTTCCCATTACTAGATAGCTTTGGGTTTTCGGCAGATGGGGATAATAGCGCTAAGGCACTCAGTGCCTTAGCTTGGATGTATGGCTTGCCCTGCATTCTATTCAAAGTGGCCGCCTTAATTGGCATGAAAAACTATTCCATGACCGAAAGCGAATACAACTCATTAATCAATAGAAAAACGCGGTCAGAGTAATTTTTTCTCTATGGCAGTGGAAGCACTATCAACGATAAAGAAAAATTACTCTAACCCCATTTTTCTGCTCTGAACACACCCTCAGACAACACCGTGTAAGTAAGCCAACAAATAGCTAAACAAACTCAAACCGGTCATTACCAACAAAATCACTCCCAACAACACCCAAGGCCGAAAGGGCTTCCGGTCTATACGGTGGGTAGGTCGATTAAGGTACCGATCGACCCTAGCCTGATCCTCTGCATTTAACTGATTGTTGCTCATCATTGGTACCAATTGGGTCTATAGTGAATAGATAGCTAACATCTAACTCATCGGTAAATATTAATCATATGGCTAGCACAATACGAGCCTATGTCTCGACGCTAGTCAATAGCGATATTTTACCGATGGCTTTCTCGTCTGGGGTTATACCGTGGCCAAGTTCGTCGATAACGAACAAATTACAGAGTGACCTGAAAATATTAATATTGCTCACCTACAAGGCTACCACGTCGGCAAACCTTAGTGTTGGAATACTTTTTTTCAAAATAGATTAATTCTTTATTTCATTTTACAAATAATGTCTATTCACCTTAAAAATCACTTACTTCAAAAGCCATTAGTGAATCACTACCTGCATATATAGCCTTTATTAAACTATCCGTTTGGGGTAATAAATACTCTAAAAATACTCTGCCGGTAGCGCATTTTACACGATAAAAACCGCCTTCTTTATTTACTGCTACTGCTACCATTTTTGTCCACATATATAAATAAGCAACGTAACCCAAAAGATGTAAAAAATTGTTTGCCGCAGCGCCTATAGCATGGTGATCCTGTCGCGATTTGTATAATAAATGATTCGTTAACTCAGTAACCTTAGGCAATAAACTTAGCAATGCTTTTTTATAGGGCTCTACTGCTTCATGACTTAATGTTTGGCAATACTGATCAATTTCTTGAAAAAAACCGGCTAACAACTTGCCTTCAGTGGCAATGGTTTTTCTGCCGAGCAAATCCATTGCCTGAACACCATTGGTGCCCTCATAGATCTGCGTAATACGCGCATCGCGGACCAACTGCTCAACACCCCATTCACGAATATAACCATGCCCCCCAAGCACTTGTTGCGCTAACACCGTATTTTCAAATGAGGTGTCACTAATAAACGCTTTTGTAATAGGTGTTAGCAATGCAACCCTATCAGCAGCGCGCTCTTGTTCTTGATCATTCTCGCTAAACCGCTCCAAATCTAAGCACTGCGCAACGTAAGTTAAAAAGGCGCGCGCTGCCTCATTGCGAGCACGAATAGTTAACAGCATACGGCGCACATCTGCATGGGCTAATAAATTATCAGCTACCTTATCCAGCTGCATAACACCTGAAGGGTTTCGGCCCTGCAAACGATCTTTGGCGTAAGCCGCTGCTTGCTGATAAGCCAGCTCAGACACACCTAAACTTTGTATTCCTACCGCTAAACGCTCGTCATTCATCATTGTGAACATCGCCGCTAAACCTTTATGGGGCTCACCCACTAACCAACCTTTAGCCCCATCATAATTCATCACGCATGTTGCCGATCCATGTATCCCCATCTTATGTTCAATCGAACCGCAACTCACTAAATTACGCTCACCTAAGCTTTCATCATCATTGACCAAAAACTTAGGCACCAGAAACATGGATATACCTCTCGACCCTTCTGGCGCATCGGGCAATTTAGCGAGAACCAAGTGAATAATATTTTCCGTTAAATCGTGTTCGCCCCACGTGATAAAAATTTTGGTTCCACTAATGTTATAACTGCCGTCATCATTTGGTGTGGCTTTAGTTCGAATAATGCCGAGATCAGTACCCGCATGGGGCTCAGTCAAATCCATCGCCCCACTCCAACTACCCTCATACAATTTAGGCAGATAGCGGCTCTTTAAAGCTTCACTAGCGTGAGATTTAATTGCTAAACAAGCGCCTGCCGTTAACATTGGCGCCAAGCCAAACGCAACACTGGCACCTTGAAGCATTTCCTCAACATGACAGCCCAGCGTTTTGGGCATTCCCATCCCGCCATACTCACTATCGCCAACCAATCCATTCCAACCACCCTCGATAAATGTCTGATAGGCTTCCTTAAATCCTGAGGGAGCAGTTACCTCACCATTATTCCAAGTACACCCCTCTTCATCTCCTGTTTGATTGATAGGATGAATCACTGCGGACATTAATTTTGCCGCTTCTTCTAAAATTGCATCGGCCGTATCCGACTCGATGATCTCGGCCAAGGCTGGAATACGCTGCCATAATGCTGGAATTGCAAACACATCATTAAGGACAAAACGAATATCATCCAAAGGCGGGGTATAATCTGTCATCGTCTTAATCCACGTTGTTTTTATAGTAAAAGATTAGCATACAGAAACACTATTAGCTTTAAACCCATAGTCGAACTAGCATCATATTTGATATCACAATAAACAGTAACGTCTCCGCCACACTGTTACGGCACCCCCCCTATGAAGAAGCGCCCACCTAACAAAAAGCTAATTGAAAAAATAATTGTATTCACCGCTTTATTTTGCTTATCTTGCATCGTTAATTCGAGCGATGTTATCTCAGGTTTAGGAAAATTCGACTTCATAGAAATGATAAAAAAACCATCCCTATTTGGTACTATCAACCCTAAAACACTTCGTTAGACTCAACAACACTCTTTGTCATCCACGGGACTAAACGCATGCCATAAATTACCGCAATGAGTGGATTGACTTCGCAGAAAAAACAGACACTCTTATTTGAGCTCCCGAGTTTTCAAAAGATAATTACCCCGGTAGTAACGGGTACCTTCAAGGTAATGTATTTGATAAACACGAGCATCAAAACGACCCCGAACTTTGGGCTTATACCACTATCGACACGATATTTAATTACGTTAAAGAATTAACCCAAAAAAAACAAACCACTTATGATATTTACGGACATTCCGTTGGCGCACAGTTTGTTGATAGAGCTTAGCAATCAATATAAAATAGGAACGGCGAGTGCGGGCTGGCACACACTACCTTACGATAGCGACCCCTTCCCTTATGGCTTGCAACACAGTGCTGGACAAACACAAGACTTAGGTAACGTATTCTCAACAAAACTAATTATCTTACTGCTAGAAAAAAATACTGATATGAACCATCGATTTTTACGAAAAACACCAGCAGCCGTGTAACATGGCAAGCATAGATTAGAAAGAGGAAAAGCTTTTTTTACATCAGCTTCCACATTAGCAAAAAAACAAATACAAACTTTAACTGGGAATTAAAAACAATACCCAACACAGGCCACATCAATCGAAAAACACCAGCTGCTACGATGATGTTATTAAACAAAAAATTAACTGTAAATTAACAACCAGAACAAGTAATTGCATCAAGAATAACTTTAGCACTAACACCAGAGTGATATTTTTCAACTACTTTTTTACGGCCAGCTAAAGCAATCAGCTCTGCCTTTTCTGGCTGCTCAATAAGCAACTGAATCGCCTCCGCGAATTCTTCTGGCGCCCGCGGCTCTACCAAAAAACCATCTTCGCCACCATTAATCATTTCTTTTACGCCAGGACTGCGGGCAACAACAACAGGAATAGCCATCGACATCGCCTCCATAGTAGCCACACCTAAGGGTTCTTTTAAACTGGCCAAACAGAAAATATGAGCCTCTTCCAAGGCTTGCTTGACCCGCTCTTCAGAAATTGAACCTAAGCGAAAGATCTGATCACTGACCTTTAGCTCATCGGCCAGCTTATCCAGCTCTTGAGAATAATTTCGAGTATAACTTTGAGAGTCGGGGGCTCCGCAAATTACTAACTGCGCAATAACACCTTTTTCTTTCAATAATGCCACGGCTCGAATTAAATCATCATGCGCCTTAACAGGATGAATTCTTCCGCATGAAACTAGCTTTACCATCTGACCTTTAGCCGGAGGCAGATAAGGGCCTGCCCGTTTAAAGTGATCAACATTCACACCCATCGGAGCAAGACACAGTGGCGGCAATTGAATACCACTTAGTGCTTTCTTAGACTCTGCCATTAAATCATTTGTAATCACCACTACAAATGCTGCATGTTTCCACTTAGCTTTTTGATTAAAACCGTAATCTTGCAGGGGTCCATGTAGAGTCATACTATAAGGAACACCACCTAACAATCGATTAAAAAGGGTGATATTAGCCGCATTGGCACAGCTGTGAACATGAATATGGCTAATAGCGTTTACTCTAGTGTGGCGCTTAAGAAAAGCACCCAATAAAACAAGCCCGAGCATAGTGATTTTATCTTTAAAGCCAATATCTGCCGTTAAAGCACAAACTAGGCATCGCCACCAAGCCAAAGGGCCTGCGCGCACTAATTCTGCTATCGATAGCAACCACTGCCCTAAACCTAGAGGCGTTAAGTAAGTGGTTTTACTTGCTGCTTCAGACGCCCAGGCATGCTTCGCTTCGCTTTCCTTGGCGACAGGACGGCGGGTAGACAATATGTGAACTCTTGCCCCCATTGACTCCATCGCCGCTTTTTCACGCATAAAAAATGCATGTGTTTGCCCAGGGAACTCAGGAATCAATACTGCTAACGTAGACACAAAAACCTCTCTTACCCTTAGATTTGGAAAAATCATTATCCCTGTCTTTACAGGGGATTGACAAGCTTGAAACCAAAAACAAATCACTTAAGATTAAATTAAGTTATCATAGGCATTAGTCCAGCGCCACTCACCCTCTTTAGTTAGATTATATATGAATAACCGCTTTGCCTACATTCACTCTCTTTGGCGACACAACCTATCTCGAGCAAAAAACTTTACTTCATCCAAAGCATTTAACGCGATGTTTTGGGTACTTGTTGGAACTGGCGGCTATCAGTTCATTCGATTTGGAAGTAATTTAATACTCACCCGACTTTTATTCCCTGAAGCCTTTGGCATAATGGCTATCGTTAATGCGATCATGATTGGCCTCGGCCAAATATCTGATGTGGGAATACGTGAAGGAGTAATCAATAGTGACCGCGCGCACAATCCACAATTCATGCGCACTGCATGGACACTTCAAGTACTTAAGTCACTGGTTATTGCATTATTGGCTTTAGCCATTGCTTGGCCAGCGGCCAGTTTTTACGACGAACCTCTATTGCTACCCGTGATTGCAGTGACCGCAATAACTATGTTTATGCAGGGGTTTCGCTCCATCGCAATGCTAGCTTATGACAAGCGCATGGAACTCAAGACCCAAGTCAAATGCGATCTATTTACACAAACCACGAGCATCTTAGTCGTTATTGTTTGGGCTATGATATGGCCGAGCATTTGGGCCTTTGTTGCTGGCCACTTGGTTGCCTCTATACTAGAAATCGTTCTCAGCTACAAACTCTTCAGCGGACACTTCAGCCGCTTTGCTTGGGACAAAGAAACCGTGAGTGGAATGTTCCACTTTGGAAAATGGATACTCATCTCTTCCACGGTATCCTACATCACTATGCAGGCCTCCCCCTTGATTATGGGTGGATTTATTACCATGGCGGAATTGGGCACTTATTCTTTAGCTGCTGGCTTGGCAGGCATAATTTTAATACTTGCATACGACCTATCTCGCCGAGTATTACACCCCTACTTTAAAGAATCATTTGATCAGAATAAGGGATTTAGAATCGTTCGAGATATCCGGTTGCTATTCAATAGTGGGTTTGCCGTAATATGTATTATCTTTGCCTTATTTGGAGACAAACTAATAGCATTCTTGTATGACGACCGCTACCTAGACGCGGGGTGGATGCTACAAATCCTCGCTGTAGGACAAATAGGACGCTCAATGTCTGGCACTTTAATGCCTTTTTTACTTGCGAAAGGGGATTCCTTCAGCCAAATGACGGTTAGCGCTTGCGGCGCGGCTCTATTGATGATATTAATTACTTTAGGCGGAACGTATTACGGTAGCGAAGGCGTGATTATCGGTTATACCTTATCGGGCTTGCTAACCCACCCAGTAATGATTTTTCTAGCTGCACGTCATGGCTATAATTGCGCACTCCACGACATACCGCTTATGATCACCAGTATTGGAATTGTCATCATTTTCTGGGTAATGACGAATAGCGCTATAACCGAAAAGTTCTTAAGTTTAGACTGGCTTTAACCCGCCTCCTCCGCCCCAACTTATAAGACCACCACCCGATTAAAGCCATTTACTTTTCAAATAAACCTGCTAATTTGAAATGACACTAGAGTAAAAAGATATTAATTTAACCTAGGCAAGAAGGATTAAGGATGTCCAATTGTAATACTAGCAACACTATAAAATATGTCGAGAATAAGCAGATTAACAAAGCATCTGTTGATCGTCACTTACTCACTACCGCAGCCGCCAATCACTGGACTAATTTTGGGCCTCTTTCGAGGCAATTGGAAGCACGATTATCAGAGATATTGGCGCTTGACGATTCACTTCGTGTTGTCGCTTGCTGCAATGCAACTATTGCCCTCCATGCTCTAATCAGCATGCACAGCACCCTCCATTGCAGAAGCCTGAACTGGATCACCTCTGCTTTTGGGTTTTATTCTTCAAGCGACGGCGTCCTTGCCAAGGCTGTCATTCTTGATTGTGATGATGATGCTATGCTAGATATTAATGAGGCGAGCAATAAACAGTTTGACGGTATGATCGCCACCAATGTTTTTGGCCAAAAGCATGAAATGGAAAATTATCACGAATACGCACAAAAGCACGACAAGATATTAATTATCGACTCAGCAATGGGCTTTCAAGCTGGGGGCCATATTGCCAATGAATGTATAAGCTTACATCACACCAAACCATGGGGCTTTGGTGAAGGGGGCTGTGCAATCATCCACAAAGATAACGAAAAGCTGTTTAGAAGCCTTATTTCTTTTGGCCACGATAATTATGATAGCCCCATTAATCGCTTAGCTATAAATGGAAAAATATCAGATATTGCCTGCGCTTACCTTCTAATGTGGCTAGAAGAATATGACAAACTTAAGCAAGACCATAATGAACAGTACCAACGAATATCATCTATAGGCTTGGAATGCGGACTCTCTATTTTAGCCAATACTATATCACACCCTGGCATTCCCTCAAATGTGCCACTATTACTACCCAAAGCCATTAAGAGCATCCCTAGTATTGGCATCCCTTTTGGACGTTATTATTACCCCCTATCCAATCAATCTCGGGCTATCAATATTTACAATCGTATTATCAATATCCCGTGCCATCGCGAACTACGAAGAATAAGTAATGCTGAAATAAAAGCATCTTTAGAAAAATTATTGAAACTAAAGAAAACCTTTTATTAAATATAGAACGATAATGGTTGCACCATAAAAAATGACTAAACCTCGAATATTATTTCTTGCCGCCGACTGTAACCCCCAATGGCATTCATTACCTGCCTTGATTGCAGAATATTATCTTTCTATTTGCAAATATGCCGATATAACCCTTGTTACTCAAATACGAAATAAGAAAGACCTTAGTATTTTTCTACCTAAAAATAGTAAGGTCATTTATTTAGACACTGAAAAAATTGCAAAGCCATTATACACGCTATCTGAATTTTTAACGCGAGACCCGAATAAAGCCATGACATCTAAAGTTGCTTTTAGATATCCAAGCTATCTTTATTTTGAATACTGTGTGTGGCAGCACTTTAAGAAAGAGCTTACATCAGGTGAGTTTGATATTATTCATAGAGCAAGCCCAATGTCGCCGACTTTACCCAGTTTAATACAGAGCTTTTCAAACGTTCCTTTCATTATTGGACCTATTCTTGGAGGTTTAAAGTGGCCAGATGTTTTTAAAGGGGAAATGCGTCGCGAAGGCGAGTGGTTGAATTATTTTAGAAAATTTCATTCGTTTTTACCCTTTTACCCCTCCACCTATAAAAAGGCATCGGCTATTTTAGCGGGATATCAGCACACGGTTAATGACTTACCTCGATCCTGCTATGATCGCGTTGTCGAATTTTCTGAAGGCGGCATTTACCCCAAAGACTATCCCGAGCGTAGCTTTGAAGAAATTAAAAAAGGAGAAAAAAAACCACTCACCATTTTATTTGTCGGTAGGATGGTGCCTTTTAAACAACCAGAAGTGTTAATTCAATGTTTTGCGAACAGCAAGATATTGAAAGCACATCGCCTTGTTATGGTCGGTGATGGCCCAGAACTCTATCGACTGCAGGCGCTGTGCAAAGAAAAAAACATTAAGGATTGCGTGACATTCACGGGGACAATTAACGCTAATGAAGTAAGAGAGTGGATGTATAAAGCAGATATTTTTGGATTCCCGTCCATCCGCGAACAAGGTGGCGGCGTTATCACAATGGCCTCTATGAGTAGCATGCCTAGTGTTGTAGTAAATTATGGTGGCCCTGCTAAGCGAGTACCTGAGGGCTGTGGAGTACGCGTTGAACTTAACGATGCTGAGAAACTAACGAAAGACTTTCAATTAGCTTTAGAAAGCCTAGTGAGCAAACCAATACAGATTAAAAAAATGGGTAAACGGGCTCGCAAATTCACCAAACGTTTTTATGACTGGGACTGGAAAGCAAAAAAAACCAGAGAAATTTACGACTGGGTACTAAAACGGCAAACTAACAAACCAGATTTTTGGGAACCCAAACAATGGTATTAAATTATCTATAGTGAACATTAATGCTTACGCAGATGCCTTTCTAAATTTTCTTGGCGCTTTTTTTCAGCAATATATACGTAGCACCTGCACCACCATGTTGTGACTGAGCCGAATGAAAGGCAAGCACTTCACTAATTTGAGGGAGCCAGTGGGCAAGATGACTTTTAAGAACAGCCGGTACTTTGCGTCCCTCACCTTTACCATGAGTGATTAGCGCACAGCGAATCTCATTTTGCATACAGTCACGAACAAACTGATAAACCGCCATACGAGCCTGCTCTATGACCATTCGATGTAAATCTAAGCGCGCATCAATAACATAACGCCCCATTCGCAATTGCTTGAAAACGCCATGCTGGACTCCCGTACGCCGAAATTCTAAAATGGCATTAGCCTCAAGCTGTAACACTTCGCTTTCAACTAAGGGGGCAGTTGATTCAGACAAATTGGCTTGGGCCGCATTTCGACGAGCAACAAAGGCAGAGTGAGAGACCGCCTGTTTTTGCACCGCTACTTTCGGCACTCTTTTGATCAGCCTTACATCGCCCATTGCTTTATGGAAATCATTTTCGTAGGACATGGAAAGTGCCTGAGACGTACCTATGCGTATAAAAACTTCATAAGTAGTACTTAATAAGCACTACTTATGAAACACTACTTAAAAGTAACGCTTAAATAACTGTGTTATTTAAGCGTATAACATACTCAGATACAAGCATCAAAAATGGACTTAACGCCTGTGAAGAGCAAGCCATTGAAGAAAACCTACACTGTGCCCTCAACTGCTCGAACTAAACGGTTTTCGATCAACTCATCGACAACAGAAGGGTCGGCCAAGGTTGAGATATCTCCCAAGGTATCTAGCTCATCAGTGGCAATTTTGCGTAAAATACGGCGCATGATTTTACCTGAGCGAGTTTTCGGTAAACCCGGTGCCCACTGAATCAAATCAGGTCTAGCGATTGCGCCAATTTCTTTTACGCACGAGGCAACGAGTTCTTTTTTAAGCTCATCACTAGGCTGCTCGCCCTGCATCAGAGTCACATAAGCATAAATACCTTGGCCCTTAATATCGTGATTGTAGCCCACCACAGCTGACTCAGCCACTTTAGGATGCAGCACTAACGCACTTTCAATTTCTGCCGTACCCAAGCGATGACCGCTGACATTAAGAACATCATCCATGCGACCAGTAATCCAGTAATACCCATCCTCATCACGGCGGGCACCATCACCTGTAAAATAGTAGCCTGGATAGGTACTAAAATAAGTATCAATTAAGCGCTGATGATCACCGTAGATGGTTCGAATTTGACTTGGCCATGATGCTTTAATCACTAAACTACCCGCGCCCTCACCTTCAATTTCATTACCGTCACCATCTAATATTGCCGGCTGAACGCCAAAGAAAGGAAAGGTTGCCGAACCCGGCTTTAAATCAGTAACGCCAGGTAATGGCGTTAGCATATGCGCACCGGTTTCAGTTTGCCACCACGTATCCATAATGGGGCAACGAGCTTCGCCAACAACGTTGTGGTACCACTCCCAAGCTTCAGGATTAATTGGCTCGCCAACGGTACCTAAAATACGCAGAGATTTCCGAGAGGTTTTTGTCACCCATTCATCACCGGCGCCCATTAGTGCACGCAAGGCAGTTGGGGCAGTATAAAAACTCGCTACATTGTGCTTATCGATCACATCCCAGCAACGCGAAGCATTAGGGTACGTCGGCACCCCCTCAAACATTAAGGTAATCGCACCATTTGCTAGAGGACCGTAAACTATATAAGAATGGCCCGTTACCCAGCCAACATCTGCTGTACACCAATACACCTCACCTTCTTGATAGTCAAAAACATATTTATGGGTCATGGCAGACTGAAGTAAATAACCGCCAGTAGTGTGAAGCACACCTTTAGGTTTGCCAGTAGAACCGGAAGTATAAAGTATAAACAACGGGTCTTCTGACTCCATAGGCTCAGGCTTACAGTTACTAGAAGCTGCCGCAACTGCATCGTGATACCAGATATCGACCATATCATTCCATGAAACATTACCGCCAGTGCGTTTAACGACAATACATGTGTGCACCTCAGGGCAGTGGCTAAGCGCTTGGTCTACATTCGATTTCAGAGGGATCTTTTTACTCCCTCGAAGCCCTTCGTCAGCGGTTATCACTATCTGACAGTCAGCATCCGTAATGCGATCACGTAAAGCATCGGGGGAAAAGCCACCGAAAACAATAGAATGTACGGCACCTATGCGAGCACAGGCCAACATTGCATAGGCAGCCTCGGGTATCATTGGCATATAAATACACACCCTATCGCCTTTTTTTACCCCACGGTCCTTCAATACATTAGCGAGCCGACAAACCGCTGCATGTAGCTCTCGATAGCTGATGTTTTTGGATTCAGAAGGGTCATCGCCTTCCCAGATAATCGCGGTCTGATCACCTCGAGATTCCAAATGGCGATCAATACAATTCTCAGCAACATTGAGCTGCCCACCGTCAAACCACCGGGCTATGCCTTTCTTGAAATCAAACTCGCTAACCGTCTTCCAAGGCTTTTGCCAGCTTAAAAATTGTTTAGCTTGCGCAGCCCAGAATGTATCGGGATCTTCTATTGACTGCTTATACAGTGAATCGTAGGCTTCTTTATCGATATGTGCTTTTTTGGCGATAGACGCCGGAACGCTATAAACAGACATGGCTTCCTCGTTCGTTATTATTAAATTCAGAAACGTATAGATTACTAAGCACTTGGACTTAGTTCAATAGGAAAGTACGCAGACAGTGGTTAAAACTCTATTTTTAACCACTGTAAGATAAAGTGTTTATTTTTTGAGCTGAGAAATGGAAGCCAAGAGAAGAGAAGCCACTAACATGGCTTAAAACTCAAACAACTACACCACTTGGGCAGGAATAGCATTGGAGGTGCGCTCTACCTGGTTCTTGTCATTAAGATAAACCAACTTAGGCTTATAATCGGCAGCTTCCTTCTCATCAAATTGGGCATAAGAAACAATAATCACCCTATCCCCCACCTGAACCTTACGTGCAGCAGCACCATTCATCGAGATGGTTCCAGAACCGGCTTCAGCCAAAATAACGTAGGTAGTAAAACGCTCACCGTTGTTAACATTAAGAATATCAATCTGCTCAAACTCACGTAAACCTGCTAATTTAACCAAATCAGCATCAATTGCGCAGGAACCGTCATACCATAGCTCTGCTTGAGTTACAGCGGCCATATGTAACTTGCCTTTCAGTAGGCTCACTAACATTTTCAACCTCTCTACCTTACTTGCTATATTTCTATAATTTCTTTCCAGGGGGCTTAAGAACCGACTAAGCCAAACTCAAAGAAACATTATCTATCAGTCGAGCCGATTTAGCATACATGGCACCAAGAACCGTTAAATCAAGGTCATCAATTCCAGCGGCTACCAGTGTATCACTCCGGCACACCTGCAAATAGTCGAGCTTAAAACCTGCCTGCTCAATTTGCTCTTTAGCTTCAAGCTCAAGCTGAATATAATCAGTTACTCCCTGCTTAATTTGATCAGCCACCCAAGACAGAGTAATTTGCAGCTGGCTCGCCTTTGGACGCTCTTCCGGGGCAATAAAACGATTACGCGAGCTCATTGCTAAGCCGTCTTCCTCTCTGACTATGTCGCCAGGAACAATAGTCACAGAGAGACACAAATCCTGAACCATACGACGAATAACGGCAATTTGCTGAAAATCCTTTAACCCAAATACCGCATCATCAGGCTGTACGATATTAAACAGCTTGATAACAACGGTTGTAACACCTTCGAAGTGTCCTGGCCGGCTGGCGCCGCACAGTAAATCCGTCATCCCAGGCACAATCACACGCGCCTGTTCAGACATTCCATTGGGGTACATTTCGCGATCATCAGGAAAAAACAGGTAATCGCACCCAACCCCCCTTAACTTCTGACTATCAGTATCAAAAGTGCGAGGGTATTGATCCCAGTCCTCACTGAGGCCAAACTGCAAGGGGTTAACAAAAATACTGGTGACAACCACATCACAACGAGATTTCGCCTGCTCTACTAAGGCTAGATGGCCCTGATGCAAGTTGCCCATCGTAGGCACAAAGCCAATACGCCGACCTCGCTTACGCTCAGCTGCCAACGCCTCTCTCAAGGCTTGGACATGATGAAATAGCTGCATTTTTGTTCAACTAAAAAATAAGGCCGGCGATCATACACCGACGTATACCGATACTCAAGCTAGGGAGTCAACCTACACCTTAGCCCTAACAAGCCGGCAACTGCCTCAACAAATATTTTCCAAGCAAAGGGTAGGGCTAATAAAAGAATACAAGATTTGCCCCAAAATCAATTTTGTCCTTCAAAAAAGTCCTCTTGATACTATTTTTTAGCTACTTTATTGGAATAACAAAGCCCGTCATTGCCATTGCCGCCGGCAGGCTTCCGATGTCATCTTCGGTTTCACCATTAGCAATGATGTTACCGATAGGCGCTGACAGCTTGTCCCCTATCGCACCGAGGTTAGCAACGGGCATAGCTTACAATAATTTATTGGTAGAAGCTCGACTGAATGGAAAAACTGTCCGGTCGGAACGCACTATCAACTGACTCTTTTAGTGTTGATGAAATTGTTAGCTATGCGAGCTGCTACTTAACCCCCTTAACCGGAGATTTAATCTTCACCGGAACCTGGGTACAAGCGCAATGAATGCTGGCGATATTGTTGAAATAGAATAGAGAGCATACTAATAACAGTATACACAAAACTGACCGTCACCTCGCAGTCCGCCCTTACCGAACAAATGGTATAGATATTAGCGACAAGGCGCCATTACCACCAGACACAACATTAATTTCAAAACCGCTATCAACACTGATCGTAAATATTGTACTTTCATTTTCTGACAGAATCATCGGACTCGGAGTAATTGCACCTCTTGCACTCACATTGGCGCTAACGGTACAGAAGACGTCACTTGTATTATCTGTCGCACCATTATTAGAATTAACAGTATCATCACTTTCAGCTCCAATTGCGTTTAGGAATATTATTGAAACAAAACTGCGGAATGTTACTGACAACACGGCTAATTATCGGCAGGTAAATACCATAGTCGATTAACCTTAACTAATCCAAAATGCTGCTGTCCCGTTAAGGTAATGTCGTCATGCCGGACTTGACCCGGTATCCAGTAAGTTATTGAAATCATTGGATTCCGGATAAGCAAAAAACGCTTTCCGGAATGACATGGCTACTTTTTGATTTGCATGTCGCTTACTTACCATGGTACCACTTGGCTCCAATTGACGTAGCCTATAGCTAATTGAGCCGAAGTTAACGGGACTGCAGTGGATCCAAAACTAATTTTATTATTAGTAGAGACCTTTGCACAGAAGAGGGGTTTTTCATCATTTACACAAGCACTTTAAAATATGCCTGTTTATCGACCCTTACCTCGCTATTGCTTATTGGCTCTGGTGGAACCATGCCTGTTTTAGGCGGAGGGACTAGCTATCCTGTCACTGGAGGCGCAGCGGGCAGTTCTAGCTCCAACAAAAATAAAAATTTGGAAAGCTGCGATCAGGCACTAGGGACACTAACTGTATTCGAGGATACCTCACCGGAATGGTGGGGCTACTTCCGTCGCCAGTACTCTAAGCTAGGTTCAACAATGCCCGTCATTCGCACCATGATCCAACAGCCCAACTACTTTGTTGTGGTAGAAAGAGGCGGGTCGATGAAAGCTATGCAAAGAGAGCGCGCATTGATGAATAGCGGCGATCTAAGAGGGTACAGTAATTTTGGTAAGGGACGAATGGCTGCAGCTGACGATACATTAAGACCCTCGGTACAATTCAAGCAAAGTAACCTAAGCGACTTGCTGGCGCTACCAGCCGATTTTTACCTTGGCCTTTAGGTGGCCGCTATGGAGCCGGCTCAGTGGGCACCAAGAGTAATGAAGCATCGACAACCATTTTAATGATCGATAACCGCTCCGGCGAACAGGTGCAATCATCTGAAGGAAGCGCCAAAAATTATGATTTTAGCTTTGCCTGCTTTTCATATGGTGGCGGAGCCTTTGGTAGCATCAGTGGCTTTACCGATAAAGCGCAAGGCAAGGTTAATATCGCTGCTTTTGCTGACGCCTATAATCAGATGGTAAAAACGCTTCGCAACTATAAGCCACAAACGGTAAAAAGTGGCCTTGGCACCGGAGGCGCGCTGAAAGTAGATGGTGCGGTAGATGCTGTTCCGGAAGCCAAGAAAAAAACCAAGACTCAATCCACTCCTACATCCGAAGCCATAAAATCAACATCAGCCGTTACCTCGGTAAATAATAGTCACGATGTCAAGCTCCGAAAAACCCGTAGCAGCATTTCACTCGATGAAATTGATGAACGCGCAATGAATGATTATTACAACGCCTTAAAAGGCTCGGTTGAAAACCTGGGTAATTTTTCGAGCATGATGAAATAACAAGTGGACGCTCTCAACACCGGCCCCAAATACAAATCATTAGGCATGTTCGGTGGCCTCGCTAATATCTTATGGGGAGGCCCTTTTGTCAGTCGTTTGGGGACGGCTCAAATTGAGCTGGAAGTTTGGCCTGAAAGTGCAAAAAAAGAAGCCTGGTCGGTATACGGAAAACGCATTACCAAATATAACAAAATATTTGAACGACACAGAAAAACGGTATTGACTAAATAAAGCATTCCCGCAACCTTCAATCAATCAGCTATTTGCAGTTGAACTTATTATTGAAAACAATTTCCTCTCCGAATAACTCACTACCCTCTCTCCGGTCATAAAACAAGGCAGGAGATAGCCACTTTAAAATATCGCACTTTCACCACAACTATGTGAAAATGACGTTTCTTTCTCTAAGCCAGTATATCCCCATGCCTCAAGACGGCCTCAAGCAAGCGCCAGATCTATTTCGTTACCCAAAATACTGGGCAGAATGTTTTGGGCCTGCGCCTTATTTACCCATGAGCCGCAAGGAAATGGACGAACTCGGCTGGGACAGCTGCGACATCATTATTGTTTGTGGGGATGCGTATGTCGATCACCCGAGTTTTGGCATGGCCGTTATGGGTCGCTTCTTAGAATCCCAAGGCTTTCGAGTTGGCATTATTGCGCAACCCAACTGGACCAGCGATACCGAGTTCAAGCAACTCGGCAAACCCAATCTATTTTTTGGTGTTAGCGCCGGCAATATGGACTCAATGATCAACAAGTACACGGCTGATCTTAAGGTTCGAAATGATGATGCTTATACGCCTCATGGCGCAGCCGGTAAACGGCCCGATAGAGCCGTAACCGTTTATACCCAACGTTGCAAACAAGCCTACTCAGACGTACCCGTCGTTATTGGCGGCATTGAAGCCAGCCTCCGCCGTATTGCTCAATATGATTATTGGGGTGACGAAGTAAGACGTTCCGTTTTAATTGATTCAGGTGCGGATATTCTTTTGTATGGTAATGCCGAACGCGCTATTGCCGAAGTCACTCACCAATTATCACACGGCAGAAAAGTCAGTGAATTAAGTGACATTCGCGGCACAACAATTTCACTAAAATCCATACCGAGAGGGTGGACCGAGATTGATTCAACACGCATCGACTGGCCGGGCGATATTGATAAAATATCTAACCCCTACGAATACGACGATTCGCCAAGCACTTGCGGTAAAAAAACGACCGAAGAAAAACTGGGTATCGATACTGGCAGCAATAGTGGCCCCGACAACAAAACAAACAATGACCCTGTTGAATTTGAGCCCATCAGAATTATTCCTATGCCCCTGCATAGAAAAGTTAAGTTAGACGAAGATCGTACTTATGTTCGCTTGCCCTCGTTTGAAAAAGTACGAAATGATTCCGCCCTTTACGCACACGCCTCTAGAGTTTTGCACCAAGAAGCTAACCCGCATAACGCAAGGCCCTTAGTTCAAAAACACGGTAATCGAGAAATTTGGGTTAACCCACCTCCCATCCCTCTCAAAACCGAAGAGATGGATGGCGTATTCGACTTACCCTATCAACGCCGCCCTCACCCGAGCTATGGCGATGCAAACATTCCTGCCTACGCCATGATCAACACCTCCGTTAATATTATGCGTGGCTGTTTTGGCGGTTGTACATTTTGCTCCATCACTGAACACGAAGGCCGAATTATTCAAAGCCGCTCCGAAGAATCGGTACTAAAAGAAATTGAAAAAATTCGCGACCAAGTACCCGATTTTAAAGGCACTATTTCTGATCTTGGCGGCCCTACTGCCAATATGTATTTCTTAAACTGTAAGGATGATCGCACCCAAGCCAATTGCCGCCGACTATCATGCGTCTACCCCGGCATCTGCAAAAACTTAAATACAGATCATAGCCGCACCACTAACCTATACCGTCGCGCTCGTAAAATTCCCGGCATAAAGCGTATCGCCATTGCATCGGGCTTACGCTATGACTTAGCGGTAGAAGATCCAGAGTATGTTAAAGAACTGGTCACTCATCATGTCGGCGGCTATCTGAAAATTGCTCCTGAGCATACAGAGAAAGACACCCTCTCGATGATGATGAAACCGGGCATGGGAACCTATGATAAATTTAAAGAATTATTCGACAAATACTCAAAAGAGGCAGGGAAAAAACAATATTTGATCCCTTATTTTATCGCCGCCCATCCCGGCACTGACAATAATGAAATGTTAAACCTTGCGTTGTGGCTAAAGAAAAATAAATTTCGAGTCGACCAGGTACAAAATTTTTATCCGTCACCAATGGCGCTAGCCACTGCGATGTATCATAGTCGCCGCAACCCATTGAAAAAACTAAGCTATAAAAGTAAAAAATTATTTGTCGCAGACAACATCGACCAACGACGACTGCAAAAATCTTATTTACGCTATCATGACCCGAAAAACTGGGCCCATTTACGGGATTCGCTAATCAAAATGAATCGCGCCGACTTAATTGGTAGCGGGCCCGGCCAATTAGTGCCTGAAGATGACCATAAGGGCTATAAAAAAGGCGCTGCAGGCACAAAAGGCAAGTTTCAAAAAGCGCGCGGCGGACAGTGGGACAACAGAGCAGCCCCAAAAAAAGGCAAAAGGTAATCCTAACTCAAAGGTTAATTCAGTAATTAAAGAGCCAATAAAATAAAACCATGCTCTTTGTATATTGTCTTAAGAACAGCTATAAAAATGCACTTAAGTTTTAAATTATACTTGACTCTTTTTCCGCATTACGAAGACACTAAGCACTAGATAAGAAAACCAAAAGGCAGTTATTTATTTTGCTAAGCCATATACCGTTGGCACTGTATTCGCTTACACCTTCGAAGTTTAAGATAATTCAAGACATTCAATTCAAGCCACTTAAAGTGGCTATGAATAGACTATGTATAATAGACGGGCAAACTTCCTTTCTCACCCACACTCTTCTATCACCTACTACCCTCTCCCCCCACCTATTTAGCAAAAAATAATGTAACCGCCCACATTCTTTTCGTTTCCACGGAGAGCAGTAATGGAAAAAACTTACGCACTTGACACCAACGTTTTATTGCACTGCCCAATGGCAATTCATTCTTTTGCCGAGCATCGTGTTGTCATGCTCATGACAGTGCTAGAAGAACTTTCATGAGGATCGCAGAGATAAAGACGTAAGCCGAGAAGAACGAATAGCCATTGATAATATTGAAAAAAA
>JBLHWO010000001.1:0-65937 GCA_047629215.1 Cellvibrionaceae bacterium | reverse complement strand
AATTTTTAGTTCTGGAGCAACCAGTAGAGTTAATGTGGCGCATTTTATGGCTGAGCTTATTACAAATGAAAACACGTGGTTTAAATGGAAAGGAAAAATGCCGGTAATTTATAATAATAACGTCCGACATAATCAATGAGCTCAGTCTGCCTCATTAATTCATAGAATCTTTTTCCCATCGTAATGGCTCGTGCTGAAGTAATAAATCGCTGCAAGTTCCCAATCTAAAACACTTATTTTGTCCATTTGTATAACTTACCAAGACTATTACCTCAAAAAACACGATAATCCCCACAATTAAGATCGACACACTAAACAGTAGCGTCAAACCTTAAAACTATTAAGCTTTAACGCTACTGCTTACAAAGTACTACTGTGGAAACTATTTAATGGAAATCAACGTTAATTTTCTCGACAATCTCAGACTTGAAGCTAAGTTTGATGATTATACTGTAATCACTGATCAGCCTATTCGCTACAAAGGTGATGGCTCGGCCCCCAGCCCTTTTGATTACTTCCTGGCGTCGTCCGCTCTTTGTGCTGCCTATTTTGTGAAAGTGTATTGTGTCTCTCGAGATATTTCTACCGATGGCATAAGGCTTTCGCAAAACAATATCGTTGACCCTGAAAATCGCCACAACCAGCTGTTTCAAATTCAGGTAGAACTACCAGACACTATTTCCGATAAAGACCGTACCGGTATTTTACGCTCCATTGACCGCTGCACCGTGAAAAAAGTGGTTCAAACCGGCCCTGAGTTCAAAATCGAAACAGTCGACAACCTCGACGAAGATACCCACGCTATGCTGATCGCACAGACTGATGGCGGAACGCAAACTTTTATTTTGGGTAAAGATCTGCCCCTTGAACAAACCATTGCCAACATGACCACACTATTGGCCGATCTTGGGATGAAGATTGAGATTTCCTCATGGCGTAATATTGTACCCAATGTGTGGTCATTGCATATCCGTGATGCGGCGTCACCCATGTGCTTTACCAATGGTAAAGGTGCAACTAAAGAAAGCGCGCTTTGCTCGGCGCTGGGTGAGTTTATCGAGCGCTTAAACTGTAATTTCTTTTATAACGATCAGTTCTTTGGTCAAGAAATTGCCAATAGCGAGTTTGTGCATTACCCAAACGAAAAGTGGTTTAAGCCGGGCGCTGATGACGCGCTACCAGCTGATATTTTGGATGGATATACTCGGGGAATTTACGATCCAGAAGGCGAACTCCGTGGCTCACATCTTATCGATACAAATTCTGGTAATAGTGAACGTGGCATTTGCTCGATCCCTTATGTGCGTCACTCTGATGGCGAGACGGTGTATTTCCCATCGAACTTGATTGAAAACTTATTTCTGAGTAACGGTATGAGCGCCGGCAATAATGTTAACGAAGCTAAGGTACAGTGCTTGTCGGAAATATTTGAACGTGCGGTGAAAAGACGCATCATCGAAGAAGAGATTGCCTTGCCTGATGTGCCTCAGGACGTGCTTAACCAGTACCCGAGTATTGTAGAGGGGATCAAGGGCCTGCAAGCACAAGGCTTTCCTGTTCTGGTTAAGGATGCGTCGTTAGGGGGCCAATTCCCGGTCATGTGCGTCACGCTGATGAACCCAAAAACAGGTGGTGTATTTGCTTCATTTGGCGCCCACCCGAGCTTTGAAGCGGCGCTAGAACGCAGCCTTACTGAGCTATTACAAGGTCGCAGTTTTGAAGGGCTAAACGATGTGCCAAAACCCACCTTTAATAGTATGGCCGTCTCTGAACCTGAAAACTTTGTTGAGCACTTTATTGATTCAACGGGAGTAATCTCTTGGCGCTTTTTTAGTGACAAGCACGACTATGAATTTTACGAGTGGGATTTTTCTGGCAGCAACAAAGAGGAGTCAGACTTTTTATTTAGTCTATTAAAAACGCTGGGTAAAGAAGCTTATATTGCCGATTTTTCTGATTATGGCTGTGCTTGCCGTATCCTGGTGCCAGATTTTTCAGAAGTCTATCCAGTAGAAGATCTTATTTGGGATAACACTAACAAAGCACTCACTTACCGTGAAGATATATTGAACCTTCACTCACTCAGTGATGCTGCCTTGACGAGTTTAGTGCAACGCTTGGAGGAAGGTCAGCTTGATAACTACATGGACATTGCCACTCTCATTGGCGTTGCGTTTGATGAAAATACCGTTTGGGGCAAACTCACGATTCTTGAATTGAAAATTCTACTTTACCTAGCGCTGGGGGATCGGGAAGACGCTATTGAACTGGTAGAAACTTATTTACAGTATAACGACAATACGGTCGCCCGCGGATTGTTTTATCAAGCCATGCACGCCGTACTTGAGATCACCCTAGATACAGAAATGGAACTTGAACATTACCTAGCTAATTTAAATAGAATGTTCGGTGAAGAACTTATGGCTAATGTGCTTGGCTCGACAAGGGGTGAAGTGACGTTTTTCGGTTTAACCAAAACCAGTATGCGGCTGGAAGGTTTAGACAAACACCTAAGATTGATCGATAGCTACAAAAAGCTTCATCAAGCCCGTGCGACGTAATTGTTGAGGCTTATCTCTTCTCTGAAAAGTGTTGGTCGATGTGAGAGTAGGCGTAGCAGAATACCCCAAGGTAGAAAACTGATCCGCCCTCAGGGTAAAAGTACCGTCACAATCAAAGGTTATAATAATTAAGATATTAGGGGATCTAAATTAATTATCTGCTTATTATTCACATCACAAGCCACAAAACCGGACAACGTGCTATAGCTACCCATTTTTGCCTTATCCGTTAGCCAGTCTTCCTTGCCGTTGTTGTTTAAATCTAAGCGGGCAACGACGCGGAGCACATAAAGCCAGTCCTTATTGTCGATAATGGCCGCGTATTGTTCCGTGGTCACATCCGCTCTCGGCATTGTGTCCAGGGTATGCATTTGTGCGTCGGCTCTGCGTTTAAAGGATGATC
The DNA here is from genome assembly GCA_047629215.1 of Cellvibrionaceae bacterium. Lineage (GTDB taxonomy): Bacteria > Pseudomonadota > Gammaproteobacteria > Pseudomonadales > Cellvibrionaceae > CANLBN01. The sequence continues at coordinate 62,973 of JBLHWO010000001.1, read as the reverse complement.
GAAACGCGCGCAAGTCTACTTTACTCGCCAACGGTACTCCTGCATTGAATATCACATTGTTACTGACGGACGACTCATTTATGGGTGTTGCATTTTTAATTGCGCTTAACGAGTCGCAAATAAGATATTCCTGAGCAACAAGAAAATTGGCATCCGTCTCCAGAATATTTGCGGCCTTACGCACTGAAAAATACTCTGTGCAATTACTCGCGCTTGTCCCACCATCAAAGACTAGACTTGGACGCGTTTTACTTATTTCGCTACTGTAACTAGCATAAGCTGATTTAAGCGGTGAAAAAGTAATATTGGATATTGACTGATTCTCCGTATTTGCACAGGCTGTGAGCGAAAGCAACAACACGGATGTAAGGGTTTTGCCAATCATTTTGCAACCTTCTTCAATACAGCGGCTTCTTTTTTCTACGTGTAGGATAGGCGTCACCAAATTTTTCTAATATTTTGACCGCTTCTTTCCAGTTTTGAGAAAAAGCCATTTTCCAAAATTTAGGCGCAGCCGTATTATTTAGGCGCAGCCGTATTTAAGTTAACACCATATTGGAAGGAGACTGACGCTATAACAGTTTGCGCTTCTGCGGGTAGGTCGAAGAAACCCTTTTTAGCCGTATTGTGTGAAGAGCTCAATTATTTGGTTTTTAGTGATGTAACATGTTTTGATTTTACCGCTTTATCAATAACCTTGGTTTGTTCTGCGGTAATAATGAGAGGGTTCTTTTTAAGATATGTCGCAGCGTCTTTAGATTTTTACCCAAATAAGGCTTCAATTTGGTCACCAAAGTCCCGCTTAGACCTAAACCGGTGAGGTCAGCTTCTTCTTCTTTGCGCTGACCGAGATCAAACCCGGTTGCGATTGTCACTCCACTTTTACTGACGCCTGCTGCCGGTACATACCCTTGCTTTTTACTCCCGCCCTGTAAGTCACTGAGGAATTTATAATCAATCTTATCTGGCATTTCCTTGCGTCCCAATTTTCTATAGTTAATAATCCGTAAGGATTTTACTGCTTTAACGAATGTGATTTTGTGATCGAATATACAATATGCAATATATTCGTCAGTAACAAGTAGTGCTATAGAGCAATAATGGCAGTGCGGGTCATCGTCGCGGGCTATTTGACCAGCCAATGGCTAAGGGGTGATAAGGTCACGATTAAAATCGAAGATCACCCCATACCGTACAGTCGGGGTAATGACATAGCCATTACACTTATTCGGCTAGCAGTCGTTAATGCTACTGTAGCCAAATAAATTGCTTTTTTTAAAATAACATTCGAAAGGGTCAAAAAATATTATTTTTTATTTATGCCCTAACCGTTTAATCAGGCTTATCCGTCACTGCTCCAGTAGACGCCGAGCTGACTGTTCTCGCATATTTTGCTAGTAGTCCTCGGGTATATTTTGGCGCCGGCTGTTGCCAGTTTTGTTTCCGCCTAGCCATTTCTTCATCACTGATACCGAGCGTCATCTCACGTTTTTCCGCATCAATGGTAATGTTATCACCATTTTCTACCAGCGCGATGGCGCCGCCCTCGAATGCTTCAGGCGTAATGTGCCCTACTACAAACCCCCTGCTGCCACCTGAAAAGCGACCATCGGTGATAAGTGCGACATCGTTGCCTAAGCCTTTGCCCATAATGGCGGAAGTGGGGCTCAACATTTCTCGCATACCAGGGCCGCCTCTCGGGCCTTCGTAGCGAATCACAACCACATCACCGGCTACCACTTGGTCATCAATAATGGCGGCAAAGCCTTGCTCTTCTGAATCATAGACTTTAGCCGTGCCGGTAAAACGTAAACCCTCTTTGCCCGTAATTTTTGAAACCGCGCCTTCCGGTGCTAAATTACCGCTGAGTATCACCAAATGGCTGTCTTTTTTGATGGGCTTATCAAACGGTAAAATAATAGTCTGACCTTCAGGGTAATCCACTACTTCTGCCAAGTTTTCAGCCATAGTCTTACCCGTTACAGTCATACAATCACCGTGTAGCATGCCCGCATCTAACAAACGCTTCATCAGCGGCTGAATACCACCGATGGCAATTAATTCAGACATCAAATATTGACCGCTTGGACGTAAGTCGGCAATCACCGGTGTTTTTTCACCTATACGCACAAAATCGTCCAATGTCACTTCCACACCAATGGCGTCGGCCATCGCAATTAAATGCAGCACGGCATTGGTAGAGCCACCTAGGGTAATAATCAGCGTTATCGCATTTTCAAATGCCTTTTTGGTCATAATATCGGATGGTTTAATATCCTGTTCGAGCAAGTAAACAATCGCTTTACCTGCATCTAAGCAGTCTTGTTTTTTATTATCTGAAATCGCATTTTGCGCAGAGCTATTGGGCATACTCATACCCAAGGCTTCAATCGCCGAGGCTAAGGTATTGGCCGTATACATGCCGCCGCAAGAACCGGGACCGGGGATTGCCGTTTTTTCAATATGATCTAACTCAGTCAGCGGAATATCGCCGCTAGCATGGCTGCCCACCGCTTCAAATACCGACACGATGTCGGTGTGGTTTTCGCCAGGTAAAATGGTACCGCCATAGACAAATATAGAAGGGCGGTTCAGGCGTGCTATACCCATCAAACATCCTGGCATATTTTTATCGCAGCCACCAATGGCAATAATGCCATCGTGTCCCATACCGGCCGATACGGCCTCTATGGAATCACAAATAACTTCACGCGATACTAAAGAATACTTCATTCCTTCGGTGCCCATGGAAATACCATCAGATACGGTAATGGTGTTATAAATTACGCTTTTTGCACCGGCACTATCTACACCCTTACCCACCTCATCTGCAAGGGTGTTAATGTGCATGTTACATGGCGTTACCATTGACCAGGTTGAGGCAATACCCACTTGGGATTTTTTGAAATCGTCGTCGCCAAAGCCTACTGCCCTCAACATAGAGCGGCTAGGGGCTTGAGCTGGACCATCGACGATTTTTTTTGAATATTTGCGTGGCTTATCTGTACTCATATTTTGATCTTCGTTGTCAGTTTAAATAAATGCACTATAAAATTTTATAAATAAATAAACAATCTATGTTGATGAATTGCTTAACCTTAATTTATCTAAGGTCTTAAATTAGAGATGAATTACAATTAAATACTTATCAGGACCGTCTTCTTCCACTACTTTCATGGCTGAGCAACATCTGCCAATAGCCCCTGATACTGCTTAGTCTTTTTGTCTTCTACTGCACAAAGACTTAATAGATCGTTAATAAAATGATTCAGCGCGCGCTGCTCTATGGTTTGAATTTTTATTTGTTGTTGAGCCGTTAGCATGTGGTACATACTGGCTGCGCCAAAGTCACCAAAGAGTAAGCTGGTCTTATTTTTATCAAGCAGGTCGTCAAGTGGGTCGTAGAGTGTATTGTGGGCGTATAGATCGCCGTGGCAAACCTTACTTGCGTGAAGGTGTGCAAAAACCGCCTTCATCTGAGATACCATTTTATCGATTGCTTCTATCGATAAGGTAAAACCCTCCGAAAATGTATCGCGCGTACAGCTGTTTAAGCTAGGGGGTAGCCCTAGATTACGATAGTAAGCGGGAATTAAGCTCATAATAAGCGCGAGACAACCCTTTTCATTCACCTGCGCTAATGATTGTACTAGGTTGGGGTGATTACCCGTTTTTAGGCAAGCAGCCAACTCATCTCTTGGGTAACCGTCGCTGGTGACGGCGCCTTTAAAGACTTTAATCGCAACTTTTTCTGGAAAGTCGGTTTGTGGGGCATTCCATATTGCCGATGAAATAACGCCAGAAGCGCCCTGGCCTAATACATCTTGCAAAGTAAAGCTAGAAGAAGATACCTCTGGAATACTGGGGATCTTGTCGAGGGACTGGCTAAACGGATTACCTGCGAATGCGATCCAAGCCAGCTTAGGTAAGTCGAGCAATTGCTCGGGGCATTCACTGAGCTGGTTAGCCGAAATTCGGATGAGTTCAAGATTACTAAGCTGTGCCATTGTTTGCGGCAATGCGGTTAACCGGTTACCCGCTAGCGCGAGTTTTTGTAGCCTAGGTCGCTCACCTAATGCGTCGGGTAGTTTTTGTATTTGGTTGTCGGTGAGGATGAACCAGCGTAATTTAGGTGGTAGAGCACTTTCCGACACGTGCTCAATTTGATTAGACTTAAACCCAACCATTTCGAGCTGATCGCAGCGCCCCAGTAACTCTGGCAACTGCGTAAAGCGATTATTTGAGGCAAATAAGATTCTTAGTTTGGGTAATTGAGTGAGCGCTTCGGGTAGATCATTTAATTGATTGCTCGATAGGTCTAACACCTCTAAGCTGTCGGCAAGCGATAGAATTTCTAGGGGAAACGTTGTTAAATTTTCTGACAATGTTAATTGTTGAATGCCCTTGAGCGCGCCCGAGCGGAGTTGAGAGAGTGTTTGCAAGACAAGAGCCTTTATAGATGCTTCCAAAAGTGGTGCATAGTCTATCGGAAAATCAATAACAATGGACTTTCTTTTTAAATTGAGAAGACAGGTATGAACCGCCGTAAAAAAAGCAATCAGATATTAAAGGCTCGCGCCAAAAAGGCTAATGCCAAATTAGCGCCACAAAGTAAGCCTAAATATATTAGCAAAGCCGACCAAGTGAAATTAGCTGCGGAGTCCAGCCAAAATGCAATAGGAAGCTCTGATCAAGTCATGAATAAGATCAATCCAAAAAAGCTACTCAACAGTAAATGGACTGCCGTTACTCCCATGAATAAGGAGAAGCATTTTCTTGTGACGGGATTAGAGTTTGATGAAGATGATGGGGTTGTCGATTGCGTAATAGAGGCCGTTATGTCCAAGCGTTGTAAATCGATCGAATGGGAACAGTTGAAGAATACAGAAAAATGGCTTCAAGGTTGGAAATGACCAAACACGAAAACTCACCACTTAGCCCCTTATTCGAGCTCTTTACGTATTAATAAGTATTCACTGAACATTCTCAATACCACTCAAAATCGATAGCGCCTTACTCCCCCCCTTCTCGCCAAAAGCGCCGATTTAGTGTTTAATGCGCCTTTTTTATACGATCACACTTTAGATAAAAAGGGTATTTATGAGCATTAATCTGCAAACCACAGAAGAAAGAGCCTCTTACGGTGTAGGCCTACAAATGGGCGAACAGCTTAAAGGCATGTTTGAAAGCGCCTCAATAGACGCCGCCATCGCTGGCATCAAAGATGCTTTTGGAGGTAATGAATTACAACTAAACGGTGACGAAATAAGCGATGCCTTTAAAGTAATCCAAGAAAGAGTCCAAGAGCAACAAGCGGCTCAAGCAGGCGAAAAAGCCGCTGAAGGCGAGACCTTTTTAGCAGAGAATGCCAAAAAAGCAGATATTCAAGTCACCAGTACAGGCTTGCAATACGAAGTTATCACAGAAGGCAGCGGGGAGAAGCCTAGCGCTTCCGCAACGGTTCGCACCCACTATCGCGGCACATTAATCGATGGCACTGAATTTGATAGTTCTTACAGCCGCGGTGAACCAGCAGAGTTTCCTGTAGGTGGTGTTATTGCTGGCTGGACAGAAGCTTTGAAACTGATGCCTGTAGGTAGTAAATGGAAACTGTATATTCCCTATCAATTAGCTTATGGGGAGAATGGTGCCGGTGGTGCGATTGGCCCTTATCAAGCATTGATTTTTGAAATCGAATTATTGGCGATTGTATAATATCAAAAGGGTTGATCTAATCGCTGAGGACAAATTAAGCACCTCACATAGGCTTAACTTTACTTAATGCTTGTTTGCCCCCCTTCTGTTGCATTGAGCATTACAATAGTAATGCTCTTGCCCAACTGACATCAAGTTAAAATAAACCTGTACAATATACAATAACTCCTATACCATGCCTGCAGCTAGAAAGAAGTCTATTATTTACATCCTACATTTCGTTGTTCTATCCGTATGACTCGTCCTGCAGTTTCTAAGTTTCCAGCCTCCATTTTATGCAATTCAAGCCTTATGAAGGCACAACTTTAATTAATTTCAGGATATTATTATGTCTACTACAACAGGAACTGTTAAATGGTTCAACGAAGCTAAAGGTTTTGGTTTTATCGAACAAAAATCTGGACCAGATGTTTTTGCACACTTCAGTGCAATTGCTAGCGAAGGATTCAAAACCTTAGCCGAAGGCCAACAGGTTGAATTCACTGTTACTGACGGTCAAAAAGGCCCTCAAGCAGAAAATATTGTTGCCATTTAATCTGTAAGTAGCTCTGCTCAAAAGAGCAATGTTCAAAAGGGCAGTCTTTAAAAGACCGCCCTTTTTTCTTTTCTTTATTCTCTTCAAATATTTAGAGCATTTCAAGCAGTGCGTTAGCATACTATTTTAGTTAATTGGCTATTTAGGGTCTTCGCTTCGCTCTCTCCTTTTCGGCTGTGCTATGCAGCAACTTTTTCATACGCTTAGATATCAATTTAGATTTTTAGTCGCGTTTTATACTAGTACATTTTAATCATACTTTTATCAGTGCTTTTTATTAGTTTTGTTCAGTAATGCCTTTATATCCGCGCTTTAAAAACAGCTCTTTTTAAAAACATATAGGATTGCCCGTAGAATGACCATGACCAACGAAAACTCAAAGCCCCGGGCCTTTCAACCTAGCATTCTTTCATTTGTAAAAGATCTTCCCAACCTTTGCTCTCTGACAGGTTTAGCTTGCACATTACTTGCCATTTATTTTAGTATCTTAGGCGTTTACTACGCCGCCATGATTGGCATGATCTGGGCCGTTGCATTTGATTGGGCAGATGGGCTGATTGCACGAAAGATGAAAGGACGAACAGGCAACGACCGATCTTTTGGGGGGCAACTTGATGTCTTAATCGACATTGTTAGTTATGGCGTGGCTCCCGCTATTTTACTGCTGAGCTATGGAGAATTTAAGCCCTTATTTCTAGTAGGCGCTTTTATTATGCTGGCTGCCAGCGCAATACGATTAAGTTATTTTAGTACCTTTGGCCTTTCTGACGACTCCAAATATACCGGCCTCGCTCTGGATAACAACACAATAATTCTTGTTTTTATCTTTATATTTGAAGGCCTTGTTAGTGAGAATCTATTTTCTATTCTTTTTTATGCCAGCGGTCTCGCACTCGCAGCCTTAAATGTCTCACAAATTAAAACGCCAAAATTATCTGGCAACCCAAACAATGTTTACATACTGGCTATTTATACCCTTGGGATAACGGTTTTTTATGGCTTAAAGCTTTTATAGCTTGAAGTACTTATGACGCAAAGCTCTTATGCCTTATAGTCTTTATTAAGAGTAACGATACAAATTAAAGCATCAGCACTAGGAGGCTGTCCGAGGATAAAAAGCGTAACGAGAGAAAGCGGTTTTGAGTCAGATTTTTTCATGATTTGAGAATAATAGTGTTTCTATTTGACGAAAATCAGGAGAAAATCTGGCCAAAATCCGCTTTTTCCTAGCAGCTTCTCTATTCTCGGGCAGCTTCCTAGAACACCAGTAAAAAATATTTTCATTTAGGAGTTAAGCATATAATGGTTGTATATACCGTAGGCACATTTGATTTATTGCATGTCGGGCATCTTGCCTTATTAGAATATTGTAAAACTTTAGGCGACACCGTTGCGGTTGGCGTTGCTTCTGATCAGGTAGTGAATTCTTATAAACCTAATGTACCGGTTATTCCTCTTGACCAGAGAAAAGAAATGCTAAAGGCGTTACGCTGCGTCGATATTGTACGAGCCTATCATGAACTTGAATATGTATCAGGCTGTAAAGAGCTGAATGCCGATATTTTTGTTATCGGGGCAGATTGGGGAAACAAGGCGCATAATATCGATGTCGAATCATATTTAAAAATCGCAGGTAAAAAAATTATTCAAGTGCGTTACAACCCCAGAACCTCATCCACACAAATAAAGCGAAATGTTATAGCTCAACCCAGCAGAGATTCATTTATACAGCAAGCTATTATATAAAAAAGGGGCCAATGAGATTTATTTTTAATGATTTTTAAATTTTAAAGTCTCCTCATCATTTTTTTAGTAATATACGCTTCTATGAAAGAAGTAAAAAGACCAATAAACACCCATAAGGCTTATCACGCCTACCGCTATCTTTGCAAAACAACTCTGTGATGAAGTCGCTACGACATTTGGCCTTCGTGTTGACCATTTTCATGAAAAAATGGTTGGGCCACATCCCTGCTGGAGCTGCCAAATTACATTTGGCACAAACGACTTTGATATACTTATCCCGTGGCTCCATACCAATAGACAAAACTTGACTATTTTTGTTCACACATTAACGGGTGATGATGTAAAAGATCATACAGAGCTTGCCTACTGGCTAGGTGATGTGGTCGAACTAAATTTAGGCCGCCTCTAAAAATAGTAATTTTTTCGTGAGAGCAAGGAAGCACGGAGCTGACGCCGCTATCGCGGAAAAAGTGCATTTTTAGAGGTGCCCTTTAGAGTTTTTTAATATTATTTAGCTTAGCAAGCGACTGTATACACCCAGCAACCTAGAATGAAAAAAAAATCCAATCGGTTTTCATAGAAAAAACTGTATAAGTAAACCCGCAAGAGCGCTTGAGCCCATTGTCGGCTACCGGGCCGATGAGTCTGACAATTGGAATACAATGTATATAATCTATTAACTTATGTACTTATCTTGGTCCTGATCATGCCTAAATTTTTCCTCACTAAAGAATAAATTGAGCAATATGAGGGCATTCAAAAAATACACTTTCCGAATAAAAATGCTAAGAGAATCAATAAATCTCTAGGGGGCCTTACTGGCTTAATGGGCATTGGCTTTCATATGATCGAAGTACTACAGGGACACGAATCAACGGAATTTCATAAACATTATCATGAAGATGAGTGTGTTTATATTCTAGAGGATCAAGCCGAGGCTATTATTGGTAAAGAGTACTTTTCTGTTAAGGCTAGCAATTTTTTGGGTTGTCGGGCTGGCGGAGAAGCGCATACCCTAAAAAATAATGGTCATACTGTATTGAAATGTATCGTCGTAGGGCAGCAGCTAGATCACTATGTTGGCGAGTACCCTAATAAAAATAAAAGGTTTTATAGACATAAAGGAATGAATCGGATGTAGTCGACATAGAGAATATAGGCAGCCCTATTCAGGGAAAAAACTAATTACTTAGAGATCAACATTATGAAAAATGATAAATATGATAGCGGCATGAAAATTAGACGCACAGTATTAGGTGATAACTATGTCGATAAGGCAATTAACAATGCCACTGATTTTACTCGCCCCTTACAAGATATGGTTACCGAGTATTGTTGGGGCGGTATTTGGGCGGGTGGCGTACTGCCCAACCAGACTCGAAGCCTAGTTACGATTGCCACCTTGTCAGCCTTAAAAGCAACAACGGAATTAAAAACTCATGTACTAGGTGCCTTGCGCAACGGCTGTCGTGTTGATGAAATTCAGGATGTGCTGTTACAGTCAACTGTTTATTGTGGCGTGCCGACGGGAATCGGTGCATTTAGAGCGGCGAAGGAAGTGATTGAGTTATGGCAAAGCGATCAAGATAACGCGTAGAATACAGCCCTTACCTTACCTTAGGATATTCCTTTGCTTAATTATCGCCATTCTTTTCACGCCGGCAATTTTTCCGATGTGCTGAAGCATATTATACTTATCGATATTCTTGAACACATAACAAAAAAAGAAAAAGCTTTCGATTATATCGATACCCATGCCGGTGCAGGTTTGTTTAGTTTGGAATCCAGCCAAGCTAAACAACTAGAGGAATATTGCAATGGTATTGGCAAACTAAAGCCGAACTGTAAAAAAATAACGAAGAGTAAAACTGCCGCTGTAAAAAAACGGCTAGAGTGGCCTGAGCTAGAGCGCTATTTTTCAATTATCGACAAACATAACCCTAACGATGCATTAGTCTATTATCCAGGGTCACCGATGATTGCGATGGATTTTTTACGCCCTCAGGACCATGCTTGGCTTTATGAGTTACATCCAACAGATTTTGATTTATTGGAGTCCAACTTACATGACCGCCGTGTTAAACATCACTGTAAAGATGGCTTTAAAGGCCTGTTATCATTACTACCGCCACTGTCTCGAAGAGGACTTGTATTAATTGACCCTCCCTACGAAAGCCGAGACGATTATGAACAGGTTGTTACAACCATTAAGTCCGCCTATAAAAAATTTGCAACCGGTACTTATGCCATCTGGTATCCCGTTGTAGATAGGCAACTTGTCCAACGCCTCGAAAAAAAATTAATTAATAGTGGTATCAAAAACATCCAACGCTTTGAATTAGGGCTTGAGCCCGACTCATCAGAATACCGTATGACCGCATCAGGTATGTTTATCATCAACCCGCCATGGGGATTATTTGATAATATGTCTTCGCTGCTGCCAAAATTAGCAACTGCACTAGATGACAATAATACTGGCTTTGCCAAATGCGATACTCTCGCCCCTGAATAGTATCACCAAGCGATGAGACTGCCTGAATACAGACAGGCCTATTACGGATCCGTACATTTTCGTTACTTCATAGCGCCCACTGTTAGCCAACCGGCCCACTATTCAACCTAAAAACCGCAGTTGCCGCGAAAAAGCCGTGCCGGTTATTGGTGGGCAAAGCTTCCGCTCCTGCTCACGCCCCTTACCGACATCCATGTAGGCATAGGAAATTTTAGAATCACGTAGCGACCTTATTGACCGTAAGTGAATTCTAATTTAAGTTACTAAGAAAAGTTCTAGGTGCATCACTCCAAAATTGCTCTTGCATTTTTGATGTACCCTCCTTCCCTGGAGGGCAAGAACTTGTGCAGACTTTGCCTACAGGAATTGTAGGTAAGGGGCGTGAGGGGTGTTTTTCAAGGTATTTTGGGTGTTTTTCAAGGTAGTTTGGGGTTTTTTCAAGGTAGTTTGGGGGTTTTTCAAGGTAGTTGGGCTATTTTTTAAATTGTTAACCCAAGGTTTTCATCTCAATATTTTCTGGCTTATCTGGATTCAGCATGACCACTCCGATAAGCTAACAATCCATCACTGACTGAGACCTGCGGTTTGGCTTTACTTCTTTCGCATTCTCCAATACTTGCTTACGTTTCGCTAAAATCTCGCCATCCTGTTGAGCGTGACGCTCAGCGGGTGTGACGAAGTTAAGCTTGCTGTGCTTGTGTTCGGTGTTGTAACTACCGACAACATGATCCACCCAGTCGCGGCCATCTGCGAGACTGTTAAACCCCGAGGTCGGCCTGTTTGGGCGATACTGCAATGTCTTAAAAAGCGCCTCCGAGGTAAGATAGATGACTTGATCTAGCAGGCTTGGTACAATCTGTATCGTTGCAAAGCTGGCATAATGTGCTTCGTTACAGACATCCACAATGGCTTGCTTCTATTCTTTACTCAGCTTATTTGCAGGTTCTGGTTTCTTCGTATCAGGTCTCTATCTACCTGTACTTCGCCTCACTGCAACCAGCGGCGATAACTGCGAAGACTCAATCCAGCCTCACGACAAGCAAGCTCTAGGCGTGAGTCGTTAGCCCGTGCTTCTTGGCTTAGCTCAACCAATTCTGTGCGCTCTAGAGTCGAGGTTAAACTTCCTCGTCATCTTCCCCCAAGAGCGTATTGAGCTTTTTTCTCGGCACCAGTAACGCTGCGGTCTCAGCCAGTGCCGTCTCCTTACGACGTAAATCTTTTTTCAAGTACTTGATTTCAGCTTTGTCCGTTGTCGCCTGCTTCTTTGCTATCTACGCTTGTTCGTAACTACGTTGGAAGCCGCCTAAGCATTGGCTCTTCCCATTCTTAACTTGCTCAACGTAAAGGCCTTTCTCACGGCAATATTGACTGAGCTCCGACTAAGACATTGGGCCATTTTGATCACTACTGCCAGTTCGGCATCTGCTGACCATTGTTCTGTTGTAGGTGTGTTACCGGGCAGGGGCAATCCTGATTCCTTAGTTTTGGAGCGCCGATTATATAATGTTTGTGCCGATACGCCTGCCTCTCTAGCCACCGGTGCTAACGCCATATTCAATGAAGGTAATAATTTGTTTAGAATCACTGCTTTACGTTCGCTGGAATAATGGGATATGACTTACTCACTTCCCGCCCCCATATTTTTGATTTTAAGGGGTGACAACTATCCTGACATAGGGAGTGAACAGGAGTGGAAGCTTTCGTGATTCAACTGCCGTTTTTAGGTTCAACTTAAATTTTCGAAAAATGGACTCAAAATAGCGCCCCTTGAGACGACCACTATTCTCGAACCGCATCCTAGCCTCATACTTCCTGAACCCAGATTAAATATATTCTAAAAATATAGCCTCCCCTGCATCCGAATACTGTTTTGATTTCGTCTTAATTGGTATAAGTCAATTTTTATACTTATAAACTTGGGCCCCTTGCCCTGAAATCCTAAAACACTTTGGAGAAAAAAATGAAAAAAAACACTCAAATTTTACTAATGGCACTGTCGTTTACAATCGCCGTGCTAGCTGGAAATGTTTATGCCGGAGAAAAAATCTTAACCAATAAGGCAGGGATGACCTTGTATACCTTTGATAAAGATAGTGAAGGCAACTCAGTCTGTTATGGTCCCTGTGCCGTAAAATGGCCTCCTTATACTGCTGCCAGCGATGCTACAGCCAAACAAGACTGGGGAATTACCACCCGTAAAGATGGCTCAAAACAATGGGCCTTTAACGGCCAACCATTATATACTTGGATTGGTGATACTAAAGCGGGCGACAACACGGGTGATGGCGTGGGTGGTGTTTGGCATACTGCTAAAAACTAAGGTGAAATCGAGCAGCTATAGTCAAAATAACTCTAGCTATTCCCATAACTATTAAATAGTTGGTAAGCTGGTTTGGCTATGGCTAATGAGTAAGCCCAATAGCCTTCCTACTAGTAAAGGGAGCGTTATTTCACTCCCTTTACGTCTCTTATACTGAATAGCTACCAGTAGCTGGCTATCGGTAAATTGCCATCTAGTGAGTTACTGTTTAAATAATACAGTAATAAGCCGAAAATCAAATAACAAAATAAATGGAATATTGTGACTGACTTACAATTACAAAAACAGTTAAAAAACGAAGTCCTTATTAAATGGAATAGCGATATTAATCAGTTACTTAACATGATCAAGCGCAATGACAAAACGGCCCTAAAAGTACTCTATGATGAGACTAACGGTAAGCTACTTGGTATCATCATACGTATTATTCACGACCGATACGAAGCAGAGGAATGCCTACAAGAAGTGTTTGTGAAAATTTGGAAACAAGCAGATAAGTACAGTGGCGCCGGTAGTGCTTGGGGTTGGCTATGTGTACTGACACGCAATGCTGCTCTTGATCAACTCCGTCGTTTGAGAGCGCACCCACATATTTCTACCGATGATGACGACAACTCCCTCTTAAGTACATTATTTAATGAAGAAGATTTAAATCAAGAACATTCCATTCGGAGCTGCCTTTCTAGATTAAAAGAACAACCACGCCAAGCGATTCTATTATCTTTTATTCATGGCTACAGTCATGGTGAATTATCAGCTCAATTAAATACGCCGCTCGGTACAATTAAGGCTTGGGTGCGACGTGGTTTACAGGAGCTAAAAACATGCCTAGCTTAAAAAACACAATCAAATCTCCGGGGCTACGTTATCGCAACCCTACAATCTGCGCACACCTTGCCAGTCAATACGTTACCAGCGTAATGACACCACGTGTACGAACACGCTTAGAAAAACTGTTAAGCGTAACGCCAGAACTTAATCGAGCTGTGGCATTTTGGTCTGATCAAATGGCCGAGATACAGCTAGAGCTTCCTGAAGATAACGCTAGCGATGGACTATGGAGCAATATTGACAAACTAACACCCGATGAAAAAAACCATACTAATAGAAAAGTGAACAACAGCGGGTGGAAGAACTTATTGCTTTGGCAGGCAACAGGAATCGCTGGAATGGCTACCTCTATCGCGTTAGCGCTAATGTTGTTTATTGCTCCATTAAACGATACTTTGAATAACATCCCAGCCGTTAACGCAGCTCCCAGCTATATGGCTGCGATGTCTAAACACGATGATAGCGCGGATACGATTCATTTTGTTATCAACGTCTACAAAAAAACTGAACGCACACCTTCAACTTTATTTGTACAGTGGTCTCAACGCCAACCTAGAGAAACTGCGCAGCCATTATTTTTATGGGCAGAAGACAAAGATACGGGTGAACTCACTTATATTGGTAAAGAGCCGTCAAAAGGGGAATCATGGGATCTAAACAAACCTATTTGGCAGACTATTAGTAATAGCAGCCGTTTATTGGTTACTCAAGATCAACGACTTCCCTCTCAAAGTAATACACTGTTTTCAGGGCCCTGTGTGCAATTATCAAACTGGGAGAAAAAGGTAATTTAATACAGCGTATAGGTGCGCACGGCGTGCCCTGCGACTGAATACGTTAATCAGGCGAACTGAAACGTTGGCCTTTAATCCGCTTGGCAGCATCGACTATGAAATCTTTATATTTTTCTTCAATAGTAACGCGTTCTTTTTCAAGACGAGCTTTTTCTTTTTTTGGTAATTTTTTCCAGGCATCTAAAATAGGAATGTGTGAAGTCGCTTCAGCCAGCTGAAAAAAAGCGCTATATTCTTCTCGGTGGTTATCGTTGATTTTTAAATTGCCCAATAGAACACTGATACGAATAGCGCCTTCTGTTAAGGTTAATTGTTCATCAAGAATCCCTTTTGCCAATATCTGGATGCTACTATTCAAGTATTGCTGGTGATTATCTTTAAGCTCTTCAAGCTCCTGTCGCTGCTCAACTTTCACACTCTCAATTTGCTTAACACGCTTTTGCAAGCGCCATGCAATAAACGATAAAACAATTAGAACAATTGCTCCGCTTAATATTAACCATAAAATCATGTCATCTCCAAAATCAAGAGTATTTCTAAAAAAAATGTCTTATCGCAATGGTGGGTACAGCCCACCCTAAGGGGGCAAATCTTATTTATCTTCTGACTCAGCCTCTTCTGTATTTATTTCTTCTAAGCGCTCTTGAGGGCCTAGCTCATCATCGATGAGCTTATCAAGAGGTAAAATACGTTTTGTTTTAGCGCCTAAATAACGCAAGCCTTCAATACGCTTCACTAAATTACCTTTACCCTCGACTAGGCGCTTACGAACCACACCATAACTAGTTTGAGTTTTATCGAGTAAAGAACCTAAATCATCGAGTGATTCAACCACTAATACAAATTGATCATAAAGCCCACCAGCTTGTAGAGCAATTTTTTCGGCGTTTTTATGTTGCTTATGATAACGCCAAAGATTAGCTACTGTACGTAATGTTGCCATCAATGTGGTGGGACTAACAAGTACAATTTGTTTATCGTAAGCTTCTTTAAATAGGGCCGGTTCAGTTTGTAAAGCCAGCATAAATGCAGCTTCAACTGGCATAAAAATGAAAATGAAATCGAGGCTTTGTAAACCTTTTAAAGATTCGTAATTTTTGACACTTAAATTTTTAATATGCGTACGTACAGAGCTGACATGAGCTAGTAGATAACGTTTTTTTTGCACTTCATCGTCTGCATTAATATAACGTTCGTAATCTACCAGTGACACTTTGGCATCAATAACCAATTGTTTATTTTCCGGAAGATAAATGACGACATCAGGATTACGGCGTTGACCGCTCTCGTCATTCATGGCAACTTGAGCATCGTATTCACGGCCTTTTTGCAGGCCTGATTCCTCTAAGAGACGCTCTAAAATCACCTCACCCCAGTTACCTTGAGTTTTATTATCGCCCTTTAAGGCCAAGGCTAAATTAATAGCATCTTCGCCTATTTTTTGGGTTTGCAGTTGCAGTTCACCAATTTTACCAATGAGTTGATTACGCTCAGCACTTTCTTTTTGATAAACATCGGCAACTTGCTTCTTAAATTCATCTATTTGTAGCTTTAGCGGGCTCAGGGATTGATTGAGCGTTTTCTGATTTTGGACATCGAATTGCTGTTGCTTTGTCTCAAAAATTCGGTTGGCAAGGTTTTCAAACTCCTGCCCTAGCTGCAAGCGAGCCTCTTTAAGTAGATGGGTCTGCTCTTGCAACTGGAACTGCATTTGGCCATGCCGGCCTTTCAGGCCAGCAAGCTCTTCACGGGTTCGATGTAGCTGTAACTGGCATTGACTGCTCTCTTCGAGTACTAAACCTAGCTTTTTACGCCCTAAATAATAAACCCAACAGCCTATTAGTGACCCGCCTAACAAGCATCCGATACCAACCATAATAAGTTGCGGTTGGTTGACAAGAATTAAGTCTATAAGGGGCTGCATTTAAGCGGATCTCTCTTTGATAGGGTTGGTATATTGACTATAAAAGCTAAGTGGCTTTGCTATTCGACGGTCTGTGTTATTATCCACTCTCAAAATATTGTTCATATCTCCCTATGGATACCAATTATTGTATAAGATTAAATAATGAACTCTGAAATCACCGCAACAATACAGGCGATCTGTGTCAAAGGCTACCAGCACTATTCAAAAGGGGACTACGACAGCGCATTACGCTTATTCTATCAAGCTTGGGTAAAGCTACCTAAGCCTCAAACTCAAGAACCCGATGCTGAAACGGTGCTCTCCGCTATTGGCGATACTTATTACCGAATGAAAAAGTACGAGCTCGCCATCGAAGCCCTACGCTCAGCCTTGGCCTGCGAACAAACAGAAACACGCTCATTGGTTGAAATGCGCTTAGGTCAAACCCTGCTCAATACTGGCCATGATCTTCAGGCTATCAACTACCTCCAGCGGGCCTATTGCCTTGGCGGTGACGCTGTATTTACTAATGAAAAGCCTAAGTATAAAGAAGCCATTAGCGGTTTATAGCAGATGCGCTCAAGCCGCCGCTGAAGTAGAATCCCTGCTTTGATTAAACCGACATAAATAGGATGTCCTTTTGAGTAATACCCCACGTATTCTGATTTTTGACTCTGGTGTAGGCGGGCTAAGCATTGCCGAATCTATTCAAACTCAACATCCCTATTGCGATATTATCTACGCCTCAGATAATGCCTTCTTTCCCTACGGTACCAAAGATTCAGAGGTGTTGATAGAACGCGTAGATAATGTATTGCACCAACTGCAAAGCACCACCAAAGCCGATATTATTGTTGTGGCCTGTAATACTGCAAGTACCGTTGCGCTACCCACCATTCGTGAACGATTTACCTTACCCATTGTTGGCGTCGTACCTGCCATTAAACCGGCTGCAAAAATCAGTCAGAGTAAAGTCATTGGCTTGCTTGCCACACCCGGCACTGTCGCTCGTGGCTATACTCAAAATCTTATCAAAGAGTTTGCTAGTGATTGCTCCGTGATCTCTATAGGATCGAGCGAGCTGGTAGCGCTTGCCGAAGAAAAACTACGCTGTGGCTCATCTTTCGAGTCATCTTTTTCGCCGCAAGCCATGCCTTCATTCCAAGAGCGCCTTGCCGCTATTGTCAGCCCTTTTAATGACTCACAAAAAATGGACACCATTGTTCTCGCCTGTACTCATTTTCCATTACTAAGAAACGAACTCAAACAGGCGCTAGGGCATATAAAGCACTGGGTAGATTCAGGAGAGGCTATTGCAAGACGAGTAGGCTATTGGCTAGATGAACTGAAATTATCCTCATGCAGCAGCAACCCTTCTGACACTAATAGTTTAAAGCACTACAGTTTGTTCACAGAAATCTCTAACGAGCAACAAGACTCTATCTCCCAACTAGCACCGGCCCTATTTCAGCGTGGCTTGGGTGATATTCGATTTATTGAGATCACATAATATTGCCCCGCTATTTAGAATATAAGCCATACTCATCGCCTGCCAGTCGAATGAACTGATATTAACCGCCAATCAACGCTTAAAAAGTAAGGCTCTGCGAGCATGGGGAGTGCATCAGCAAAAATTAGGCCATAAGTGTTTGGCGTGCGCCACGGTTAATGACGCTGGAGCAGTGGTTTTCACTCTGTTGGCAAACATTACAAAAAAAGCTTACGGACCAAGCGATATTGCCATTGCTTCTGAAGAACAACAACGAGTGATATGGGAAGCTATTACAGAAGACAGTGGCCTATGCAACCAGAGCTTATTGCACAACAAGCTGCCAATGGTTGCGTATGCTTGACCGCTGGTAACTGCCACTAAGCAGCCTAAGTGAATTTGGCGATAGTTTACATAACTCACCTGAAGACGATTTAGGTACAGTTGGACTGTATAAAAAATGGTGCGAAAAATTTCAATTCGCATTAAAGAAACAGGCGCTAATCACACCTGAACAAAGTTATCGCATTATAGGTAAAGCCTTTAGTGAGACCTCACTGCCTAAAGAAAAAAAACTTCACCTGCTTGGTTTTGATGATATCCCACCTTTATTTGAAGAACAGCTGTTACTCGCCAGTGAAGAACTAATTACTGTTGATTTACACACTGCCGAACCACTGAGCAGCAACCGAACTACCTTTAGCGATACCGAGATGGCAACGGTGGCAGAATGGGCAAAATCCCTTATCGAAAATGATGCCCATCTACGCATCGGCATTATCGTACCCAATCTCGGCCAATGCCGCGATAAAATCGAACACGTGTTAATTAACAGCTTTGAACGTCACAAACTACTACCAGCAGTAAACTGCTACACCTGAACTTTCAATATCTCTGCTGACATACCCTTAGGCGATATGCTCTTAATACAGTCTACTTTTTAGTTATTAAATCTGACTCGTCAAACATGGCCCATTGAATTTTTTTGCAACTTTTTATTTTCGCCTTTTTGGGGAAAGCTTGAAGATGAAAAAGAGCTACGTTACACACTAGCCAGCAAGCTACAATCAATAGGTATCTTTGAATTGGAGTTAAGCCAAGTACGTTACTGGGCAGAAAAATTAGATGGTAGCTTAGGTGGTGGTATAGATGGTGATTTAAACAATGGTAATAAAGCGTCTTTATTTCATTATTTTAATAATACTAAGTAGTTTGCAGATCGCTTTAAGCGGCAAGGTAACAATAGCGGCAATAAAAAACAATTATCTCTATATGGGTAAAGTATTTCTTAGTTTATCTCAAGCTACTAAATTGGCTTGGCGATCGTGGTCCCGATAGCCATGAATACCAACAAACACAATTTTAGTATCAAGTTCTCGAAGATTTTTGTGCCTTAGATAATACAGTGGGTATCGTTACACTTAACTACGCCATTCAACAGTGCCAAAGAATGTCTAACCATAGAGCATTCCAAGCCCAAGCCTCCGATTCTCCGACTCAGGTTTTAGGCATATTCGAAGGTGCAGGCTTATATTTTACCCACTGCTGAGTTTTAGGTTTACATCAACACGCTTGGCCACCGGCCCTGAAGCCCGACCCCTTGCTGCCCTTAGCGCTACAGCCAAAACATAATATGCCACACGCTAGTAGTTTGCGAGAACTTGCCTTCGCTACTTCGTTAACCAATAATTATCGCTATTGCGCTAAGCATATTATTTTTAGCTCACCAGAATACGACGAAGATAGTGAACAACTATTATTAACTAGCCGTCTTATTGATGATATTCCCCTTGAAAAAATAAATATAGATAACCAGAGTGATTTTTTGCTCTACTCGCAATCACCACAAGAAAGCCAGCAATGGAAAACTATTGATTGTAAACAAGGACCACCCGTATCAAACAAAGATTTAAATGATAAAAGAGAATTGGGCGGGGCGGAAACATTATCAAAGCACAATCGACGAACCCCTTTGATGCCTTTGCCATTTATCGCTTAGGCGCAAAAAACTTTCTACCTCCCGTTAACGGTTTTTCAGCTATAGCAAAAGGCAATATTCTACTTCAGGCCTTAGCGGCTATTGGGGACAAACTAAAAGATCAAAAAACCTTATTTGATATGAATGACTCTGCACTCGGTACGCTAGTAAAAAAAAGTGTCGATTCACAAGTTAAATTATTAAAGCGGAAAAAGCCTAAGCACATAGGTCAGACTTTATGTGAACTGAAAAGTAAAAAAAAACATAATTGGTTTTATTATGACTCATTAAGGTCGGAAAAAATCGCCCCACTTTTAACGTGGTAGCTAGTGAAGACTGATGCCAAGTAACACTCCAAAATATCAATTTCACACTACGACTAGACCGAGTGGATCAGCTCAGTGATGATAATTATTTAATCATTGACTACAAAACTAGAAAAACCAGTGTTAACGGTTGGCAGGGAAAGCGATCACGCGAACCACAGCTACCTTTATACTTAATTACTCGCCAATAATTTGTTAGCGGCATTGTCTTTGCAGAAATTAATGTTCGAAAACAATAATTTACGGGCCATGTGGGACTGACGCTTACCCCGTTAAGAATGATAGAGAACTTACTGCCAAGACTCTAGCATCTAACATTGCCATAGGAATAGAGGGGATCAAAGCGATAGATATGCTACGTTCGCAACTACCCGCGACTCGGGAAACAGCTAAAGAATATTGGACAGCGGTATTAAATAACGTTTTAGATAACTTCCTAAAAGCCCGCACTGAAATCGATTACAGAGATAGCAGCGCAGCAAACAATAACAAGGACTTACTACCCCTTTACCGTTTATATGATAAAGAAAAACCCAATGACTCAACCTAGCGATAGCCATATACGACAACAGACTCTAGATACTCGGCATTCTTTTGCCGTTAGTGCTCCGGATGGTTCAGGTAAGACAGGCTTACTCACACAAAGAGCACTGTCTCTTTTAGGGGAGTGTGAACAACCCGAAAAAATTCTAGCAATTACCTTTACCAAAAAAGCTGCGGCTGAAATGCAAAGTCGAATTTTTTCTGCTTTGTTAAAAACACAAAAACAAATCGAAAATGTCGATCCTGCTCCTACTAATGATTATAATTTAACGACGTGGGAACTCACCAAAAAAGTCGTAACTCGAAATCAAGAACAACAATGGCAATTATTATCTTTGCCAAACCGTTTGAAAATCACCACTATCGATAGCTTCTACCGTTTATTGAGTAAACAAATGCCTTTAAGTAATGGCATGGGCAATACACCTGAAATGCTAGATAGTGCAGATACTGGACATGCTTATCTCATAGCTGTAAGAGAGACTCTAAAGTTAATTGAACATTAAAATGATATTAAGAATAACATTCGCCTTTTAATAAAACACTTTAACAATCAGACTTCTATTATTGAAGAACTGCTGGTTAAGCTACTCAAGCGTCGGGTCCAATGGCTCGGCTCTTTATATACGGCCAAAAACCAACGCTAATTATTAGAATCAACTTTAGCCTTGTTATTGATAACCATTTACCCTCTCTACAAGAACTAATCATTTTATTTTCTCGGGAACTGATTGAATTAGCCGACTACGCTTCTAGCAATCAAGATAAAGAAAATAGAAAATCCATTATCTGCTCTTGTTTAGGCATCAGTGAATTACCCGCAGCCAATCAAACCGATATAGAAAGATGGCAAGCCCTTGCAGAATTATTATTAACAAATAAGGGGAGATTAGAAAAACAATTAATAAAACCCATGGCTTCCCAGCTGTTGACAAAAAGCAGACAAAAGGAGAGCAAACGTTTACAAAACAGCAAAAAAAAATAGAACAAATATTACTGGAAATATCGACATTACCTGAGCCCTAAGAATTAATACAGGCACTACATCTTTCACGTCACTTACCTGACGCCGAGTATAATGATCAGCAGTAGCAATTACTTGATAGCCTGACAAGAGTATTGTCTGTATTAGTCGCTCAGCTAACGGTTATTTTTCAACAGTTAGGTAAAGCAGATTATATATTACTTTGTCTGTACTCAATGCGCTAGGTGAAGAAGATAGACCCGGTGACTTAGCGCTCACCCTCGACTATCGTATTCAACATATATTGGTAGATGAATTTTAAGATACATCCACCCCTCAATTACAATCACTTAAAAAATTAACCTCAGGCTGGCAAACAGATGATGGACGGACTTTATTTGTCGTGGGTGATGCCATGTAATAATGTTATTGCTTTCGAGATGCTAACGTGGGTATTTTTTTTGACTTGCGTGATAATGGCCTTGGCGATATTAATTTAATGCCATTGGATTTAATCGTGAATTTTCGCTCAAAAGAGTCGATGGTCTATTGGTGCAATACTTTTTTTCAATCTGTATTCCATCAGAAAAAAATAGATCAAGGTGCAGTAAAACATCTAACTACTGACGTTTACAATCCATCAAATACGGATAGCGAGATAGAAACACACTTAATCGTTAACAATGAAAATATCGCAGAAAGACGAAAAGAAGCGGATATTATTGTTGACCTTATACATAAGCATCAAGCTCAAAACCTCGATGATAGCATTGCTATATTAGTCAGGAAGCGTTCTCAAGTAAGCACTATCGTTCAGTAACTTAAAAAAGCAAATGTCACTTATCGAGCAACTGAACTAGATAAACTTGATACCAATATGGTTATTATGGGCCTACTCAACCTGACTCGCGCCCTACTCTATCCTAATGAACGTATCGCTTGGCTATCTCTACTAAGGGCACCTTGGTGTGGTTTAGACATGCAAGACTTGCATCAAGTCGATAACGCTCTTATCGATAACCCTCGTTTCAAGAACAATAAAATAACACTACCGACGCTGTTATTATACCATCAAAAGAATATAACGCTATCTACGCGTGGAGACGATATTTTAAAACGCTTTAATGAATCGATTAAGCTTATCCCCAACAAACAAAAAAGAGACAGTTTACGCAACTGGATTGAGGGCGCATGGTTACAGCTCGGCGGTGATGCCTTACTGCTCAACAAGGAAGAAAAACACTCTGTTAATGCATTTTTAAATGTTTAACGAAATATCAAAAAGGCAGAGAACTACCTTAATGGTCTATTTTTGACGATGCCATTAGTCGCTTGTATAACCAAAACGATCTTAATTTCGATGATGTGGAAATAAAGCTGTCTCTTCCTCCTGTAGATATTATGACGATTCATAAATCTAAGGTCTTAGTATTTGAAACTGTCATTATTCCTGGAATAGATTTATCACCGACATCAGATAAAAAAGAATTAATGGTATACTTTCAATGACTAGACCAAGAAAAACAAGACCTTCATTAATTAGCCCCGCTCATGCCACAGGCGTCGATCAAGATTAAATATATAACTAGATTCGACTTCAGAAAAAATTAAAGCAGCAGTTAGAATCCGATCGCTTACTTTATGTTGCATGCACCAGATCGATTAAAAAATTGCACTTATTAGGTCATAATATTGTAAATAATAATGATAAAAAAGAATTTATAAGGCCTAACAATGACAGTGCTCTTAATCGTTTGTGGCCTTATATTATTGATGAGGCGGATAACTAAAACTTGTCTTACAATGATAATCTTTCTCTACCTGTTGTAGAAAAAAATTGATAAAAACCCCAACAAATTTATTTGTCTATCAACAGAGTGGCGACATCCAGCTATAGACAAAAATGATTTATTAAAAAAATATTGCCTAGCAAACTTTAACGAAATATGTACTGAAGATAACATAGCCAGCTCAAGTGAATTAATTCAACGTTATCATCGTTGTTTTGGCAAAATGCTACATGCAGCTATAGAGTAGCTTACCCAAAGCGGATATAAAACTGGGATTTAAAGCGCATTACTCAACAGCAACCCTTTTGGAAAACAGTTTTTAAAGCTTGGCTTAGAATATAACGTAGTGAATAGGTATATTGAGAAGCAATCACAAATACTTTATCCGATTCTTAAAAGCAACATAGACCAATGGTTGTTAAACGACAAACATAAAGACAGTGAGTGTGAGTTAGCACTATGGTCATCACAGAGCTCATCAGACGGAGTGACACCTGAAGGAAATTCTAAAGAATTAATTATTGATCGCACCTTTATCGATAAGCTCGATAAGTTTCGCTGGATAATCGACTACAAAAGTAGTGAGCATGAGACGAATCAATCTATAGAGGACTTTATTCAACAAGAGGCTGAAACATATCGTGAACAGCTATATAGCTACAAAGTACTAGCTCAAGAACAAGCTGAACCTATACGTTGCGCCCTCTATTTCCCTTTGATCGATAACTTTTATGGGCTAGATTCAAATTAGACCAAAAAATTAATTGCTCTACAGCATATTCACTTTTTTTATTCTCATGTAGAATAGCGTAATCCCATGCTGAGCCAAGTGCTCAACAATTACACAACGCTCACCAATTACAA
This sequence comes from Cellvibrionaceae bacterium, assembly GCA_047629215.1. Taxonomy (GTDB): domain Bacteria; phylum Pseudomonadota; class Gammaproteobacteria; order Pseudomonadales; family Cellvibrionaceae; genus CANLBN01. The sequence continues at coordinate 38,660 of JBLHWO010000001.1, read as the reverse complement.
CGATACCTAGAACCGACTACCATGTCTGACATTGAAAACCTTACTATTATGTTCACCGATATAGTCGGCTTTTCGAAAATGGTTTCTTCTTTATCCAGAAAAGAAAGCCAAACTATATTACAACATCATGACAGAATGCTACAAAAAATCATTAAGCGATTTGGTGGTCGCATCATCAAATCGGTAGGCGATTCATTTTTGGTCGTATTCAGATCGCCTACAGATTCTGTCTTATGCTCAATGGCTATCCAAGATAAGTTATGGGAATACAATAAGAATCAAGAAGAAACCCACAAAATTGTTATCAGAGTCGCACTTAACGCTGGGGAGGTTCAATTAACATCTAATGATGTCTTTGGTGATGCGGTTAATATCGCCTCTAGACTAGAAAGTAAAACACCGGCCGGTTCGATCCTATTAACTGAATCTGTCTACCTTTCTATGAATAAAAATGAGGTTACATTAAAAGCTTTGGGCAAACACCAGTTTAAAGGTATGCCTCAGCCTATCGCTATTTATCAAGCCAAACATAAAAAGCATAAACAAGAAAACCCCGCTTTTGTCGGCTATCCTTACGGTGGAGCACACAAAAACATTAACCCTGTCGGTCGGGCCAGTTTTAAAGTAGGAAAAATTTTTGTTGGTTTTTGTGCTGTAATCATTACTGCTTTTGTTACTTGGTTTGCCACTATGACTTACATGCCTGGCCCTAGTAGTGTAGCGCTCGATAAAATTGAAGTCGAATATACTGATGCAATTACTCAGGCAAAAACAGAATTATCAACGATAGATGAATCAAAAGAAACAGACAATACCGTTATTGTCTCAGTCCCCTCCCCCGAACTCTATAATACGCCAGCGGCTATTACCGCAAGAGACGAAATTGAATTCCCCTTAGATATTACCGCGGTCATCAGAGATAAATCAGTGCCGTTGCTGAAGTCTAAAAAATATCAGGAAATTAGAGAGTTAGTCAATGAGTATCAATCTGACTATCCAGACAGTGCCTACCTTAAGATGCTTTTAGGTCATGCTGACATTCATTACAAAAATTATGAATCAAGCCTTAACCACTACTCTGACGCACTTAAAACAGACCCGATTTTAGCAAATGACAAATTACTCTCTACTAATTTAGTGAGGCTTTTAGAATATCAGCGTTTAAAAGCAAACCGTTTGGTTGGTCGCTATATGAGCGAACCGATGATGGTTGCATTGTCTAAACGCAGTGGAAAATCAGGTTTGCAAGGCCGTTATGATGCCTTCTATTTACTCAAGGATTCCGGTAACCCTGACAAAATTGATAAAGTAGGACTAAATATTTGGGACTTACGAGAACTAAAAGAGTGCTCACTCAAAAAAGTGTCTATTCAAGAATTAAAACGCTTGGGAGATCCCAGAGCATTACCAGCACTACAAGAAGTAGCGAATATGGGCCTATGGAAAATTATAAAATATAATTGTTTAAGAACCGAAGTTATCGAGGCGATTAAACAACTAGAAGAAAAGAAAGAGGCCAGCAAGGTTGAAGCTATACTTAATCAAAAAAAATAATTAAAAACAATCACTACAGTACTGAGACCTTTGCGCGGAAGATGATTTTACTTTCAGACACTCCAAAATTGCTCCTGCATTTTGGACGTACCCTCCTTCCATGGAGGGCAAGGCAGACCCCAAGGTGACGTAGAAAACGTACGGAAATAGGGAGTTTATGCGTTATACCGTCAAGCGGCACCGGGGTAAATGACCGATTGAGTAGGTTTTTCCTCGGTGCTCAATCGAGGGGTAAACCCGCATGAGAGTAAAATGGCCTTCGTGCAAAGGTCTCGTACTATAAATCTAAATGAAAGAAACGTTTATGCTCTGCCAATTCACCCTCTAAATCTGAGATGGCTACTGGCACAAAAGACACTTCTGTACCCGGCATACTCTGAGCCAGCAATGGCAAGTCTAAATATGCGACGCAACCTAATTGCGGATAACCACCCATAGTTTGACGATCTTTCATCAACACGATCGGTTGTCCGTCTTTCGGGAGTTGTATCGCGCCAAGCGTAATGCCTTGCGAAATGATACCTGCCGAAGCATGACTAATCGCATTACCCTCTAAACGATATCCCATACGATCTATTTGTGAAGTAACTTTGAAAACTTGTTGGGTAAAATCATTAGTCGCGTCATAACTACACCCTGACACTGAACGATTAGGAATAAAGCGTAGCTTAACTTTATTTTGGTATTTCGGAATATAGATATAAGGTACGTTAAGAGATATCTCCTCCGAACATACTTGGTAGGGCACAACATCTTTTTCAAGCATCTTTTCGCCACTTTGACGAAGGCCGCCCAACTTTTCTCGTACGACAGTTGCTGCACTATTTAGCTGTGATGGAACCGTAAAACCCTCTTTAACAGCAAGATACGTGCGTAAACCTGACTTTGGTGATGTAAACCTTATTTCATCTCCCGCATTGACATAGCATGACTGCCATAAAGGTAAAGCTTTACCGTTCAACGTTGCTGACAAATCAGCTCCACAGATAGCGATCATCGTTTTTTTATTGAAACGAGCAGTAAAACCGCCAAAACTAATTTCTAACTGGGGTGAATTATAGTGATTATTCAGTAACCGATTAGCCCATAAAAAAGCATGTTCATCTAAAGGACCACTGTGAGTAATGCCATTGTGTTGTAAACCATAACGCCCAAAATCTTGGATTAATGTTAAAAAACCACCATTTAAAATACTTAGGGACATTAGATCACACCGCCTAGCCCTATAAAGGCTTCACGATCAACAGGTAAAAATTTAACTTTATTACCCACCTCAAATTGAGTTAATCGTTCACTACTGTAGTCTATGAGTACAACAGGTGTTTTGCCGATAATTTGCCAGCCACCAGGTGATTCTGCCGGATAAACTGCCGCTTGTTGGTCTGCTATACCTAAACTACCTTTAGCAATTTTTTTACGGGGGGTTTCTTTTCGTGGGATAGCGATGCGTTTATCTACGTTACCCAAATAAGCAAAGCCTGGAGCAAAGCCAATGGCGTATACATCGTAAATTGTACTTGAATGAATATCGATGACTGCATCTATTGATAAGCTGGCTCTGGCAGCAATCAACTCAATATCAAGCGCTACTTCAGGTCCATAGTAAACAGGAATAGTAATTATTTTTTCACTGTCTAACGCTGCTGTTGAAACGCTATTAGTATTAAGCACTGACTCCAATAGTGTTTTAAATTGAGTATGGGTCAGCTTGGTCAAATTGAAATTGATATGAATTGAAGCATAAGAAGGAATTATATCAATAATATAGTCCGATAATAGCGACTCTACTTTATACGCACCTTCTTTCACCTGATTAAAGATATCATGTGCAATTTTTTGCTCAAACAATACTAAGATTGTATTTTCAGATAACGAGACTAACGTCATGATTTTTATGGAGCCTCTGATTAAGTCTGGGTTAGATTTTTGGTGAGGTAAAACCGCTGGATTTGAGACGGTAATTGAAGGTAAAGCTTCCGGCTCCTGCCTCGCGCACCTTACCTACCTCGTGAAGGCAATAGCGAGCTATTGGCGAAATCATCAATAGCTTCCGCTCCAGCTCACGCTAATTACCTACATCTATGTAGGCAACGAAAAAGCCGGTGGTTTTAACCATCAAAAAATAATCCATGACTTAATTAGAGGATCCTTATGCTTAAAGTTGGGTTAAGATAATAATAGTAAGGTTAATCTTGGTGAATCAACGACTTGATTTTCCTAACCGCTTTTAAAGCATGCTGAGAGTCGCCGTGAAAACAAATTGTATCCGCATGAATGGGTATTTTTTTGCCCGATACGGTAGTAATTATTTTTTCATTAACTAGCTCACTAATGCGTTTCTCTATTGACGCGTCATCCAGAACAGCTCCCTCTACCGCTCTAGGGACAAGGCTACCATCATCATTATAGGCTCGGTCACAAAACGCTTCGAGTAAAATAGAAAGGCCTATTTTCTCCGCCTGTTGTTTAATCTCGTGGGATTTATTATTCGCAAGTACCATTAACGGTAATATTTTAGCATCAGTATCTGCAGATAACGCCGCAACGGCCTTCATGATTGTTAAGAGCACTTGCTCATCACGCATCATTAGATTATAGAGTGCACCATGTGGCTTAACGTAGTCGACTACCATGCCTTGGGCTCGACAAATCGCCTGCAGTGCTCCTATTTGATATTGTAATAGCTCAGTAATTTCTTGGTGGGAAAAAACAATATCGCGTCGACCAAAACCCAATAGATCGGGGTAACCTGGGTGAGCCCCCACACTAACGCCCTGTTGTTTTGCCAAGCGTACTGTTTTCGCCATAATAAAAGGATCAGAGGCATGGAAACCACAAGCAATATTCGCCATATCGATGTATGGCATAACATCACTATCCGGACCCATAGACCAAGACCCAAAGCCTTCGGCCACATCACAGTTTAATTTCATCATACCGTTTAATTTTTTGTCATTAATGTTGGCAAATATAATGCAACATCAGGAAAGATCGTAATAATAACAATAGCCATACCTATCATCGCAAAAAACGGCAAGGCAGCTTTTGCGATGTATAGGATATTTTTACCTGTCAGTGACTGAATTACAAACAGATTAAAACCTACAGGCGGGGTAATTTGAGACATCTCGACGACAAGCACTAGAAATATACCAAACCAAATTAAGTCTATACCGGATTGCTGAACCATAGGCAATACAACAGAAGTCGTTAGCACGACAACAGAAATACCATCTAAAAAGCAACCTAAGATAACAAAAAACACAGTGAGATAGATAATCAATTCTATTGATGACAAGCCTTGCTCCGCTATCCATTCGGCAAGCGTATTGGGAATACCGACAAAGCCCATTGCCAAACTTAAGAAGTGAGCTCCAACTATAATTAAACCCAGCATACAAGAGCTTTTTACCGCCCCCAATACACTGTTGCTAAAACCAGATAAAGTGAAACCACCTGTAATAACTGATAATAATAGCGCCCCCAACACACCAAAGGCAGCTGCTTCTGTAGGTGTTGCAATGCCTTGATAGATAGAGCCCAACACACAACCAATAAGTAAGGCAATCGGAAATAGTTTTTTTAATGCTATAATTTTTTCTCTAAAGCTGTAAGTCACATCGTCTTCTGTATGAGTTGCTGTTCTTTTCAATAAAGACCAGCCAATTGTATAAAACATAAACATACCGACCAATAAAATTCCCGGCAATGCACCCGCCAAAAATAAACGCGCGATAGAGACCTCTGCCGCCACACCATAAACAATTAATATTATCGAAGGCGGAATTAATAATCCTAATGTGCCCGAACCAGCCAAGGTTCCTATCGCCATACTATCGTCATAGCCTCGTCGCGATAGCTCAGGCAAGGTCATGCGACCAATCGTTGCTGCCGTTGCAGCAGACGAACCGGATACTGCTGCAAAAATACCGCAACTTAAAATATTTACATGCAATAATTTACCCGGTAACTTTGCCAATATAGGTGATAAACCTTGAAACAAATCTTCAGATAGACGGGTACGAAATAATATCTCACCCATCCATATAAATAAGGGTAAGGCCGTTAAAGACCACCCTGTTGTGGCACTCCACGATGACGTTCCCAATAACAAACCAATGCTGCTATTTTCAATTAAAGCTAAGCCAATGACGGCCAAGCCTGTTAGCGTAAGAGAGATCCAAATGCCACTGATTAACATCAACAACATTACCACAACTAAAATTAAACCTATGATTGAAACATCCATTCCTACTTCTCCGACAGCAATTCCAGTTCGTTTTCATGGGTAATATAGTTAGGCGTTTCACCCATTAGCATAGTGATAAAACTATCTAGAACGGACAAAAATAAAAATAATGAGCCTATCGCCATAGGTAATTGAATAAACCCGAGAGACACAGCTAAATAAGTATCGGTCACTTCTTCATAAACAAAAGACTCATAAACAGTATAAGCGGTGTAGTATGCTAAATAAGCTGTTATAGCTAAGGCAACTAATAAATTAACAAATTCCATAACACTCTGAGCCTTAGCAGGTAAGCGGCTCAATAAAATAGTGACTCTGATGTGCCCTCCAACATTGAAGGTATATGCCAAACCAAAAAAGATCGTTGCTGATAATAACCAGCCAGCAAAATCTTCTGATGATGGAATAACAACACCGCTAAAACGTGCGACAATTTGTGCCAGTATTAATGAAGTCATCGCTATAAGGCAAAGACCCGAGCCCCATGCAGATAAGTTATAAAAAACTGTTCTTATTTTTTTCATACCGTTTTCTTTTATCTTCGATGTGGTTAAGAGAATGCCAAAAGACTGGATAGTAGAAACACCGACGCAGATAGATATACCCGTAGCGTTTGAAATTTGAGTAATTCGTCATTCCCGCCTTCTCAGGAATAACGGACTGAGTTAAAACACTTAAATCTCAAACATCAGGGGTATAGTAAAGGTACTGCTATAGCTTACCTAATTTAACTACAAAAAAACTTCGGTGTATATTAAGTATTGTTTGCTTAACAGTTGGGGTTTCTCAAATACAAAGCGCACCATAAACGCACTTTCTAGACAATCCAGCTATTTATTGTATTGATCAATAATGGCTGATCCAGTTTCACCTGATTCGGCTAACCACTCTTTAATCATGGTTGCACCTATCGCCTGTAGTTCTGACTGGAGTTTTTCACTAGGCGCTGAAACATTCATGCCATTTTCACGTAAAATAGTAGTATGCTCAACTGCAAGTTTACGCCCTAAGTCCCAACCTGCTTTTTCTGCATTTGCAGCTGCGGCTAAAACGATATCCTGAGTTTCCTTATCTAGTTTTTTGAAGACTTTCTTATTAACGAAAACCATATTTTTAGGGATCCAAGCGCTCACTGTAGTGAAGTGAGCGATATAATCCCAGCTTTGATTATTCACGCCAGTACTTGGCGATGTAATCATCGAATCGATAACACTCGTAGTGAATGCTTGAGCGACATCGCTAAATGGAACATTAACCGGCGTTGTGCCCATTAAATCGGCTAGTCGTGATGTTGTTGGGCTATAAGCACGCATTTTTGCGCCTTTTAAATCAGCTAGGCTGTTAACTGGTTTATTACTGTATAGGTCTTGTGCAGGCCAAGGCACAGTGTATAACAACATTAAGCCATCTTTATCTAACTGCTTGCTAATTTCATCTTTTGATGCGGCATATAATTTTTCAGCTGAATCAAAATCCGTTGCAAGAAAAGGAATATTGTCTAACTTAAAAATAGGATCGTTGTTTCCTAAGCGACCAATAAATACCTCACCTAACTGTACTTGTCGAGATTTAACAGCGCGGTGAATTTCTGGATGCTTGATTAAAGAGCCACCGGAGTGAACTTTAATAGTTAACTTGTCTCCTGCTTTTCCACTCACTTCATCAGCAAATTGTTTCGCTACTTGAGTAGGATGATTACCATCACCATAAGGTGTTGGCATATCCCATTTTTCAGCGAACGTATGAGCTGAAAGTGTTAAGCCTAATACTGCGGATAAAAGTGTATTTATTTTCATGGCATTACCCTCTTTTATGGTCTTTGATTTATTTTGGTGCTATTTTCACTTCTTTCACTTCATGTTTTACTTTATGCAGAGCTAGAACTAGAGTTGAAGATGAAACTAACAATTTACCTGTAATAGCTCACCGGCAAATGACGACCGGCTCATTAATTCTGGATAGGTGAAATCTGTAATCAACATTTTTCCTGGTGCATGCGTTATCACTAATGGTAATTTTGCATTTTTAATCGCTGCTTGCGTAGTGACGCCGCAGCCCCAAAAAACCGGAATATCATCATCTTCTAATGGTACAGGAGAGCCATATTCTGGCTTATTGATATCTTTTATGCCTATAGCCTCAGGGTCGCCTACATGAACTGGAGCACCATGAGCTTTAGAGTATTGGCTAGTGATGAGAATTACTTCGTCAATCTGATGCTCTTTGAACGGACGCATCGATACCACCATATTACAATTGAAGTGATGGGTTGATTTAGTGGGTATCGATGTATCATACATCGATACATTAGTGCCGTTGGAGACATTTATTATCTCAAGGCCTGCTGATTGCAAGGCATTTTCAAATGAAAATGAGCAGCCTAGTACCATAGCAACTGAATCATCGCGCCAGTAGCTAAGAATATCTGTTGTAGTCCCACTCAGCTCGCCTCTTGTAAAGATATTATATTCGGGCAGATCTATTCGAATATCCAAGTTATCGCCTAACTCAGCAATACTTGGACTTCCCTCTGGAGAAACACCAATCAGAGGGCATGGCGTGGGGTTTTTTTTACAGAACTCAATAAATTCATCAGCCCACAATTTAGGCATAATAACAACATTGCCCTGAACTAAGCTTGGCATAATGCCACTGGTATTCTTTTGGAAATAGCCTTTTCTAATATCGGCTCTGACACTGTCTAAATTATTCAAATCACTTTACCTCCTACTACAATTTTAACAACGACTGCCGCTATGGGCGTATATATTATTTTTATTCTCGATTATTGTTATTAATTGTCGGTACCGATGGAATAATGGTATTTAAACGAGTCAATAAACTCAAATTATGATTTTTTTTAGAATTAGATAAGTTTTATTTATAGAAAAGCCTAATTATCTATACAACATGCTCTTCAATGACTGCTTGGACCAGCGCAATCATGGATAGCAACTCAGGTTTATGTGGTGTCATTGGATAAGAGGCTGTAAAAGTAAGGGATGATGGATGCCAGTGGGTATTGATAATATGCATGCTGCCATTATCGAGATTAGGCTTGATTACATCTACTGGCAAAGCGGATACACCCATACCGTCGATTACCAACTGACGACAAACTGCCAAGGAGCTAGAGGCAAATAGGCGCGCAGGACGCTCTGAGCATTTAGCAAATTCACGCGTAATTTCATTATACGGTGTCGTATTACGCGCATAAGTAATAATTGGCCACTGCGATAAAAAAGATAATGGTTTGTAATCGCTCCCTATTTTTAATTTGGGACTCGCCACCCAAATTAAAGGAACTGTTTCAAGGTGCTCATTAACGATAACAGGATCAGATAGTGGACCGACTAAGAAGGCAATATCAATCGTACCAGAGGTGAGCTGTTTAGCTAGCGTGACCGATACATCAACCGTTAACTCGATTGCGACACCTGGCACATTTTCTTGAAAACGTTTGAGAAAAAAAGAAAGCCATGAATGAGCAATAGTTTCGGATACTCCCAGCCTCAACAGACCTGAATAAGCCGCAGCATTATTGGCTGCATTCGTAAATTCCTTGGCAAAATAAACCAGTTTCTCAGCATAGGGCATTAACTCATGCCCTTTGGGTGTTAGAAATACCTTACTATTACCCTCTCGCTGAAATAATTTTACCCCGAGCTCTTCTTCTAGTACTGCTATGCGCGATGAAATTGCAGGTTGAGTGGTGCACTGCTGTTCAGCGGCTTTGCTAAAACTCGATAATTTAGATACCCAAAAAAAAGCTTCTATGCGTTTAAAATTCATAGGATTTATTGCCTCCCAGAGGCTTTCTATTAATAAATCAATCTAATTATTGTTATACACAAAACACATAATAGCAATTAAATTGCAATGTGTTGATATCAAAATACAAGAGCAAAATCACAGGAAAGATGTTTTAAACTGACGCTATTTTCATCCAGACTGGCTACTAACTAAAGAGACTTTCACACGGAAGATAATTTCTAGATGCCCTTGGGATATGCCTTACCCTCCATGGAAGGAGGCTACATCCAAAATGCAGGAGCAATTTTTGAGCGCCTAAAAGCATACCCCAAAGGTCACGTAAAAAACGCACGATAAATCTGTAGGAACAGAGTTAGGCCGCTTTGCTGGTCGAAGGTCTAGCTCCATGAGCAAAGATTGCTCCAAACAATCTACTTGTATTCCCTCAATCCGTGGAGGTCAAGGTGCTGGCCAAAAGAGGGAGTTTATGTGTTGTACCGTCAAGCGGCACCGAGGTAAATGACCGATTGAGACCATTTTTCCTCGGCGCCGCCTCGGGGGTAAACCCGCATGAAAGTAAAATGGCTTTCGTGCAAAGGTCTCTAAAAATTATTCATATTTAGAGTAACTGCCACACCATCCGTAGCGCAGTAATAGCCAATAACACCGCGAATATTTTCTTTAATTTAGCCCCATCTAAACGAGAACCTAACCACACCCCAACAGGCGCAAATAAAACACTTAGAGGGATAAGAGCCAACAGAACTGAAGCGTTGATGTAGCCAAAGGTTCCTATCGGAGCGTCAACTGGCGTCTCAGCAAATAAAAACAGTACTAAGGCGCCTGGCAGTGAAATCAGTAAACCAAATGCTGCTGATGTGCCAACCGCACGATGCATAGCCACATTAAATGCAGTCAATATAGAGACCCCTAAGGTACCACCGCCGATACCGACCATCACTGAGAAGAAACCAATAATAGAACCCAGCAAGCCCTGCCAAGGCATTGCGGGAAAATGCTCAAATAGCGCAGCGCTTTGACTTCTAAAATACAAATTGAATGACATAAATAAGGCAATAAATGCAAATATCATCGTAAAGTATCGGCCATCAAGTACCGTTACCAATGCACTGCCCGAAAGCACTCCAGCGACTATAAAAATCAACCACCGCTTAATTAGCGACCAATCGATGTTGTCGCGTTTATTATGAGAGCGGATAGATGAAATCGATGTTGGGATAATTGTTGCTAAAGACGTGCCTGTAGCAATTAACATCGCATTACTGGCCTCAACACCAAAGTATTGAAATAAAAAATACAGTACCGGCACGTTGATAATACCTCCGCCAACACCCAGCAAGCCGGCCAACGTTCCTGCCAGCATTCCCGCCGTGACTAAACCGATAATCACCGGTAATAACTGACTTATTTCACCCAAACCCATTCTCCACTCTTATTCTCATCAGGGCACCTCTAAAAATGCACTTATTCCACGATCGCGGCGTCAACTCCGTGCCTACCCAAGTTAACGCAAAGGGGGCATTCGCTTCGGAGCGCCTACTCTTGCTACTCTCACGACCTCGGTGCCGCTTGACGGTAAAAAATTACTATTTTTAGAAGTCCCCATCATTTAAAATCAAGACTAACCAATTCAATACTACAAGCAATATTCTTAATAACAAAATTACAGTACAATGGCAGCCCTGTAAAATTAACTTAAATATAATACCAAACGAACTAAAACATTATCATGTCACATTCAGCTATCGAAAACCTAAACCTAGCATCTCAGGATGTTTTAATTTCTCCTGAAGAACTAAAATCCATGTTACCCATTACTGAAAAAGCAAAAGCCACTATTTTGGCTGGTCGACAAACGGTTAATGATATTCTAAATCGTAAAGACAAACGTTTAATTATTGTTATAGGTCCATGTTCGATACACGATGTCGATGCAGCAATGGATTATGCCCAGCGCTTAAAGACACTATCGGACAAAGTGAAAGATAGTATTGCGATTGTGATGCGAGTGTATTTTGAAAAACCGCGAACAACCGTTGGCTGGAAAGGGTTAATAAATGACCCTCACTTGAATGGCTCCTTCAATATTGAAGAAGGCCTGCATATTGGACGTAAATTACTGCTTGACATTGCTGAATTAGGCTTGCCTACGGCAACTGAAGCGCTAGATCCAATCTCACCTCAATACCTACATGACCTTATTTCATGGTCTGCTATTGGTGCTCGCACGACAGAGTCTCAAACTCACCGCGAAATGGCTAGCGGCCTTTCTTGTGCGGTTGGCTTTAAAAATGGTACCGACGGCAGTTTGACTGTCGCGGTAAATGCGATGCAATCCGTATCAAGTTCACACCATTTTTTAGGTATCAACGACGAAGGCCGAGTAGCAGTGATTCGAACCAATGGTAACCCCAATGCTCATGTTGTACTTCGAGGCGGCGGCGGGAAACCTAATTACGACTCCGTTAGCGTTGCATTATGCGAGCAAGAACTTAGTAAGCATGGCATGAACGCCAATATTATGGTTGATTGTAGCCACGAAAACTCCAATAAAAATCATGAGTTACAGCCTCTGGTTCTCGAAAATATTACGAACCAAATTATTGAAGGTAACGATTCTATCATTGGTTTAATGGTAGAAAGTAATATTGGTGCAGGCAACCAGAAAATGTTGAAAGATATTTCTGAAATGCAATATGGGGTGTCTATTACCGATAAATGTATCGATTGGGAAACCACTGAAACAGCCTTACTGGCAATGGATGAAAAACTGAAACAGGTGTTAGCCACACGATAAGTTTTAGAATATTACCCACAACACTAAAAAAGCCGAGGTATTTTCTTCGGTTTTTTTTGTTGGTCTATTTGATAATATTCAAATAACTTAAGGGCAGCTCTAAAAAGAGTGATTTTTTCGGTGGCAGGAAGTCCCGCATGGAGAATCGTAGTTTACACGGGGTAAATGAGGATTTGGGCACGGAACTGACGCGTTATCGGACGAAAAGTATATTTTAGAGATGTCCTTAAGCAGCGCCTAAGCCCTTTACATATTCATTTAATTCAGTAAAACCACCTATATGCTCTTGACCATAAAAAATTTGCGGAACGGTTTCCACCGGTTTACCTATGGTCTTTTCTAAATCAGCCTTACTAATTCCTTCAGCATTGATATCGATCCAGCGGAACTCGTATTCTTTTGTTTCGAGCAACTGTTTAGCGCGAACACAAAAACCACAATCTGGGCGACCAAAAACAGTAAAACGTTGCACTACAACACTCCGATAAATTAACTGGGTCAATTATGAGGGCTACTTTAGCCATAGCAAAATTAAAATATTTAATATAATCGATTAACTTTACTTATAGACAAAAATTGAAAAATGGGGCCGGAGTAAAATTTTCTTTATGTAAGTGGATAGCGCTATCAATGAGAAAAAAATTTACTCTGACCTCATTTTTCAGCGACTTGACTCAAAAAATTTTAACTAAAAGGATAGATACCCACAGCCTTTCGTAATTTGGCTAGCATAGGGCTTGCATACGCTCTCGCTTTTGCTGCGCCTTGCTGTAATACTTCTTCTATATACGCTGGATTCACTAACAAGTCATGGTAACGCTCACGTGCCTCCGAAACTTCATTATTAACCAATTCAAATAATTTTTTCTTGGCTTCACCCCAGGCAATGCCGTCGATAAAGGCTTGGCGCATTTCAGCGGTTTGCTCTGCTGTAGCAAAAGCCTGCCAAATCTGAAAAACGGTCGATGTGTCAGGAGCTTTAGGTTCACCTGGCTCCAACAGGTTAGTTTTAATCTTGTTGATATGCCTTTTTAGCTGTTTTTCTGGCAAAAATAAGGGAATGGTATTATTGTAACTTTTACTCATTTTGCGGCCGTCTAAACCTTGCAATACAGCCACATGATCATCCACTTTTGCTTCAGGTAAAACAAAATGTTCACCATAATGATGGTTGAAGCGACCGGCAATATCGCGGGCCATTTCAACATGTTGAATTTGATCTTTGCCGACAGGAACCTGATTCGCATTAAATATTAAGATGTCGGCAGCCATTAATATGGGGTAGCTATACAAGCCCATAGCAACACCAAAATCAGGATCTTCGCCGGCCTCTTCATTCGCCTGTAGGGCTGCTTTATAAGCATGAGCTCGATTCATTAGGCCTTTCGCCGCCATGCAGGTTAGCAACCAGCATAGTTCAGGGATTTCTTGAACATCTGACTGACGATAAAAAACGGCATTATCCGTATCTAAGCCTAACGCCAACCAGGTCGCCGCTATCTCTAAACCTGATTGATGAACCTGAGCAGGATCACGGGATTTAATTAAGGCGTGAAAGTCAGCCAAAAAGTAAAATGACTGCGTACCCGCTTGGCGACTTGATTCAATCGCAGGCCGAATAGCGCCGACATAATTACCTAAATGGGGAGTGCCGGTTGTTGTGATTCCCGTTAAGACACGCTGTTCTACTGATGACATGAAAATTCCTAAAAATAAATACTATAAAATTAATCGTAATTAACGGGACGCTATGAACTCGCACAACACTGCGAGCAAGAGCTGACTATCTTTAGACCCCGCTAACTCACGGATAGAATGCATCGCAAAAGTGGGCAAACCAATATCAACTGTTTTAACCCCTATTTCCGTTGCTGTAATCGGGCCTATCGTACTTCCACAGCCTAAATCACTACGAGTCACAAATTCTTGCACCGGAACATCGGCCAAGTCACAGAAATATTTAAACGCGCTACTGGTTTCGCTATTGGTGGCATAACGCTGGTTTGCGTTGACTTTGATCACAGGGCCTTTATTCAAAATGGGCCCATGCTGGCTGTCGTGCATATCAGCATAGTTGGGGTGTATACCATGCGCGTTATCAATCGAAATCATCATAGAACGATCAATAAGACGAAGTCGTGTTTCATGATCAGGAAACAGTCGTTGTAAACACTGCGCTAGCATCGGCCCTTGAGCTCCACAGGCGGAAGCGCTACCCACTTCTTCGTGATCATTACAAACAAGCAACGCTGGTTTGTTTTTATCTGACGTCAGCAAAGCCTGTAAACCAAGGTAACAACTTAATAAATTATCTAAACGCGCGGATGCAACAAAGTCTTCATTGAAACCAATAATCGCAGGCGCTTGAGTGTCGTAAAAACAAAGGTCGTAATCGAGTACTTTCTTACAATTACTAATACCTTCTGATGCTATTTGTTCCTGTAAACATTGCCTGAAATCATTGTTATGACACTTACCCACCTGAGCTAGTATCGGCGGCAAGTGGGTTTGAGCGTTAATTTTATTTTGGGTATTGGCCTCTCGATTGAGATGAATAGCTAGACTTGGAATAACCGCTATCGGCTTTACAAAATCAATAAGACAAGAGGATAACTGTTCCTGAGTATTAAGGTAGGTCACTCGACCCGCAATAGATAGATCTCGATCAAACCATGGGTTCAACAAAACACCACCATAAGTTTCAACACCTAACTGCCAATAACCATGACTATTTTTATCCGGGTTGGGCTTCACTTTTAAGCAAGGGCTATCGGTATGGGCACCTAACATAGCAATGCCCTGATCTTGCATAAGCTCAGGCAAATATCTAAATGCAATGATGGATGAATCATTGCGAGTCAAAAAATATCCTTTGCCGCTTGTCAAACTCCATTGATCTGCTTCATTTAATTTTTCAAAACCAGAATCCAATAAATGCTTAGTCATCGTTGCGACGGCATGAAAAGGCGTTGGTGACTGTCCTAAAAACGTTAGTAGTCCATTGGTAAGCGATCTACTATCTAATTCTTTACTCATTAATATGTGCTCTCTAAAGTGTTACACAAAGACCCATAACAATAACAATCCACCTAACAATAATCGATAAGTGACAAATGGCATCATACCGATTCGACTAATAAATTTAAGAAAGTAATGGATACAAATAAACGCACTGATTGCTGATAAGACAACACCCAACAATAGGTCTCCCCAATTAACCGAAGGTAAGCTCAGCAATTGTAATGTTTTATAACCTCCGCTTAGTAAAATAATCGGAATGGCGATTAAAAAAGAGAAGCGAGCGGCAGGCTCTCTTGCTAGACCACAAAATAAAGCTGCTGTAATCGTAATGCCTGAACGGGATGTCCCCGGAATTAAAGCCAGAGCTTGAGCGCAACCAATAATAAGAGCAATAGTGATCGTCATCTGAGCAAGATCTTTTGATTTATTATTTGCACCACGATCGGCAAAGCCAAGCAAAACACCAAAAAGTATTGTCGTTGTGGCAATCACCAGAGTTGTTCTTAAATTTGCCTCGATAAAGCTATCAAATAATAAGCCCGCAATACCTGCCGGAATAGTAGCTAGTGCGATGTACCAGGCAATGCGAGTCTTATCAGTTTGTGCTTGTGTCAATGAGGCTCCCGTTAAACTTAAGGCCCAAGATGAAACAATATCGATAATATCTTGGCGAAAATAAGTAACGACTGCGGCTAATGTGCCGACATGAACCGCAACATCAAACGCTAAACCTTGCT
Source organism: Cellvibrionaceae bacterium (assembly GCA_047629215.1). Classification (GTDB taxonomy): domain Bacteria; phylum Pseudomonadota; class Gammaproteobacteria; order Pseudomonadales; family Cellvibrionaceae; genus CANLBN01. Next base: position 22,528 of record JBLHWO010000001.1, on the reverse strand, counting down.
CAGGCCACCCCAACAATTCTTTTGGTAATAATAAATGGCCAGAGCTAGAAATAGGTAAAAATTCCGTAATACCTTGAATAATAGCTAGAACAACTATGTGCAGTAATTCCATTAAAACTTTATCTCTCTGCTAAAATTAAATTAATAAGTGTTGTCAAAGACCACTACAATATTTACTTAGCTCTATATCATTAAGAACGTATACGCCGCCGTTTTTGCCACGTAATTTCATTTCGTAGGTAAGTTGGCTGAGCATGCATAGGATCAATTACTTGTCCTCGGGCGAAGGCTGCTAGTGCCAATTCAGCAACATCATAAGCTGTCGAGTAAAACTCTGTATTAGTCTTGAATACGATATGACTTTCAGAAAGTGCATAACGCCACCCAGAGCCGACAGCAATAACATTGTCACTCTTAAGTGACTGGCAATATTGGTAACATTCTACAGGTGAGCTAACCTTTTCTGCATCGATAAGCTGAATAGCTCTATTGGTGCTTACTTTATCAATACCTAAATGATAAGCCGACCAATAAATCTCGTTCATACGGGCGTCAATTGCCGAAACAATGACGTGTTCATCATTGACGCTGCCTTTACGGACAACAGAACTAGCCATCGCCGCTAGAGTCGACACAGGTATTAAAGGTAAGTCTGCTCCGTAGCATAAACCTTGAGCAATACTCAAACCAATACGTAAGCCTGTGAATGAACCCGGCCCATTAGCAACCGCAATCGCATCTAAATCTTTAAGGCAAATACCAGATTGAGACAATACTGAATCAACCATAGGCAAAAGGCGCTGAGTATGCTCTCTAGCGGCAACAACTGTTTCCTCCTTTATAAGGCCGGCGTTGGTCAATGCAACGGAACAAACATCACTGGAGGTATCAATTGCCAGAATTTTTGGCTCAGTATTTTCAGGCATATTAAGAAACTACTATAGAGTACGGGTGTTTAAGGAGCGTATCATACAGTTTACGGGCCGAAATTAAAAACCTGCTTCCAAACCTACTTTGAGTTAGAGCACAGAGGCTGTGGATGAGTAAAGGATGCCGATTCCTGCTACTTTGCGAGGACATTACATTCTGTAAATGACTCGCTACTTTGTATCCATGCGACCTTAGGATACAACCGCCATGGGCAATAGTTATTCCCGATAACTATTTTGCATTCCCTCCCTCCATGGAGGGAGAGTCGATAATGCATCGTTACATGGGTGTAATTTGCGTAGAGCACCAATAGTAGGCGCTTTTAGGAGACGCAGGAGTAGTTGCCGAGGAGCATTTATTACCCTCTAGGACGGAGAATACATTCTGAACATAAAAAGCCCCAAGTTTTTGCAGCTAGTGCTTTCACTAATAAGCAGCTTGCATAAACCGTTTCAAATCACTCAAGTCAGCTAAAAGAGTGTTAACCTATTCGATGAAATAGTGCTTACTTACTCTTACTTCCGTGTTTAGCGGCCTTTGTTTTTACGGGAGGGCTTTTTTAGCCTCCGATTTGACTTTAACGGCAGCCTTTTTCTCTACTGCTTTTACCTTTTAAGCATTAGCTACGGCACGCTCCGTTTATTCTTTCTCGAAATCTGCTGCTGCTTTTTTCAAATCAATATCTGATTTTTATTTCAAACTATCGACCATTGTAGCTATAAGTACTTTTGCAACAGCTTCGGCCTGCGTTACAGAATCCAAAGTTTTAGTTTTATTCAGTACTAACATTGCACTTTTTGCCTCACCACGTAATGCTGCCGCTGATGCGCAAGCTTTTTTAACAGCATTTGAAGCAGAAACTGTAGCTCTCTTACTCGCCGCTGCTTTTTCTTTTGTAGCTTTATTTTTAGCGGCTACCACTTTTTTTCGAACTGCAGTTACTACTGAGGCTTTTTTTTGATGCTAGCGTGTAATCTATCAACTGTTGCTTGCACTTTCTCAACAGCAGTTGATATTACTTATTAGCTACTGTTTTTTAGCCACTGACTTACGTGCGACCACTTTACATTTCGCACAGCACTTTGCTGGTGATTTTTTTCAAATCTAGCCATAGCATTTTCCTCTGATGACTTTGAAATAATAGTTACGCTATTGTTATGAAGCATTCTTTCAACTTAGAGAAAACGATACTGCTTCACTACAACATGTAAAATTTATAGCCGGCAATTCAACGCTCTCCACGAATAGTATTTGAAAAAGCACTTTTGCATTATTTCCACGTTTTTTTGCTAAAAACGGATTTTTTTAACTGTTTTTTTAAAACCACTATTTTTTATTAAATTTTGTAGGTAATAGTACGCTCTAACATTTAATTATTGGTTAGCTAGATTAAATTCGTAAGTGCAATTTTTAGAGAGAGGCAAAAAAACCCTTGAAGGGCTTTTTTAACGATTTGAAACAACATAATTTATTTTAATACGGCAAATAACTGCTGCTTTATATCACTTACTGCTCCAACACCGACTACACGACTACAGCTAGGTGATGGAGATCTATTTTGATTGTCTAAATTTTTATAAAAATCGACTAACGGTTCTGTTTGTTCATGATATACCGATAAACGTTTCCGAACGGTCGCTTCTAAGTCATCTTCTCTGTGAATTAATGGATCGCCGGTCTCATCATCCAACCCTTCAACTTTAGGAGGATTGTGGTCGACATGATAAATACGACCAGACTCTTGGTGCACGCGACGGCCACTTAAACGTGCAACAATTTCTTCATCATCTACGTGGATTTCCACAACATTATCAATCACTACACCGCCATCAACTAATGACTGAGCCTGAGGAATTGTTCGGGGAAAACCATCAAATAAAAAGCCATTTTTACAGTCAGATGCTTGAATACGCTCTTTTACTAAAGCAATAATGATGTCATCTGAGACCAATCCACCAGAAGCCATAATATCTTTAACTTGTAAACCAAGATCTGTTCCTTCTCTCACTGCAGCTCTAAGCATATCTCCCGTGGAGATTTGTGGAATAGCAAACTCTTCCATAATATATCTTGCCTGAGTGCCTTTGCCGGCACCAGGCGCACCTAATAAAATAACTCGCACTTGGAGTACTCCTATGTATTATCTGTAAATGAATGATTGAGACCGTCTTAATATATTTCTCAGCACTTCCTTGAAAAGCACCTGTAGTGGCCAACCTCTTTTTCAAAACTCTGCATAAGGCAAGGAAAGCCTCGTCTATTTTTATTATTATCTATCTCATTGTCTAAAAGCATCGATAATCTATCATTCTTTCAAGTTGATTCCAGTTAATTTTAACTGGTTCTGGTTTAGTAAGGTCAAACGAGTAAGATAACATGCCAACTAGCCTAACCTCAACCAAAAGCCCCCTCCAAGCTTAGACTATTGCTACTGCCACACATACTTGGCGCTTCATAGTTAAATGGCTATTAAGTAGTTATATATTTTTGGTCTCTTTCTTGGCAATTTGCCACCACTCCTCAAGTACATCTTCTGACAAGACTGCTAACTCTTTAGACTGCTGACTTGCAAGCATCTCTATATAACGAAAGCGTGATTCAAACTTACTATTAGCCCTCCGCAGAGCAGTCTCTGAATCGACCTTCAAATGGCGGGATAAACTAATCACTGTAAATAGTAAGTCGCCTAACTCTTCCTCTACTGCGTCCTCTGAGCTTTCAGCTTGATTTTGAACATAGTTATCGTCTGCCGGTGTGTACACGTGCTTATTGGAACCTTGAAATGCAACACCGGCCTCTCGTAGCTCTGCTATTTCTTCTTGAACCTTATCATAAACGTCTTGAATATTAGACCAATCGAAATTGACTGATGCGGCACGTTTTTGCAATTTAATAGCGCGGACAGTGCCCGGTAAGGCTAAGGGTATATCATCCATCAAACTATTATGACCCTTCGATTGCCGCTCTTCAGCTTTAGTTTTTTCCCATACTTTTTTTATGTTCGGCTGTACGCCGTTTTGCGGCTTATCATCACTAGAGCGGAAAGCACTATTTAAATCAATGCGGCTATCCAGCGTTCCATCTGGAAATACATGTGGGTGACGGCGCAGTAGCTTTTCGGTAAGAGAAGATACAACATCATGAAAATCAAATTTTTCTTCTTCTTTACCTAAGTGGCTATAAAAAATAATTTGAAATAATAAATCACCTAACTCTTCTTTTAGCTGTTTAGGATCATCCTGCTCTATGGCATCTACGACTTCATAGGCTTCTTCTAATGTTGAAGAGGTAATTGTTTTATAGGATTGAGCTAAATCCCAAGGGCAACCGTAATCTGGCTCACGTAAACGCGCCATTAGTGTTAATAAATCTTCAAGAGAATAGATTGATTTACTCACAATTCTGACGCCTAGCCGATGCGATATTAGGCAATTGATTGACTCGGGCCAGAATACGGCTTAATTCGCTGAAGTCTTTTATTTCGATAGTCATAACCATATCCACTGTATGATTACCACGATCCGATAAGGTTTGCATGGCTACAACATTCACGTGAGAGTTATCTAAGAGAACAGTAATATCGCGCAATAAACCCTGTCGATCATAAGCTTCAACCATAATATCAACTTCGTAATACTGCTTTGGCTCTTCACCCCAATTAACCTTAATTATGCGTTCGGATTCGTCCGTTTCCAATTGCAAAAAATTACTGCAATCTTTTCTATGAATAGAAACGCCTCTTCCCTGAGTTATATAGCCACTAATTTCATCTCCGGGTAAAGCATGACAACAGTTCGCAATAGTGGTCATTAGATTACCGACGCCGTCGATATAAACATCATTTTGACCCGGCGTTGATTTTTTTTGGACAAGATGTATTTTTGGCTCTTCGATTGGTGCGATTAGTTTTTGCGCCGCTTTTATTACGTAGCCTACACCAACATCGCCTGAACCAATACTGGCATAAAGCTCATCTAGATCATTTTGCTTAAGTGTTAACACTAATTTTTCAAAATTTAATTCGCGAATTCCTAGATGTTTTAATTCTCTATCGAAAAGTGCTCGGCCATCGGCAATATTTTGATCTTTGGCCTGGGCGCCGAACCATTGACGGACTTTGGCACGCGCACGCGAGGTATTTAAATAACCTAAACTTTCTATCAACCAGTCACGGCTGGGAATCGTTTGTTTACCCGTCAGTATTTCAACTTGATCTGACATTTTAAGAATGGTGTTGAGTGGCACGATGCGGCCATTAACTTTTGCGCCTCGACAACTGTGGCCAATTTCAGTATGAATACGATAGGCAAAATCTAAGGGTGTCGCTTTGTACGGTAGATCTAGGATGTGGCCTTCTGGTGTAAACAAATAAATGCGATCTTGCTCTATGCCTTGACTTAAGTCATCGGATAAAGGATTTACACCTAACTCTTCATGCCACTCTAATACTTGCCTTAACCATTCAATTTTCTTTTCATAGCTGTCATTGGGTCGGTCACTATCAGTACCTTTATATCGCCAATGTGAACAAACACCATATTCTGCTTCTTCGTGCATAGAGTGAGAGCGTATTTGGACTTCTAATACTTTATTTTCTGCGCCCAAAACAGCGGTATGCAATGAGCGATAACCATTTTCTTTGGGGGCCGCAATATAATCATCAAACTCATGGGGAATATTGCGCCACATTGTATGCACTATACCCAAGACTTCGTAACAGTCTCGTATATTTTCCACCATAATTCTAACGGCTCGAATATCATACACCTCAGAAAAATCAATGCCCTTCCTCTGCATCTTTCTCCAAATACTATAGATATGCTTAGCTCGACCAGATACTTCTGCAACAATACTGCTTGTCTTAATTTGCGTAGTAAGCGCATTAACGACGCTATCAATGTAGGTTTGTCTTGCCAGTCGTTTTTCATCTAACAAGCTAGCAATATTTTTATAGTCCAGAGGTTTTAAATAACGAAAGGCTAGATCTTCAAGCTCCCATTTCATATGTCCAATACCTAAACGATGGGCGAGGGGTGCATAAATATCAGAAACTTCTCTAGCGACCTTCACTTTTCTTGTTTCATCAGCATTTTTTACGGCTCGAATAGCGCATGTTCTTTCTGCCAATTTGATCAAAGCAATACGAACATCATCGACCATTGCAACGAGCATTTTACGCACGTTCTCAACTTGCTCATCAGACTGTTTACCAAAGACATCCTCACCAGAATCGTTGCGCAAGGAGTGTATTGCTGCCATTCTCAAAACGCCTTCAACCAACTTAGCAACCTTCTCGCCATAAAATGCTTTAACATCCGTCAATTCGATTTTATTCTCTCGAACACTACGATAAATCACTGCTGCAATAAGCGCTTCTTGGTCAAGCTGTAAGTCTGCAAGAATATCAGCCATTTCAAGGCCAGAAACAAAACTACTCGCACGCTCAGACCAAATGTTATCACCCGCTATAGCTTGCTCTTCTGAAACCTGAGCTGTAGCTGCAACCTTTAGTAAAGGTTGCATCGCAGATGCAGGTAATTTTGCGGCACTTACAATACGTTGCGCCCAATCATTGATATCGATATCGCGCGGTATTGAATCTGTATAATCTTGCCTTACTTGAACCATATTGATCTATTATTTATTTCCAAACGGTATTTTGATTGACGGTCGTGCATCAACTATGTTGTTATCTAAGGGACAGTTTATAAACGGTCTTGAACTTCCTTCCAAGATGGATGAACAAACAGCCCCATCACTTCACTATGAGATGTCTGTGGGAACATATCAACTAAGCCTAAATGGGACAGTATATAGCTATGACCGCACAATAATTGTGCATCCCGGGCAAAAGTCGCAGAGTCGCAAGACACATAGACAATGCGCTTTGGCATAAGTTTATTTATTTTTTCACAAAGTGTTTTTGCGCCGCTTCTGGGCGGATCTAAAATTAGTGCATCACAAGAGCTCGAAAGCATTCCTGAAGACACTATCGCTTTCCAGTCAGACAAATCTACTTTAAAAAATTGAGTGTTGTCACAATGATTGCGCTTGGCATTGTCTGTCGCAGTTACAACCATATTTTCAACACCCTCTACCCCTCTGACCTGCTTAGCCAAGCGAGATAAGGGTAAAGAAAAGTTGCCGACTCCACAAAATAAATCGAGAATATTTTCCTCGGCTTGTGGCTTCATCAGTTCAATCGCTTGTGTGACCATTAACTGATTAACATTTGCATTACCCTGAATAAAATCTTGAGGATGAAAGTTCAGTGTTAATCGCCGAGCGGATACTGGCTGCACTGATAACAACTGGGAGTGTAAAGAGTCGCTCAAACCATAGCGTAACTCGGGCTTTACTCTCACCCCCTCAACGCTTTCTAAATCACCGTTTTTTTCATTTTGAAACCAGCATATTGCATCGAAAGGATCTAAAATTGTTTGGAGTTGTTGGCGAAGATCTAAAGACAGTGAGCGAGCATAGCGAATAACGACTCCAACCGTTTTATCAGTATCAATCAATTCTATATGGGTAATAGAAAGGACATAAGTGTTAAGCCACATTTGTAGTGGTTCAATAAGAGACTCTAATGACTCAACCATAACAGGGCATTCTGTAACACGAATAAGCTGCTTGCTATTATTTTGCCTAAAACCCATTAGGGGCTTATTCCCATCAGATTTTCGGCTATCTACACCTAAGCGAACACGGCGACGATATCTGTATTGCTCACTAGATAATGTTGGGATAACAATTTCAGGTTCTATTTGGGCCCAGTTTTTTAACTGATCAAGTATGGCCCCGAGTTTAAAGCGGTGCTGCTCTTCAATACTCATGTGTTGCACATGGCAACCACCACAGCGAGTGTAATGCTTGCATTTGGCTTGCACACGCTGCTTACTGGGCTTGATAATCTCCGTTACATAAGCCTCGCTATAGCGATTACTGTGCTGAAAAACCGTTGCATTGACGGTTTCTTCTGGCAGTGCTCCATCGATAAAAACCGTTTTGCCTTTGCTACTTTTACTGCTCGCTCGCTTTTGCCCTGAAGCAGATGCAGAGGAAAATTCGGTAGCCGTATTAATTTTTGCAATTCCACGCCCGTCATCACTCAGCCGCTCCACTTTAATATTGGTCAGAGTACGTGGTAATGAAGCTTGGACTTGCTTTTTTGGCTTATAAAAACGTGCCATTTAGCTAAGCTTGCTCAGCTTTAAATACGCCAGATGATAAATAACGATCCCCTCGATCACAGACAATAGCAACAATAACTGCATTACTGATCGTTTGACTTAAACGTAATGCCCCCGCTATATCTCCCCCAGAAGACACGCCACTGAAAATACCTTCTCTTTGAGCCAAGGCCCTCATAGTGTCCTCTGCTTCTTTTTGCCCCATATCAATAATGTGATCGACATAGCTATCATCGTAAATCGATGGAATATACTCTTTAGACCAACGTCTAATACCTGGGATACTGTCGCCCTCTTGTGGCTGTAAGCCAACAACTTGAATGTCTGGATTTTGTTCTTTAAGGTAACGAGACGTTCCAGTAATTGTCCCCGTTGTGCCCATAGAGCTAACAAAATGTGTCACTGTACCTTGAGTTTGCTGCCAAATTTCTGGACCAGTGCCTTCATAGTGGGCAAGTGGATTATCACTATTTGCGAACTGATCCAATACTCGACCCATCCCTTCCGCCTGCATTTTTAAAGCTAAATCACGTGCGCCTTCCATACCCTCTTCTTCGGGCACCAAAATAAGTTCGGCGCCATAAGCTGTCATTGCTTGCTTTCGCTCAACGGTTGAACTGACAGGCATGATAAGCGTTATACGGTAGCCTTTAATAGCCGCAGCCATGGCTAGAGCGATACCAGTGTTACCACTGGTTGCCTCAATCAAACTATCACCAGGCTTAATATCTCCCCTTGCCTCGGCCCTAGTAATCATCGACATCGCCGGACGGTCTTTAACAGAACCTGCTGGATTATTACCCTCTAACTTAGCAAGAATAATATTACTGGTATTACCCGGTAGCCTTTGCAGTCTAACTAGGGGGGTATTACCAATACAAGCTTCGATTGTTGGAAAATGAATAGAGCTTGGAGTGCGTATAGGATTTATCATTTATTCAGCTTGCGAATCAAAGAGGGTTATTTTACCCTTGAATAGCTTAACTCGCTAGCAAGTATAACAAATAACTCTTTTTCATTTTTCTGAACCTAAATGATAGGTACCCAATGCTACCCAACAAATGGATTCCTACTTCCGTAATTAGCCTAGCCATAATAATCGCACTAGCTGTTGTCGCATTATTTGCTTTTGCTGGAGCCACACTGAAAATCATTATGTTTATTTGTTCATGCATAGTGATTATTGGGTTATTACTGGTTATTTTTCAGCGATATTTGCGCTCTAAAGATCTAACGAAGCCGGCACAAAATGGAGTAGCTATATTATTAGTCGACGACAGTAAAGCTAACCGAAGAATAGTGATAGAGATATTACGTTTTCTATCACTGACTATAGTAGAAGCAGAAAATGGTGAAGAAGCTGTAGATTATTATCATAAACAGCCATTCGCACTTATTCTAATGGATATTGAAATGGAGAAAATGAGTGGTTTAGAAGCCGTTAAAAAAATTCGCGACCTCGAAACAGATAGCAAAAAAAGATTACCTATTATTGCTATTAGCGCCCACAGTAGTAATGAGAAAAGATTAGAGGCATTGACTGTTGGCTTTGATGAATATTTAACCAAACCTCTAGACAATGAAGAATTACTAAACACTCTTGATCGATGGTTAACAAACCAGTCAGTTATAAAGGAAAAAAATAGGCGGATCTCTAACTTTTCTAGCCTGACTCACGACAATCACTTAGATGAAAGCACAAGCGATAGTAATAAAAAAAATATAAAATATGCTAATACACCTACGAATGCAGCCCTAGAATTTATAAAAGAAAAATCAACTGATGATAGTGGGACCATTAATAAAGTTGTCGATGTTAAGCAGTCACTCATCTTTAGTAGAAACAACTATGATCTCGCAAAAGAGATGCTCCGCATGTTAATCGCGCTCATACAAGAAGAAAGACATCAGATAGAGATATTATTTAACAACAATCAATGGAAAAAATTGGGCAGCCTAGTACACAAAATTAATGGGGGGAGCTGTTATTGCGGAGTACCTGAGTTACAGAGACAGGCCAAAATATTGGATAATGTATTAGAGAAAAATCAAATAGATAATGCTAAAAACCAGTTTTCAGCTTTTATAAGATCGATAGACGAACTAATCAAGTGGGCCGAAGAACACGATATAGATATTATCTTTGATCACTAATAAGTACTAATTAAAGAACTCTCGGCTTTTAATTACTTTCCCCTGTAACAGTATAGAAAATGCAATTCGTGTGATTTTTTTAGCTAGCTTTCGAGTAAGGGGGTGATCATACCTACCTTCAGAAATGGCGAGCAAATGAGCCCCTTGGTAAATTGCCAAGGTCTTATCAGAACACATGTTTTCGGGGAAAAAACCAGCTTCGTTCATAAAACCATAGTATTTTTCTGCTGCTATTGGCATACCTTCCGAAGCTTCCAGCTCAAAGTTAATCCCATAGCCCATGAAATTAAGCAGAGAAAATTCAAAATCACGCAAAGTAAGCTCTAAATCTTTTTTTTCTTGTAAGTTAGAAAGTAGGTTACTATAAAGCTCATAAATATCGGTTACTGAATCACCTTGAGCTAATAAATAAGTTAACAATTCATTAGCGTAGAACGCGCTGTAAAGAAACCGACCCTCAAGTGAAAAAGGGTTTCCCACCGGTTCGATTCCAATTAATGTCTTCAATTCACTTTTCCCTTGCCATGAAATTGACAAGGGAACCAGTACTTGAAGCAACTGACGCTGGCTTTGCTTTGGATTACGTGCGCCTTTGGCAATTAAAGTCAAGCGCCCATGATCTCGCGTAAGAAGATCAACTAAAAGACTGGAATCGCGGAAAGGGCGAGAATGAAGAACATAAGCAGGTTGAAGTTCAATACGCATAGGATGAGATGATTTCAAACAGTAATCATTATTACCTATAAAATAAAAACAGTGTTGGGCTTTTCATTTCAAAGATAGTTTATTTGACCGCATGGCATAAGCTAAAACTTAAGATTCATCAAAATATCCCAAGCTACGCAAAGCGCGCTCGTCATCTGACCACCCCGATTTAACCTTAATCCATGTTTTCAACATTACTTTATTATTAAACAGTTTTTCCATTTCTTCGCGGGCTTGCTGCCCTATTTGCTTGATACGAGCGCCTTTGTCACCTATTAAGATTCGTTTTTGACCTTCCCTTTCAACCAAAATTAATGCGTCAATATGAATGATTTTTCCTTCATCTTTAAAATTTTCAATCTCTACTGTCATCTGATAGGGTAATTCATCTCCCAACTGACGTGTGATTTTTTCTCGGATAAGTTCGGCGGCTAAAAAACGGGAGCTTTTGTCCGTTATTTGATCTTCAGGGAAGAAGTAATCATTTTCAGGCAAATGGCCTCGAATCACATCGAGCAGGCGATCGACATTTTGACTCTGTAGGGCAGACACAGGCACGACATCTTGCACATTAAGCGTAGCTAGTAGCCGCTGTAAATGTGGTAGCAGAGTTTCTTTATTTTCTATTTGGTCTACTTTATTGACGGCAATAACAACCGGAACTTTACTATCACGAATACGTTTTGCTACTAAATCGTCTTCTACAAACCATTGAAGCTTATCAACAACAAACACTATCACATCTACGTCTCTAATTGCCGTAGTAACAGCCTGATTCATGTAACGGTTTAAGGCTTTTTTATGCTCTTGATGTAAGCCTGGGGTATCGACAAACAAAAACTGTGTTTTATTTTCTTCGTCTGTTTTGATACCCAATAGATTATGCCGTGTAGTCTGTGGTTTTCTAGAGGTAATACTTAGCTTTTGCCCCAATATATGATTCAGTAAAGTTGATTTACCTACATTGGGCCTACCTATTATAGCAACGTAGCCACAGCGCGACTTTATTTTAACCATTGGGGTTTCAACCTTTGGGGGCTCACTCATTACTTTGATCCTCTAACCAACTTAATATTTTTGCGGCCGCTAATTTTTCTGCTTGCCTACGGCTGGAAGCAGAAGCAATTGGGCCTTCCTTTAGGATGGCGGTTTCACAACGCACCGTAAATTCTTGCTGGTGTGACTCACCTTCGATATTAACCACTATATAACTTGGAAGGGGCAGCTGCCGACCTTGCAAGAGTTCTTGTAGCCGTGTTTTAGGGTCTTTTAAATACTTATCAACAGACAGTATCTCTAATCGTGATTTAAATATGCGCTTGATAAAGGACTGGCAGGGCCACATTCCACCGTCAATAAATATAGCGCCGATAATCGACTCAACAACATCTGCAAGAATAGAATCACGACGAAAACCGCCACTTTTTAACTCACCTTCGCCCATGATCAAATAGTCACTAAGAGAAAGTTCACGCGCAATATCTGCAAGAGTGTCACCTTTCACAAGGCTAGCACGCAAACGAGACAAAATCCCTTCACGCTCTTCAGGAAACTGCATAAATAATATTTGAGCAATTATAGAGTTTAATAAAGCATCGCCCAGAAACTCTAGACGCTCATTATTTTGACTAGCGTAGCTGCAGTGCGTTAAAGCTAATGATAAAAAAGAGATGTCGGAGAAGTCATAAACTAACTTCTGCTGTAAGTGTTCATAATCAGGCATTTATTTCTCTACTATTGACTTGCACTATTAATATCCACTACAGCACTCACCAGGTCGCGCACTATCTAATAAACTGTTAAAGGTAAGAACGACATCAATATTATGCATGAGGCTTATACGCTCTTCATAATTAATGGTGACTAGGGTACTTTTAGAATTCTTTACAACCTCCAATGCGCCTACAGCCGTACCGCGAATATTGTTGAGGGTAAATATTTTATAGAGCTTTGAACGTATTTCGCTCGGAGCCATACGAGGAAATTCAGGGTCATCTGCCAAGGTTTGCAGTGTCGAAACTACAAAGCGGTTATCTAAGTAGTGAGGCCCCAATTTTGATACTAGCAGCAAACTAAAACCGAGAACGCTAATCACAAATAACCAGCCTATTCCTGATAAACCCTTTTGTTTTTTTATACTATTCATAAGGCTGCCCTCTGATTACTATTTATTTAATTAAATTAAACCTGAAGGTTTACACCACGTATATTTCAGCAACAATTATTATATATTTATTTAGTCAATATAATCTGGCTAAGCTATTCAATAGCGCCCAATCTTGAAAAGCTTGGTAAACTGCTAAATCCTTCCCAATGCATCCATATCGCAAAGGCTTTTCCAACAATATTTTCTTTCGGGACTGGGCCCCAAACTCTGCTGTCAGAACTATTGTTACGGTTATCACCCATCATAAAATAATGGTCTTCTGGAACCATGATAGCTCGTTTCTCTAAAACCACCCTAGGCTGTAAATCTTTACGGGTTTGATGCTCCACATCACCAATAGTTTCTTTGTAGATTTCGTAAAAGGGGCTATTAGCCGGCAGCCTGGCTTGAAGATCTTCCTTTACTTTTTCTCCATTAACAAATAACTGATTATCAATATAGTCAATTCGGTCCCCCGGCAAGCCAATGACCCTTTTAATGAAATAACGCTTTTCATGAGGAGGAAAAAACACCATCACATCGCCACGTTTAGGGTCGTTGATATCCAACACCTTGGTACGAATAACCGGCAAACGAATACCATAGGTAAATTTATTAACGAGAATAAAGTCACCCACCTCTAACGTTGGCACCATTGAGCCAGACGGAATCTGAAACGGTTCAACCAGAAAAGAGCGCAGCACAAGAACAACTAATAAAACAGGAAAAAAAGATTTTGAATATTCGACGAATACCGGTTCAGGCTTAGCTTGCCCTCTACCTTTAGCCAAAAATAATTTATCAATTAATGCTACTAAGCCAGATACAAAGACCAGAATCACTAAAATTAATGGGAAATTAATATCCATAAAGGCTTATCTCATACTCGCTATAAATAACAACGTTTTTATTAATTATTATAGTGCTAATCGTCAACTCTTAGCACTGCCAGAAAAGCTTCTTGAGGAATCTCAACATTCCCCACCTGCTTCATTCGTTTTTTACCGGCTTTTTGTTTGTCTAACAATTTTTTCTTACGGGAAATATCACCACCATAACATTTAGCCGTAACATTTTTACGTAGTGCTTTTACTGTAGTACGTGCAACAACTTGGCCACCAATGACAGCTTGAATGGCCACATCAAACATTTGGCGTGGAATCAATTCTTTCATCTTTTCCGTTAATAAACGACCACGGCCTTGCGCATAATCACGATGAATAATCATTGCCAAGGCATCGACTTTATCACCATTAATCAATACATCCAAGCGCGTCAATGGCGCTTTTTCAAAACGTATGAAACTGTAATCCAATGAAGCAAACCCACGGCTAGCTGATTTTAACCGGTCAAAGAAATCCAACACAACTTCATTCATCGGGAGCTCGTAGCGCAGCGATACTTGATTACCAACATACAGCATCTCTTTTTGAACGCCACGTTTATGAACGCACAGGGTGATTACTGGACCCAAATAAGCCTGAGGAACCAGAATATTAGCCTCAACAATCGGCTCACGCATTTCAATCAGATAGGTAGGGTCAGGCAACTTTGAAGGATTATCAACTTGAATCACCTCTCCATCATTTTTTACCGCTTGAAAAATAACGGTAGGTGCCGTGGTAATTAAATCAAGATCATACTCCCTCTCTAAACGCTCTTGAATAATCTCCATGTGGAGCATACCCAAAAAACCGCAACGGAAACCAAAACCTAAAGCATCTGAACTTTCTGGCTCATAAAATAAAGACGCATCATTTAAGGTTAATTTAGCCAAGGCGTCTCTAAACGATTCGTAATCATCGGAACTAACGGGAAATAAACCTGCATAAACTTGCGGCTTTACTTTTTTAAAGCCCGGTAAGGGTTCAACCGTTTCATAGCTTGCAGCATGAGTCAGTGTATCTCCAACAGGGGCACCATGAATATCTTTAATGCCGGCAACGACAAAGCCCACCTCCCCCGCCTTAAGTTCTTTTAGGGGCATTCTTTTAGGCGTAAACACACCTACACTATCGACGACGTGGGATTTGCCAACCGATTTAATGACTATTTTATCTTTGACTTTCAAGGTGCCATGCTTAACGCGGACTAAAGAAACAACACCTAAATAGTTATCGAACCAAGAATCTATGATTAATGCTTGCAATGGCCCGTCAATATCTCCCGCTGGTGGCGGCACTCTCTTAACCAAATCTTCAAGTACATCCTCAACGCCTAAACCAGACTTAGCACTACATTGAACGGCATCAGTTGCTTCAATACCAATAATATCTTCTATCTCTTGAGCAACACGGTCAGGTTCCGCTTGGGGTAAATCCATTTTATTAAGCACTGTGATAACTTCTAGCCCCTGCTCAAGTGCGGTGTAGCAGTTAGCAACCGACTGAGCTTCAACCCCTTGAGCTGCATCCACAACTAGCAAAGCACCTTCACAAGCCGCTAATGATCGTGACACTTCATAGGAAAAGTCAACGTGGCCGGGGGTATCAATAAAATTGAGTTGGTATACCTTACCATCACGTGCGGTATAGTTAAGCGTAACGCTCTGCGCCTTTATCGTGATACCCCGCTCACGCTCAATATCCATGGAGTCCAGCACCTGTGCCGCCATTTCACGCTGAGCTAGGCCTCCACAATACTGAATAAAACGATCTGCTAAGGTCGATTTACCATGGTCAATATGGGCAATAATAGAGAAATTACGAATATGGCTGAGGTCGGTCACTGCTGGGCTAACACCGTTAATAACTATAGATGGGGTAGGGAGAACGAAAGAGCGCGGATTTTACCTTATTAAAGGCCTATGATCTATGAAAGACTTTGTACCTTTGATATATGGCGCCACGTTAGAGGGTTAGATTTCTTACTTTACACAATATAAAGCGTAATAATGTAAAAAGCGACCTCGAAAAGTCGCCTTTATGATGCCGCTATAATTAGTAGAGAAAAATTATTTATTGATACCTATTTATCAATAGTAATACTGCGGAACAATGGCGAACCGCGCCTTATCACTCGAACCGGCTGAGGTTTATTAACCGGCAATGCTTTTTCAATCTTTCTAAACTGCTTAGCTGAGCGAATTTCGTCGAAACCCAATTGCACTAGTACATCACCAGGCTCTAAACCTGCCGCAGCGGCAGGACTATTTACAGAAACTTGTTTAATAATAACCCCTTCAACACCGACTACACTTTTCATATCGGCCGTCATTTCTTCTACAACCAACCCTAGGCGGGTATCAACTGGAACTTCCGGAGCAGACGATGGAGTAGCCGCAGCATCCGAACTATTGCGAGTCCCAACAGTAACATCAATTGTGCGTCTTTTACCTTTGCGAATAATGTTAACCGGTACAACCGAACCTGCTCGCACTGGACCAACGACATAAGGCAAGTCAGATGATGTCGCAATCTCGCGCCCGTTAAACTCAAGAATAATATCACCGACTTTTAAGCCACTACGCTCAGCTGGGCCATTGGGCTCCATTTGAGCCACTAGAGCACCCTGCGGCTTTTTCAAACCAAAGGATAAGGCTAAGTCTTTATCTACATCCTGAATAACAACCCCTAACCAACCGCGATCAACTTTACCGGTATCTTTTAATTGCTCTACAACATCGCTTGCAAGATTAGAAGGAATCGCAAAAGACAAGCCAATAGAACCACCTGAACGAGTATATATTTGAGAGTTAATTCCAACGACATCGCCGTCTAAATTAAATAACGGACCCCCAGAGTTACCGGGATTAATAGCAACGTCAGTTTGTATAAAGGGGACGTAGTTTTGCGTTCCCTCTCCAGGAATGCTACGACCGATGGCGCTGATAATACCGGCAGTAACGGAATAATCTAAACCAAAGGGCGAACCAATGGCTAACACCCACTCACCTACCCGTACTTTATCGGAGTTGGCTAAGGTAAGAAATGGAAGGTTTTTTTCTTTTATTTTTAATAACGCTAAATCAGACTGCGGATCGGTACCAACAATTTCAGCATCGTATTCGCGCCGGTCAATTAAGCGAACGAAAACATCAGTTGCACCTTCAACAACATGGTGATTCGTTAGAATATACCCATCTTCAGAAATCAAGAAACCAGAACCCGCTGCACGTGACCCACGCTCTGGCATTTGCCGAGGGTCAAAGAAATGCTTGAAAATATCCGGAACATTTTCAGGGAGTTCCATTTGCGATTGCTTTGAACGCTTACTCTTTTTTTCAGCTGTAATCTTTACTACGGCAGGGGACTTTTCTTCAATTAGATCTGTAAACTCAGGAAAAGATCTTGCCTGTCCTGTAACAATAAATGTCATTAACAATAAGCCAGTAAAAAACTGATAAGGCTGGTTCAACCGCATAGTAAGTCTCCTCTTAATAAATCTCTGAATTACAAAAGACCTTTAGACAGGCCTAAAAGTTCAATAAAAGCGCTGTGTTAAGTGACGTTAATCTCCTGTATCAAATCGTCTTGTACTAAATCGTCCTCTACCAAGCAAGCCTGATGTCGCTTGTCGTTGCGATAATGATAGCTATGCCACCTTATTAATAGACATCCAATCGTAAAACCCATTATACCTGCTAAAATCGAAACGAAGTCTTTAGAGCTAAAGGTATGGGCGACTCCACTTAATGCAAGTAAAAAGGTGAGCGGTAATAAGTATAAAAATAGCGACCCTTTAACAATAATATCGTTAGGAATCCCAATAGTAACTGAATCGTTTAAATGATACCTACGCGTAGAATCATATTCGAAAGGAATACGCAAGTAAGTCGGGTTGGCTCCTATTTTTTGCAGTAAGGTTTGCCCACAACCTTTTTCTGCAGCACAAGATCCGCAAGTAGAGCGCTTAATCGTTTCTACCCAAAGAGAGTCTTCTTTTATAGCAATGACACGTCCAGTTTCTTTCAACACATTATATTTGCTTCAATTATTTAACTTTTTAGTTTAACTCTCTAACCTAACTTAACCTCTAACTTAACTCTCTAAAAGCACAGTAAACAGTAACCATGCAAACTTACTGTCATATAGGTTTGACTGACACGGCTATTTTACGCGCCGTTGCAGTTGGGATTTCACCTACTACTGCTATGCTCCGGTCAGGCTGTGAGCCTACGGGTGCGATCACAACGACGGTAGCCCCATGCCTAGCCGTTGCTTTTGATAAATTTTCTGCTTCAGAATTAACTACAAATACCGAGACAGAAACTAAACCATCTGCAAAAATCAAAACCTGCTCACCCTGTGCAGTTATTCTATTACCAACCGATTCAAAACCTTCAGGCAACCACTGCACGTTCCAAGCTGGCGTAAATTGTTTAGAGTAGCAAGGGCCAACTTCTGGAACACGCCATGAATAATTAGCTCCCTCAGTAAGCTCTTCATCTTTTCCAATAAAATCGATCGATACCGTTTGCAAACGTTCAATAATGACATCTTTATAATAAGTTACAGCCTTCAGCACTAAACCTGTTTGCTTATCTACACTGTAACGATACCCATAGCGGTACTCGTCTTTGGGTGTGATTTCAAAAAGAATCGCTTCACGATTGGCGATCCTTTCTAAGGAAATGGTTTTAAGTTTATAAGCAGAGAATGAAGACGATGATACTGTCGTTGGCCATAGTCCCCAACGAGTTGCACCTTGAATGCAAGGCGATAAGCTCTGGTTACGTATAACCTGACGTTTAGGTCCGTCCATAAACATAAGCTGCTGCTTAACTTCATTATCATTAACTAAGTGCTGCAATTTGTACGTTGTAATAAAACCATTAGCTTCATAGGTGAGCAAACTTTCGTGACTAATGTTCTTATTTGCTGTCGACAGAACTGAAAAAAAAGTCTGTATCGAATCTATAATAATTTCTTTGTCTTCATGCAGCTCAACGGATTCGTCGTCAAAGTCACTTGGTTGTGTTTCTAACGAATCATGCGCCTGGCCGGGCTCGGCGGGAGAGGCGCGCTCTAAAGCCTTAGGTTGGGGCGAATCAGAGCCTACTGTAGAAGCCACGGCCATCATAGTATGAGCACTAAAAATTATTAGCGCAATAAAGAAAAAAGGTGTACTCAGCATTATCTAATCGGCCCAAACCAAAAATGGCAAAAAGCTTATAGTACTACTATAGGAGAATATTCACTAACAAAAAAGTACTTATTGATCCGTTCCTGGCACTCGAACATAGGGCAACACGCCTTGCTGAGTATTTTGCGAGCCATCTTGAGCATGTTCCAACATCAAACGGTTAATCTCGCCTTCCATTTTCTGCAGCTGCTCTTGAGTCGCTTCGTTAATAACAATTGGCTTTTGCTGCTGCACTAGTGGGGCTTGATTACCAACAACCCTTACCGATGTATCACCACCAAAATTAGGTTGGCTAGCGATATTAGCGGGGGTATTTAACGTAACCGGAGTATTCGCTATCGTACTACCTGTATTACTTGGAGAAAACTGAACGCCTACAACTACCGCACCCGCTACTGATGCTGCTATAGCAAACTTACCTAAATTAGACCAAAAAGAGACTTTCTCTTTTTTAGCTTTTTTACTAAGATCAGAGTCGCTAACCCCAGAATAAGTTGGTTCAGCGTCTATAGCCGCTGAGATAGAAGCAGATACATCTATTATAGACTTGCCAAGCTTAAACTCACCTTTTAGCACATCACTTGTAATGTGGTAACGCATCCAGCGCTCATCAATGGATTGTTTGACCTCACCATTTGACTTTAAGATTCGTCGAATTTCGATTTCAGTTGCCTCGCCATCCATTAAGGCCGATAAGGACTCATCTAACTGCAGATTGGATGACGGCTCTAGTTTCGATATAACTTGTTTTGACATAAAAGTTACCAAAATTGCAAAGTGCATGGGTTCAAGTTTAGGACTTTTTTTTTATGACAAAGTTCACAAAAAAACAAGAAAAGTCATATCTTTTATTTTTCTAATAGTTTCAATCACTTAGGATATACTTCTATTCTCTTTATGCCATCAAAGGCTGCACAACCTTATCGATAGCTTCACGGGCACGAAATATTCTAGACCGAACTGTGCCCACAGGGCATTTCATAATATCGGCTATTTCCTCATAACTTAGGCCATCCATTTCTCTTAGAGTTAACGCTGTTCGTAAGTCTTCCGATAACCCTTGAATAGAGGCCTCCACTGCGGACTGCAGCTGCTCACAAAACAAACTGCTTTCAGGAGTATTGAAATCTTTAAGACTATCATTACCCGCAAAATATTCAGCATCATCAATATCAACATCCGTTGCTGGCGGTCTTCGCCCACGGGATATCAGATGATTTTTTGCGGTATTAATCGCTATACGATACATCCACGTATAAAAGGCGCTTTCACCTCGAAAACTTTCTAATGCTCGATAAGCTTTAATGAAT
The DNA here is from genome assembly GCA_047629215.1 of Cellvibrionaceae bacterium. Classification (GTDB taxonomy): domain Bacteria; phylum Pseudomonadota; class Gammaproteobacteria; order Pseudomonadales; family Cellvibrionaceae; genus CANLBN01. Next base: position 2,006 of record JBLHWO010000001.1, on the reverse strand, counting down.
GCTTCTTGCACGACATCTTGAACATCTGCCGAGTCTCGTACATAGCGATGTACCACAGATATGATCTTATGCTGATATTTTAGTACCAACAGATCAAACGCGCGCTTATCTCCCTGCTGCACTCGCTCGACTAGCTGTTGGTCAGTGTCCGGCGCATTATCTTTCTTACTGCTTTGCGCTGTTGACGCGGCCATGGATGCTCCCTAGCAAATTCTCTGTTTTTCGTTTGTGCGTTAAGTTGAAAATATTTTTTAATATCCATCGACCGTAATCGGACACAATTATTTTGAATAAGTTCCAAGGTGATATACTCTCGCACCTCTAAAGCACTTTTAAATTCAACTATATAGTAGTCTACCAATGAATATGCATTTTCGTCACGACATTCTTGTTATTGGCAGCGGAGCAGCAGGTTTAGCGCTGGCACTTAACTTGTCACAATTTGGCCGCATCGCCGTTCTCAGTAAAAACCGCTTAAAAGACGGCTCTACTTGGTATGCCCAGGGTGGCATAGCGGCTGTTCTTGACGACGAAGATTCTATAGAAGCTCACGTAAAAGACACTTTAAATGCGGGTGCTGGCTTATGCCATCCAGATGCCGTTAAGTTTACAGTTGAAAACAGTTCTGATGCCATCCAATGGCTAGTAGATCAAGGCGTCAGCTTTACCCGAAAGGAAGACGATAGCGACTATCATCTTACGAAAGAAGGTGGCCATAGCCACAGGCGTATCATTCATAGTGCTGACGCAACCGGCAAAGCGGTTCATAGCACACTGATTGAACGTATTCACGAATCTGATAATGTCGACCTTTTCGAACAACACATCGCTATTGACTTGATTCATCAAGCTGACGCTAACAGCCGACGCCTGCGCTGTAGTGGAGCTTATGTTTATGATCGTGAAAATGATCAAGTCTGCACCTTTCAGGCCAAAGTCGTTATTTTAGCGACAGGTGGAGCCAGTAAAGCTTATCTTTATACCAGTAATCCCGACGGGGCTAGCGGAGATGGTATTGCAATGGCTTGGCGAGCTGGGTGCAGAGTGGCCAACATGGAATTCAATCAGTTTCATCCGACCTGCTTATATCATCCCAGAGCCAAAACCCTATTAATCACAGAGGCACTGAGAGGCGAAGGCGCGTACCTTACCTTACCTGACGGCGAGCGGTTTATGCATCGCTTTAACGCGCAAAAAGAACTCGCCCCCAGAGATATCGTAGCACGCGCGATTGACCATGAAATTAAGCGCTTAGGTTGCGATCATCTCTATTTAGATATTAGTCATAAACCCGCGGACTTTATCGACGAACATTTTCCTAACGTTAAAAAAAGTTGCCTCGCATACGGTATCGATATTACTAAAGACCCCATTCCTGTTGTGCCAGCGGCTCACTATACCTGCGGGGGAATCATGGTCGACGAAAATGGCCAGACCGATCTACTCAATCTATATGCAATAGGTGAAACCTCTTTCACTGGTCTACACGGTGCCAACCGTATGGCCAGTAATTCCTTATTAGAATGTATCGTTTACGCTCGTTCAGCCGCCATCAATATCAAACAGACGATCAATAGCATACCTGATATGGACACTCCCAAACCTTGGGATTCATCGCGAGTCACGAATTCAGATGAAGATGTTGTGATTTCCCACAACTGGGACGAATTAAGACGTTTCATGTGGGACTATGTCGGAATTGTACGCACTCAGAAACGACTTGAGAGAGCACAGCATAGAGTTAAGTTATTACAGAGAGAGATCGCTGAATACTATAGTAACTATAAAGTGGGTAACGATTTAATTGAGTTGCGAAACTTAGCGACCGTTTCACAATTGATTATTCGCTCCGCTATGGAGCGCAAAGAAAGTCGCGGTTTACACTACTCTCTCGATTTCCCCGAGTTAGGGCGAGTGGCAAGAGACACCATTTTAGTCCCCACTAATTTCGCAGCACAAAATGTGATTGTTGATAAAGTCGTTTAATAGGGGCTTGTTTAAAAGGG